>CAZDBA010000105.1:0-17681 GCA_964503615.1 uncultured Pirellulaceae bacterium
CCAAAGCAGTTTTCAAAATCGCCAGAAAAATACTTGCGTTCGATTATGCGACCTAGTTCCATCTTCTGCGAAAGAAAGATCGTCTTGATCAAAACTTGCTCGCAGGGTGTGCAAGCTTTTCCGCCGGGCAATCTCTTCTTCAGCAACTCGCCAAAACCACTTTGCCCAACCAATTCTATTCATTGTATTGTTTAAGTAAGCCGCTTGCTTTAGTCGAATTTATTCAGCAGGCTTAAGCATCTTTTTGATGTTGGGATTACGGGTCCAGTCGGATGCGGTTTGGCCTTGGTGATCAGAAAGCGTTCGATCGGCCCCGTTCTCCAAAAGCAGATTGACTATCTCAACGTTTCCCAATCGGGCTGCGCGGTGAAGGGGCGTAATCTCTTTTTCAGCAATTGCATTAACCTCCGCGCCCGACTTGACGAGAAGCTCCGCGATTTCCAGCCGATTCCAAAATGCGGCTTCGTGAAGAGCCCGCTCATCTAAATAGCCTGAGTCCTTGCTTTCGTTTTTGATGTTCACGTCGCAACCGGCTGCCAGCAACAGACGAACGATCTCAACATTCCCTAACTCCGTCGCCTTGTGCAGTGCGGGAAAGCCATCGGTTCCACGAGCTTGTGCAAGTTGAGGATCCTGTTGCAACAGTTGTTCGACTTGCTCAACACGTTGTAGAGCAACCGCAGAGTAAAAGTCGATCTCAACACCGGCTTGTGCAAGGACTTCTACAACTTCCCCGATCGCACGTGTGTCTGTCGCGGAAGGGTGGACCGATTGCGAGATCATCTCGATCAAAGTTGGCTGGCCCTCTACAGTTTTCGTGTTTGCCCCCGCATCAATGAACGCCGAACAGAGCTTGGCCGATAGCGTTTTCTGAGAACGGATCGAAACAGAGAGACATTCATCTACAATTTTCTGTCGCTGCTGAGCATCTCCGGACTGAAACGATTTGTGCCCAAGAATCACGCTCGCATTTTCCGGTTTGCAGAAATAAGCGGCAACGTGAAGTGCGGTCTGTTGGTCACCGTTGGCAAGATCACTGCGGGCAACCGCAAACGGATCAACGCCGCGGTCCAACAGCAACTGTACCATTTCCGGAACGCCGTCGCGGGCTGCGAAATGTAACAACGTTGCATTGTCTCCAACTACCCAACGGCCCATTCTCGGGCCTTGCCAGGTAATTCGCCGCTCAAGGTCGGCTCCCTGATCGATCAATAACTGCAACACATCTGAATTCTGATTACTTAACGCGAGCTTGGAAACGGGAAAGCCTTTTCCGCCAGCAAAGTTGTCGATGTCCATTTTGTCCGGAAACGTCGAAAGCAAGTAGCGAACGATCTCAACCTCGCCACTTTGCACCGCGGATCGAAGTGGCTGTTGTTCGCGGACATAACGGTCCAACAACTCCGGTTCTCGCTCAAGCAGTTTTTTGACTTGCTTCAGATCTCCGACTTCGATGGCAGGCAACAATTGGAATTCGACGCCCTCTTCAACATAAACATTGAGGATCCGTTTCCACTTGGCGAAGTGAGCCGCCGCCTGATCGTCGGCAGCAACTGCCTTACTGTTTGAGATCGCGTGTTGTAGCGGACTGTTGGCAAACGCATCGACTTGGTTGGGATTCGCGCCGGCTTGCAGCAACATTCGCACAATCTCGATGTCACTTGCTAGTCTTAACGGAGTGAACTTGTTGTAGGCAACCGCGTCAACGTTGGCTCCATTGTCCAACAGCCACTTCACCACCTCAACATGTCCAAACCTTGCCGCTACGTGCAGCGGCGTCCGTTTGTCTTCATCAATCCGTTCGATTAAATCGGGGTCGGCTTTGAGCATTTTCAAAGCAACGTCTGGAAAGCCACTCCAAAGATAGTGTTGCGGCAATTCCGCTCGAGCAAAATTGAATAGCATCGGATAGTCCGCCGATTTTACAGAAATCGATTCGAAATCGATTTCGATCCGAATGGAGAGTTGCTTACCCGAATTTGGGGCAGGTAAGTTCTGCCAACAAATCGAACCATCACGATATTCGCCGAACGATACGAAGAAAGCAAACTCACTAACAGGTTTAATTTCGAACGATGGTCTCTGCTGGCCCTCGGTTTGAGGAGCGGTCTGCGACACATCGAAGCTTTGCTTGGTTTCCAAGTCAGTGATTACAAAGCGGACCGCGCCGGCTCCATCAACCGACTCGGGATGGGGTATCGAGATCGACGACTGTGTCTCATTTTTTAAGACAACCTCAAACGTCTCATCGAGGTCGATGATACCAACGGTGGAACCTTCCTCAACACGAAGATTCAACGTCGCCGTCAGCTCCTGGGAATACGCTGCGCCTAAAACGGGTACATGCAGGGCCAAAATCAACATGGCCAAGTAGGGAATATTCATGCCTGTGATTTTAATGGTTCGTAACGGTGCAAGCCACCTAAATGACTGGATTGGCGAAAGCAGCTAGAATTACGGATGTTACTGCTGTTCGCGAACTCATTCGATCATTCCCTTAAAGAACTTAGAACAAACCTATTTATGAACTGGCCCACATCCATTTTGCTTACCAACGTTGTTGCGACGTTATTTTTAGTCGGGCTTATTTGGTTAATCCAAGTCGTCCACTATCCGCTTTTCGACGATGTTGGCGAGCAAAATTACGTCACTTACCAACAGCGACATCAATCCAACATCACTTACATCGTCGGCCCCGTGATGTTGATCGAAATTATCACTGCCGTCATGCTGGCGATCTATCCAGTCAAGGGCGTGGGCAACACACTGGTTTATGTTGGCATCGCGCTCGTAGTTGTGATTTGGCTGTCGACCGCGTTTATTCAAGTTCCATGCCATTCGAAACTGGTGAATGGGTTTGATCCGGCAGCCTATAAATGGCTGGTCCAATCAAACTGGATCCGCACAATCGCCTGGACAGGGCGCGGTGTAATCGTGACTTGGATGTTGGTGCAGGTTTTGGGCAAGTCGGGGTCGGGGTAGGCTCTCAGTAGCTCGGCAGGAGCCTCGCTCTCCTGATTAATTGCCGAAAAGCCCCTTGAGGCCCTTTTGCAACTCGCCGCCAAGCTTTTCCTGAATTCCGTTTTGGATCTTGTCCTGAACTCGATCCTGAATCTCGTTCTGGATTTTATTGTTCAGCTTTTGTTGAGCTTGCTGAACTTCCTCTTGGATTCGGTTCTGAACTTCACCTGTTTTTTCCTGAATCACGCCGTTAATCGCATTGCGACTCGCTTGTTGGACAAGCTGTTGGGATAGTTGACGGATCGCCTGTGTGTCCAAACGCGGCTTGGTAGCCGTACCACCGATCGGAATCTGAAGGGATTGCCCGCTCAAACTCGCCAGCCAACGATTGTCTCCCAGCCATTCATCCTGGATTGGAATACTGGCGACCAAGTTGACTGTTTGATCGAGTCCCACAAAGCCCTCGGTCGTTACAACAACGTCATCAATGTTCAGCCGAATTCCTTGATGATGAACACGGCCGTCTTGAACAACGAACGGAATCTCCTGATCGCCAAGATCCATCCAAACCGATTGCATTTCTTTGGTATCTGACCCCGGTTTGAGCAACTGCTTGATTTGTTGCACACTTGTAAAAAGCTGTTCGGCTAGCGGACCGGCGCCAACGCTTCCGCCTTTAAGTGAGATCGTTCCTCGAGTTTGAAGTTGCATCGGTTCGTAGATCGGCGCCTGAAGTGAATCGACGTTCACCGTTATTTTGCCTTGAGCCTCCGTCGCGTCGGCCACCAGTGGCGTAAGGTACTTCAAAAAGTCTTTGCAAACCTCTGAGGAAAGGTCGATATTGTCGACAATTTTTCCAGACTCCATCACGAGATAAGGTTCTTCGCTTCGCATGTCGATGATCGGTTTTAAATTCAACGCGCCACCCACGAATGAGATCTCACTTGACTGTAAGAAAGCTACGCTTTGATTTACGTCCAGTTGGATCTCGCTGGCGCCCAGGGGCAAGTCGAGAACTTCTCCAGCATCCCAAGCGAATCGAGTTTGCACCTTTAGCTCCGGCGGAATCCATGCCGCAGCCATCTCGGGGCTGAGCTCGGAGAACAACGGGCCGTTAACGTCGAACTGCTGCGGCCCTGAACCGCTGAGCTTTAACGTTTCATAGGTGTAGGCATCCAGCAACCCGTCGATCTTGTTCCAGTCAGGACTCCATTGGCCCTGGAACTGAGTTTGCCAACTGCCCGCCAGATCGGAAATGGACCCGTTTGCCCCGACTGCGACCGCGCTTGAGTTGATCTTGGCTTCGGAGAAATGAATGGTGTCAAAATCCTGAGCAATTCCGATCGCGCCATTGATTTCAACTTTGTCATCTCGCAACAACTCGCTCCATTGCATCTGGCTGGACGCGTTGCGAACCCCAGCGTCAGCGGCAGCAGGTTGTCTTTGAGCCGCGACGAATTCGTTTACAACCGCGTTTACCTGTGCAATGATTGCGTCGTTGTTGCTGGAAAGTTTTGCATTTCCTTCAGCCGTACCGAACCAGTTGATACTGTCTTGATCGGGGCTGATTCCGAACCAATTCGTGATACGGTTCATATCGGCGGCGAACGCGACATCGCCCGTCACGTTAATCACTTCGGTCACGGTCATCCTGATCTCTTGCGCTCGCGCATTGAGTGAAGAACAGGAAACATTGAAAATCGGCATGTAAATCAAGCCGCTATTTAGGTCGTAGCTTAACTGGCCATCTCCACTGACGACCTGCTCATTAAACTGGGCTCCGTATCCATCGAACGCCAAGTTGCCCATTTGATATTCCAAGTTGTTCAACACGATCAGTTCAGGGCTGACGTTTGCTTCAAACGTTGACTCGATTCGACCGGTTGCATCGAAATCGCCGCACCAGACAAAGTTTCGAATGTGCGACAACCATCCATCGACGCTACCTTTGACATCACAATTAAGCTTGGCCGTTTCCAAGTTTGCCAAGTCGGTGATTGGCTCGGCTAGGCGCACCGTAAACGTTTCTTTGCCCACTACGGCCCGAGCACCGCCGCTGTTGATTTGAATCGTTCCATCGGAAAGGCTTTTCCCACTGGCATTGCAAATCGCGACCAGTTTATCCGGGGACCAACGAGGCATTTCTGGAAGTTGAATGATGGGCTGGTTGATCTCAAACTTGCCACCGATCTGCACCGGGCGGTCGCTCACACTAAACTCGGTGGCCAGCTGAGGGTCGCCTTTGAAGCTCCAGCTGAATTCCCCGCCAAATTTCCCGGCGAGCTCGACTCCCGTCAGGTCCACAAACTGACTGAGGTTTTGTTGCAGCAGGGCAAGGTCACCATTCTCGATCAGGAAGTTTCCGATTTGTGAGTTTGCTTTTCCCGTCACAGTCACGAAATCAGATTCGCAACGAACGTTTTCCAGCACAACGTCGTTGTTGGATTGTGCGACCTGTGCCGTAAGACGTAGCGGCTTGTGCCAGTTCAGCAGCTGCCCACCACGGCGCGCGGTGAGGTTAAATGCTTCCGAGTCGATAACCAAACGCCGCATTCCCGCTTCAGCGCGAGTGGTAACATCAAACGTGAGCTTGCCAGTTTCGACGCTCAAGTCTTTATGCAGCCCCAACGTCTCGGGAATCATGCTGGCAATCTTTGGCAATTCTACTTCGCCGTGCGCTGTAAATTCTCCTGTTGGCACTTCGCCCGTCGGCGCCATTACCGATAGATGTGCAAGATCGATCTGACCGTTGGAAGTGACGGAGCCAAAGTCTGTTTTCGTTTCAAAGTTGACCGCTTGAATTTCACTGGCCGCCAGTTTCAGCTGGCCGTTGGCAAACAACCGCTCCAATGTGACTTGGTCATTCTTAAGGTAGTGAGGCGCAACCAACGCTAACTGGGAGATCGTCATGCGATCCAGATTGGCGGCGATGCCACTCCCCCCGTCGGAAAACTGAAAGTCCGCATTGCCATCTATCTGCCCGATCGCGTTGCAAGGCCCGATCACTCGTTGCAGTGCTGGAACGAGCACGGAAACGGGAACGGCTTGGGTCTGCAATTGACAAGTGCCGTTGTTGGCAATGATCTGCTTGGAGCCGGCATCCAACGCCAAGCGAAGTTGTAGTACACCTGCAGGTTGGTTGGTGGCTTGCGCATTGCAACTGACATCGGCAACGACGGCTGCGCCTTGACCGGCGATTTCTGAATTGACGTTGAGGTTGTCGATCAACCATGTCTGCGTGTCGGTCGAAGTTGCGATGTGAACTTCGCCTCCCTTGACGGTTAATTGAAGGTGTGGCAAATCGGAAGCCGGTTCGTCCGACGGCTTCATATACTCGGCAATCGCATCTTCCAAGTTGCTACCGTCAGGTCGCAGGTGGAGATAGACTTTGGGGTTTTCGACTTCGATCTCGCCCAGTTCACTACTTGCTGATGCAAATCCGTAAAGCGATTTTGATGTTGTCACCGAATCGACTGTCACCAATGTGTCGCCTGCGTCGTTACGAACTGTGACGCCTGAGATCCTGGTGGGTGAAAACCAACCTGTAGAAACGTTGTCCGCTACAATATTGCCTTTGAAGTCAGCGGTTGCCCAGTCGATCGCTTTTTGCTTGAGTGGAGTCCGCACGATGATGGCGGGCAGAAAGTAAAACAGCACGAGTAAGATCAAGAGGATCCATGGCCAGCGGCGACGCTTCCGCTTGGTAGTCATCTCCTGATGTTCGGTATTCGTTTCTTGGTCGCGATTTTCGCGACGATCCTGCCTACGATTTGACATAACGCATCATGTGGGTTTGAAAAAGAATGCGGAGGGAGTCTAGAATGAGGGCAGGGGAGTGGCCAGAGAAATTCCGCTAGCAACAAACTGGATGCATGTCTATATTCTTTGAGCATCCCACTCGCACGCAACTAAAAAATTGAAACGCCATGTTGAAACACCAGCTAATCCACCCTGAGATCAGCGCAACTCTGGCGACAGCTGGACATAGCAGCAAAGTGCTAATCGCTGACGGAAATTATCCTGCTTCGAGTGCGATTGGTCCCAAGGCAAAACTGGTAAGCCTGAATTTGGCGCCCGGCTTGATGACTGTGCAGCAGGTGTTTGAAGTCCTTATCACGGCCATCCCGATCGAAGCGGTCAATACGATGGGAATGCCCGATGATGATCCGCACAAGTTGGACGTCGAACCGCCCGTATGGTCAGAGTATCGGTCGACTTTAAAGTCGGCTGGTTTGAGTGCTGAACTCGACCCGATTGACCGCTGGGAGTTCTACGACGCAGTAGCCAGTCCTAGCCACGTGCTGACTATCCAAACTGGAGATCAAGCGCTTTGGAGCAATCTTTTGTTAACAATTGGTGTCCGACAAAGCTGACAGAAACAGAGATGCGCCGCTAAAGCCGTCGTTGCTTACTCATTGGCCCAGAGTTTCAGGATCTCGATTCCGACTTCTCCGGCCGCGACCATCTCATCCAGACAAGCCCATTCGAGTGGTGAGTGGATATTGTGCTGACCGGACGACAGATTTGGGGTCGGCAAACCCAGCTCAGTCAATTGCGAGCCGTCGGTGCCGCCGCGAATAATAGAACGATTGGCGGTCCGGCCTAACGCTTCGTGTGCTTTGACTGCGAACTCGACCGCGCGGGGTTCGTGCACCAAACCGTCTGCCAAGTTGCGGTACTGTTTGACAATCTCAATCTTTACTGTGATGCCTGCCATCTCCGCTTCCACTTCTCGCGCGATACCGTTCAGGATTTCAGCGTAGTCGTTCAGCTTCGCCGATTCGAAATCGCGCAACAGGACTCTTAAAGTCGACTCGGCCACGCCACCTTCGAGAACATAGGGATGCAGGAAACCATCTCGTCCATCCGTTCGCTCCGGCGAGAGTTCAACTGGCATGCGGTCAATAAAACGAGCCGCGGCACGGATCGAGTTGACCATTTTGTCTTTGGCCAAAGCGGGGTGAATATTAACGCCTTGGAACGTGATCAGCGCACCATCAGCAGAAAACGTTTCTGAGTCGACATCATTCTGACCGCCACCATCGAAAGTATAGCAAACCGTTGCGTTGACTGATGCCACATCGACATGCTCAACACCTTTGCCGATCTCTTCGTCACAAGTGAACAACAACCGTACGGGCCCATGGCAAATTTCGGGGTTCTCAATCAAAGTGTTTGCCAATTCCATCATGATTGCCACACCAGCTTTGTCATCACCGCCCAACAGAGTTGTTCCATCGGTGGTGATGAGCGTTTTACCTTTGGCCTCTACCAGTTCGCTGCAAGTTGCGGCCGTGATGATCTTGGAAGGGTCGCCGGAAAGCTGAATGTCTTTGCCATCGAAATTCTCGATCACGTTTGGCTTGACTCCGTCCCCGCTGGTTTCCGGTGATGTATCAAAATGGGCGTTGAATGCGACCACGGGAGCATCTTGCTTGCCAGGACTGGCTGGCAAAGTCGCTAAAACGATTCCGTGCTCGTTCTGGGTTACGTCCTGAACGCCCATCTCACGAAGTTGCTGAACGATCAGCTTGCCCAACTCGATCTGCCCCGGACTGCTGGGATAACAGCCCGCGTTATCGACGGCAGTCGTGTTAATTTGGACGTACTGTAAAAAGCGATTGAGTAATCTTGTCGAGTTCATTTGGGTTCCGAATTCTGCTGACGTGGATGAATTAGTTTAACCGATTGCGGGCAAAATCTGTTTCGGCGTTTTACTGGTAAAGTTATTTTCTAACTGGTGAATATTTGAGGGCAATTAACTTTGATTGTTTCGAACTAGCCCGCAATCGGGTACGATACGTGCATCCCTGTCTCTCAAAGCGATGTCATGGCCTCACCCGAATTTAGTTATCTCATCTTTGATGTCGAGAGCATTGCTGATGGCGATTTAATCGCTAAGGTCCGCTACCCCGGCGAAACTCTGACACCTAAAGAGGCGGTGGAAAAGTATCGGCAGGAGTTGATCGCGAAATGGGGCAGCGAGTTCATCCCCTATACGTTCCACATTCCCATATCGGTAACGATCGGCAAAGTCTCTTCCAATTTTGAATTGATTGAGATGAAGTCGCTCGACGAACCGGACTACGATCCGTTTCAGATCGTTCGCAAGTTCTGGAAAGGTTGGCAGCTGTTTAAGCAGCCGACTTTGGTAACGTTTAACGGACGGACTTTTGATATTCCGTTGCTTGAGTTGTCCGCGTTTCGTTTCGGCATCGACGTTTCGGAGTGGTTGGGTGAAAAGAAAATCAGCTACGAGAAACCAAGACATCGCTTTAACCAACAAGCGCATCTTGATCTTCAGGAAGTCCTGACTAATTTTTCGGCGACGCGCTTCAATGGCGGCCTGAACTTGGCAGCAATGCTGCTGGGCAAACCGGGAAAAATGGGAATCGCTGGCCACATGGTTCAGGATCTTTACGATCGAGGTGAGCTGAAAAGCATCAACGATTATTGTCAGTGCGACGTGTTGGATACCTACTTTGTATTCCTGCGGTACAAAGTGATGAGTGGCGAAATCACGATTGAGCGCGAACAAGAGATCGTTGCCCAAACGTTAGAATGGCTGGAAGCGCGTTCCGACGACGAGCCCGTTTATAAGGAATACTTGGCGGGTTGCACCGAGTGGCCCAATCCATGGTCACATAAGAAAAACGCGGCCATACCCGAGAACGCCGAAACGAGCAAAGCGGCCGAAAGTGGCTCCTGAGCAGTTTGGACGATTTTCAAAGTCGATCAAAAGTGGTGAGTTCCTACGACAAATTTGTTGCCCAAATGAACCGTTTTCTTTTAGCGCTAAAACAAATCTGGCATAGAACGCTTTCAAAAAACAGGTTACCAGAACATCCGATTAGAACTAATGCGTTGTTATGACTCAGGTTTCCTTGCAACAACTGCGTAATTCTTTGGAAGTCCTTTACCAGTAAACTTGAAACTTAAGTCCATTCGATAAAAGAAACCGGCAAGAAAAAAAGCAAGGGCTTTCACACCTAACATGACAGGGAATGCCAAGTAGCGTGTAACAGTCCCGATAGGATATTTGCTAGGACGAATCGGAAGATACTTGTAGATACAGTGGAATTGATAGCCAACAGTTCCAAAATAACCCTCTAGCCACTCAATTTTCTCGATTTCAAATCCAACACTCCCAAATAAATGTTTATGCGCAAATTGGGTGTACCTATAAAAATCGTAAGGTTGTTCGTGCTCCTCAAAGAAAAGAGGGCAAGTACAGATTATTTTCCCACCGGGCTTCAACACCCTGAATAATTCGACAAGGGTACTTTTAGGTTCTGGCAAATGTTCCATGACTTGATTGAACACAATGTAGTCGAATCTCGCATCTTCTACGGGTATCTCGCTCAAATCACACACATAGGTTGAAGGAGCATAATCCTTATCGACCATTTCAAAATCTGCAGTCTCGTAATTCGCATGATCAAAAAGACTTCTGTACGGCGCCTCTCCAGCTCCTGCATCCAACACAAAACACTCTGAGCTGACTTGCTTGGCAAACTCCTCATTTGCACCGTATAGATACTCTCTCGAAGAATTTTTCAGCCAGTTTCGTTGAATGCTCTTAAGTGTAGATGACATTATTTTTGCTGCCCGCGGAAATCAACATCATAATCCATTGCTAGGTATGTGTCCAAGAATTGTTGTAGTTAGAAAAAGGGTTTCCAAAAATTTGGATGGGGTCGCTTTTTCTGAGCCGTCAGAAATTGGTCGGACAAAAGGACGTCGTACATTCTTACGGCTTAAGGCGCAATTCAATAAAATTTACTGAAAGAAGGGTAATGCTCCCTGCCTGCGAAAGTAGTACGCGAAATTTAGACCTTCTGTCCTGCCATTGATACTCACTTCTCTACCAGAATGGGCGCTAAGTCTATCCCGACGGTACCCACCTGCGTCGAGCTCCGGTCGCAACTGTTTTGACTATGGGATTGGCTGAAAAGGCTAGCACTGATCAAGTGTCTTCGTGACAATCGGTTTGCAGAATCGGCAAGGTTTGCAGCCTACTGAAAAACATCTTTCTTTGGCCAGATAATGGTCGAATAATGACTTATGCCGATTCTGAAGAAAGAGCCCGATATTTACCCTGTCGACCTGCTGGAAAACCAGCAGTTGCTCTCGGATCCAGATCGCCAATGGTGGTGTATCTACACCCATGTTCGCCGCGAAAAAGACCTGATGCGTAAACTGACGTCGAAGTCGGTTGCTTTCTATGCGCCAGTGATCCCAAAACGATACCGCTCGCCAGCCGGGCGAATTCGAACAAGCTTCATCCCTCTGTTCGCCAATTATGTTTTTATGTTCGGGGACGAAAGTGATCGCTACGAGGCGATGACGACTAACTGTGTTGCCAAGTACACAATTGTTGAAGAACACGAGCAGTTGGTTGAAGATCTGCGCAAAATTCGCGCGATTATCGAGGCTGATATTCCTCTGACTCCCGAAGCCAACTTGACCGGCGGTGATCGCTGCCGAATTAAAAATGGCCCGTTTCGTGACTACGAAGGAATCGTTATTCGGCGCGGCGGCAAAACATGCTTTCTCGTCTCAGTTCGGTTGTTGGAGCAATCGGTTGCGATGGAGATTGACGAGGGACTATTGGAGCCGATCTAGGGCCTACAACCCCTAAAACCAGAATTATCGATACTGAACAACCTCCCCACTGAACAGCGCCAAGCCGCGAGGAAAGCCCAAACGATACATAACGGGCCTTTTCCCTAATCCGCTCAAGGATTAGGCATTTACACCCCAAAGTCCCATGTTAATCTGAAACCTAATCACCCGCAATTTCCGGGTGTTTTGCAAATCGGTGTCACCGACGTGCACGGAGTGCGCGCCGACCGAACCCCCTAATTTCATGCGATTTAGCGATACAAAAACAAGAACCCTTCCGATTCGACCGAGGCAGTTTGGTTAGATGACCAAGAAGGCGTTTATTACTGGCATCACAGGGCAGGACGGATCGTACCTGGCCGAGTTCCTGCTGGACCAAGGCTACGAAGTACACGGCTTGATTCGCAGAAACAGTTCACAAAACAATGACCGAATCAAACACATTTGCTCCGATACTGGCCAAACGAATTCGAAGTTGTTTCTTCACTACGGTGATTTGACCGACGGGCAAAACCTTTCCCACCTGATACTGAATTTGAAACCGGACGAAATTTACAACTTGGCCGCTCAAAGCCATGTTCATGTCTCGTTCAAACAGCCTCACTATACGATTCAAGCTACGGGCATAGGCGCGCTGAACGTTCTGGAAGCAGCTCGGCAATTGAATCAAACAAAACCCACCAAGGTCTATCAGGCTTCATCTTCCGAGATGTTCGGCGAAGTCGATGAGTCACCTCAGAATGAAAGTACCCGTTTTCATCCGCAAAGCCCCTACGCTTGCGCGAAAGTATTCGCCTTTCATCAAACCGTTAATTACCGAGAAGCGTATGACCTGTTTGCGGTCAACGGGATCCTGTTCAACCACGAATCACCCCGGCGTGGCGAGCAGTTTGTGACTCGCAAGATCACTCGGGCTGCAGCAAGGATCAAGTTGGGTTTGCAAGACAAACTGTATCTGGGCAACCTCGACGCCCGCCGTGATTGGGGCTTTGCAAAAGATTACGTGGTCGGAATGTGGCAGATGATGCAACATGACAAGCCCGAAGATTTCGTATTGGCAACTGGCAAAGCGCACACCATTCGCGAGTTTCTGGAGTATTCGTTTGAGCACCTTCAACTTGATTGGACGCAGCATGTCGAGATCGACCCCCAATTTCTGCGTCCTACCGAAGTCAACCGCTTGGTCGGAGACTGTTCCAAAGCGCAACAGGTACTGGGCTGGGAACCAACCGTTTCCTGTCAGGAACTCGCGCAGTTGATGGTCGATCACGATCTCGAACTGGCACGCGATGAAGCAAACAAAATGTCGGTCGGTCGTGAATGAACGACCAATTTTCACAATGCGACTTCGTAGCGCAGCCTAACACTCGCTGACAATCTCACCCAATTTTTTTCACCTATTTCGCTTTCCACCGAAGGGCAAGCTAAAACTCTGCCCGCTGGCCAACTTCCCCTATTAGATTAAGAAAACTATGAAAGGTATCATTCTCGCTGGAGGATCAGGTAGTCGTCTGCATCCGATAACCTTAGCTGCATCCAAGCAGATCATTCCGGTTTATGACAAACCGATGATCTACTATCCGCTTTCGGTTTTAATGCTTGCTGGGATTCGCGAAATCCTTGTGATTTCGACCCCTCTTGATTTGCCAAACTTTGAACGACTACTCGGCGATGGCAGCAAGATCGGTTGCGAGTTCAGTTACGCCGTCCAGGAAGAACCCAAGGGACTCGCTCAAGCCTTTACGATCGGTGAAGAATTTATCGGTGACGATAAAGTTGCTTTGATTCTGGGCGACAACATTTTTTACGGTTCCGGTTTTGGAAAACTGATTCGATCAAATACTGATCCTGAAGGTGCAGTTATTTTCGCCGCCCATGTTAGCGACCCTCAGCGGTATGGGGTCGTTGAATTCGACGCGAACGGAAAAGCGGTTTCGCTTGAGGAAAAGCCCACCACTCCCAAGTCGAATTTTGCTGTCCCTGGTTTGTATTTTTATGACAACCAAGTCGTAGATATTGCCAAAAGCATTCAACCTTCGGCACGAGGCGAGTTGGAAATTACAACTGTTAACAACGTCTATCTTGCCGAAGACCAACTTCGTGTTGGTGTTTTTAACCGAGGTGTTGCATGGCTGGATACAGGAACGTTTCGATCTCTGGACGAGGCGTCGACCTTTGTCCGAGTTATCGAAGAGCGTCAAGGAACCAAAATCGGTTGCATTGAAGAAGTCGCTTTTTACATGGGCTTTATCGACCAAAATCAACTGCTAAAACTCGCTGACGAATACGCGAAAAGCGGATATGGTGAGTACCTTCGCCAAGTCTCCAATTGGTCAACAATGGGGGGATGAAAGTCAGGATAAGGTGCCTATCGCTACACTTCATCCAGTTCCAGAATGTGCCAGTTTGGTGTGCTTTTAAAATAATGTTACCATCTCAAGGGTTCGCTTTCGTCTACATGGAGTCTTTCTATGGCCAAGCCTAACCTTCAGAATATTCCCGATCAGAAACGCAAGGGCACCCAGAAAAGCGCAGGCAAAAAATCGCTTGTGATGGTGGTGTCGCTGATTAGCAGTATGGTTGCGGCGGTTGTGGTTGGATTGCTGATCATCAATTCCTCATGGTTTAAATCGTTTCGCTCTGACTTGACGGGAATCGATATGGATGCCAACGTTAAAAGCAAATCAGAATTGTCCAACGAGCCGGTCGAACTGGATGAAAACTACGATTACGAGGCGGACAAACGCTCGCCAAGAAACAAATCTGGAAACTCCAACAAAAAGCCAGCGACTAAAACCGAAAAATCAGAACCTAAGCCGGCTTGGAAAGACCAAGCCGCGCTTCGAAACTTCCCAGTTGTGTTGATTGAACCAAAATCGGAAACAGAACAGATCGAACAAATCGTAATGTTGGCAATCAGCCAACGTAACTACGACCTAGCCAGCGAATTACACGCTGCGTTGAAGAAAAATCCAGAGAACGCTGCCGCGCTCGCTTTCTCCGACTTGGAAAGTCGAATAGGTTCGCTCGGGAAATTCTGGCGAACTGTACAAACCGGGTTAGGTCGTTGCACAATTGGCACTGAGATCAAATTGAATGGCCAATACGTGAAATGTGTGACCAAGCGGCCTGGGTCGATCACTTTCTCCCAGACAAACGGAGCAGAAAAGAGCTTTACGACTCACCTCGACCAGATACGGCCCGAATTGGCTGCCGGATTTCATCACCTTGTTAAACCGGACGATACCAAATCGACCGATCTGTTTCTGGAACTCGATTTCGTCGGCGATAAACGACTACTGGCGGCTCAGGTTGAATCTAAGCGCGCTGCGACACCAAAGACGGCTTCTACCGACAATCCCAAACCAAAGAAGAACCCTGTCAAAACAACACCGACGATCGCCGTCGTTCAGGAACCGGCAACTCCTATACCGGACAAAGAACAGCTAAGAGAAATGGTCAAACAGATTCGCCAGCTGTTTCCGGAACAATACGCGAATCGGTCAGATAACGGCAAACGCAACCTTGCCGATCTGTTACTAAAACAGGGTTTGGAAACAAAAGACGATCCTGTAGCGAGATACGCGCTTTTGAGTGAATCTTTAGAGTTGGCTCAAAAAATAGGCGAGGGAAGAACGGCATGGGCAGCGACTGATGAAATCGTTGAAGCCTACGAAGTTGACGAATTCCAATTCAGGTGTGATGTTTTGCGCGAGTTGGGTAAAACGCTGGAAGATCCAGAGGAGTTCTCGGCCCTCACGGGGCACTGTCAAAAGTTAATTGACCAAGAGGTCGCTTTGGACCAGTACGAAACAGCTGTTGCGAAATCGAGAAAGTTATTAGCGGTCGCCAAAAAAGGTGCAAACGAATCAACGATCGATTTCCTAGACGACTCGGTCAAGAGGATTAGAAAACTGGCAACGGCTTACACAGCAATCGAAGACCAAATTGCAATTGTAAAAAAACAACCAGACAACCAAGTTGCCAACCAAGCTACTGGCGAATTTTACTGCTTCGTAAAAAACGACTTCCCAACCGGATTGGCCTATCTGGCCAAAGGAAACTTAGAACCCACTCAAACGATTGCTGCCAAAGAGATTCAATCAGAAGGCAACTTGGAAATCGCTGACGCTTGGTGGGATCTAGCGGAAACCATGCCAAAGGAATCGGCGGCGATCAAAGCTCATGCTGCTGAAATCTACTCAGAGATTGAATCGACACTCAACGGACTGACACAAAAACGAGTCCAAGCTCGCTTAGAGGAAATTCAGGTTGCAGCCCACAAAAACAAGGCTAGGGATCCAATCTTTCAGTCCGACTGGAGAATCGAATGGAAGGTAAACGCCCCTTGGGATACCCGTTTTAACCAAGACGGAACCGTAAATCTGCTAGCGAAAAACGAATTAAAAACCTTTCAATGGCGTTTCATCGACGAGGGCATTTTTGTTCAAACTTCAAAATCTCGCCATTATATTTTCGTGCGTGATGACAAAGGTCAGATAATTGCTCAGGCATTCAACTCAAAGACGTCTAAGCAATTGGACTCGGTGATTGCCACTCGGCTTGAACAAGGATCGCTGAAATTTGAATAATCAAACTGTACCTTCGATGTCAGCGTCAGCCAAACTAGTACCCTCTATCGACACTCCTGAAACACGTAAAGCTAAACGGTAAAACAAAATAAGCACGTGATCAGGTCTACTCACGCTCGCCAATGAGCAAATCCACCACAACAATATCCCAACAGAACATTGACCGGTACTTCACAACTGGAGATCTGCAAAAGAATCTCGCTAAGAAAACAGCGCGTGGTGGGGCCTACACGCTTGCAGCCACTGCGTTCAATTTTTTAGTAACAGTAACCAGTACTATTTTGGTTACTAGCAAACTAACCAGCGAAGACTTTGGTTTGGTCGCAATGGTTACCGTTCTTACAGGATTTGCTACTATTTTTCTCGACTTGGGCCTTTCGAAAGCCGTTATACAAAAACCAAAAATCAACCACGATCAAGTTTCAACGTTGTTTTGGATCAACATAGCTGTAGCGTCGATCATCGCAGCAATTGTTGCTGCTGCAACTCCCATACTGATTTGGATCTACAACAAACCCCGACTGTTGCCGATCAACCTAGCACTCTCAGGTCTGTTTATCGTTAGTGCAATGGGAATTGACCTTCGACATTGATCCCCGATTGAATCCGGATATCGAAGGTTCCATCACAGAAAACGATTTAAGTGACGAATTCGTTGACACGGTGCTATGTTGCCAAGTTCTAGAACACATACCGTGGGAAAAGGTGCCGACTGCACTTTCTCAAATTCACCGTGTGGCAAAACTTGGTGCGGTCATATCTGTTCCGAATGTAACGCGAGTTGCGAGTATTCGATACTTCAGTTCAAAAAGAGCAAGTGCACGACAATATCGTTTGCCATTTTTCAAGCGCACTGGCCAAGACATTAAAGTCCAGAACGATTTTCACTACTGGGAACTGGGGGCTAACATATCAGAAAGGGAGTTTGAAACGCTACTTGAAGCGCAATTCAACATTAAGCACAGCCTTCGGACGTACGAGAGAGAATCTATATCATCAGTTCTACGTCCTTACAAAAAACTAGTGTGCCTGTCTTGCGGAAAAGCCGTCCTGGGAAGATTTGACTGCGATTTGCAAACCAATTTTCATCTCGAATAAACTCGCGTAACCGACAACTATTTTATCCAGTTTTATACGACATATGATGGATCTTTTGAAAATGCGCTGAGGTCGGTTTTGATGAAAAATCGAAGCGTATTTTTAGAAGCCAATCCAAAGGCATATTCATGATCAAAAAGTTAAAAAAACTCGTCAAGCCTCTCGTTTATGACATTATTCATATGGGCGGTAAACTCAAATGCACTATTTGTGGTCGTCGATCCAAGTATTTTCGAGACGCTGGAATTGTTCCGCGAAAAGACGGCAGGTGCCCGTTCTGTGGCGCCGTTGAAAGACACAGACTTTTCTGGAAATACATTCAGAGCCAAACTGATTTTGAAAGGAATCCTCCTAAGAATGCTCTCCATATTGCTCCCAAAGAGATCTTGGAAAAAAAACTGCGAC
>CAZDBA010000106.1:0-17679 GCA_964503615.1 uncultured Pirellulaceae bacterium
CTGGCACAATCGAAACAAATTGGTCTCGTTTCCGGATTTGGTTTAAAGTAGATCTTTTAATGAAACTTAACAATAAAACTTCCGCTATTGAAGATCGTGCCAATGGCGTTCCTGCGGTTTTGAAACGAGAATGTCCATGTTTGACTTCATCAAGCGACTAGTCTCACGTCCAAAGAATCCTACTGCTGATTTGGGTTTGATAATTCACGAGCAGTTGGTGATAGATTTCGATCAAAGCAAACTCAATTCGATTTCGGTGAAAAGTGGTGTTGAAGAAGTGAAAGTTTTGGGTCGAGCTTCAGAGGCCGGTGTGTACCCTGTCACGACGTCTTTGCACTATCTCGAAAGCGGGTTTTCACTAACTTTTGAGCATAACGAGTTGGTTGTCGTGGAGACCTATCTAACTAATCCCACCTCAATCCCATCTATGCGAACGCTTGGGAACGTGACAGTAGTTAAAGATGGTGAGTCGGTTGAGATTCGAAAGGAAACGAGCTTCGAACAACTCTGCAAAGGTTTGGGAGACCCGGACGACGGGTATGATTTTGAGGACGATTGCGCTGCCCTGTATTGGACCGACGAAAAACGCAGTCTTCATATTGAATATGATCGAAACGAGGGTGTTTATTCCGTGGAGTTTATCGTCGACGACTGATCCATTTATGGCGGCACTTGTGCAAGATGTGGACTACGAAAAACTGAAAAAGAGATTGGTCGCAGGCAAGCAAGTTCTCAGTCTGAAAAGAAAAGTAAAAGCGCCTATGCTCGTCTAGGTGCCGGCCAGACCGGTTGCTGTTTGGGGGTCGTTCGTTTCGTTACTCTCATCGTCTCCATGGTGGTCAACAACCAGCGGGAAACCAAACATCGAAAGCACGGAGCCGTAAATGCTGTAGAAAAGCGGCACGAGGATAAGGATTAAGAGCGTTCCGGTTGCCAGTCCAAAGATCAAACTGGCCGCCATCGGGATCAACACTTGAGCTTGCAGAGAGGTTTCCAGCAACATTGGACACAGGCCTGCCACCGTCGTCATCGACGTCAACATAATCGGGCGAAAGCGACGAGCTCCCGCACTCATTAGCGCAGTTCGTAAATCAATATTTTCGCGAACTCGGCGGTTAATGAAATCGACCAGCACAATCGAATCGTTTACGACAACACCCGTGAGAGCGATCAAACCAAAGAAGCTGAATAGCGTCAGGTCAATTCCCAATAGCGCGTGGCCCAGAATCGCGCCGACCCAACCGAACGGGATGATTGAAAGGATGATCAACGGTTGCATGTAGGATTGAAACTCAAGAGTCAACAGAATGAACATGCAAAGCAATGCCACTGCAAAACCGATAAACATACTGGTCATCGATTCGACCGTCTGAGCCTGCTCGCCTTCCCAATTCACGGTCAGCTTTGCCCCGTATTGATCTTCGTACCTTTTCAGCAGCGCGGGCATAAATTCGGACTGCATCTCCGCAAGGATTTTTACCGCGTCGCCTTGTTTCTTATCCACATCCGCCGTGACGGTAACCGCGCGTCTTTGATTCAAACGGCTAAGCTGTGAATAGGACTGCTTGTATTCGATATCTGCGATTTCCAATAGCGGACGTTCGATCCCATCGTTATCCCGAACGCGGATATTTGAAAAGCTCTCCATCGACTGACGTTCATCTTTGGGGTATCGCACCATCACCTTGATCTCATGCCGTCCTCTCTGGATACGAGAGGCTTCCTCGCCAAAATAGACGCTACGAATCGTTCGAGCCAAAGTATCTTCGTCCATCCCCAACGCTTTACCATCTTCGTTGAGGCGCAAAACCAATTCCCATTTTCCAGACCGGGAGTCGTCTTCGGTGTCAAACACTCCACTTTTTCCGTCGAGATATTCTTTACACTCGTCGGCAATCTGATCAAGATATTTTTCGCTGCCGATTGAGGCCAGGATCTTGAATTCGATCGCAGCGCCGCTCGGGCCCATCGACTCCGAGGCAAATTTAAGCGCGTCCTGACCTGGGATCTCAGGGATTTCCTCCCGCCACATCTGAATCAATTCGGGGACCGAAACAGTTCGTTCATCTGGCTGGACCAATTGAGCTTCGACCAGACCAACATGACCGCCGTTGGTAATCCCGGAGGGACCTTTTCGGTCATTGCCGACTTCGCCTATTCTTCGGTACAGATTCCTGTATACGGGTTTCCCGGTTTGCTCAACGATACGGTCATTAATTCTGACAAACGCTGCTTCCAATTCCTGGGTCGCTTTTTCAGAGAACTTAGCCGGCGTGCCGCTGGGAAAGATGATTGAGGCATTGATTTGGCGGCCGTCAATTTTGGGAAAGAAGGCGAAGGGAGCAAAGCCAGAAACAATCAATCCGATCGAAACCAAAAACAGGGAAGTAACCGTCGCCAATACGATCCGACGGTTGTCCAGCGACCAGTTCAAAAGCGGGCTGTAGAAACGCTCGATGGAAAGTTGCATCAGGCGAGAGGCTACCACATTGATTTTTGTGAGCAGCCAAATCAACGGCTTGAAAACGTAAAATGCGTAGGAAATAAAACGCAAGAAGAGGTTGTTCTCGTGCGCCAAGTGAGCTGGCAAGATGAACGCACTTTCTACCAGTGAGATTATCAGCATCGCGATAACGGCCAACGGCATGACCGCAATAAACTTGCCCATCACGCCGGTCACAAACATCAAGGGCAGAAAAGCGATAATCGTTGTGCTCACCGAGGCAATCACGCTTGGTAGAACTTCAACGGTCCCTTCAACAGCGGCGCGAAAGTTGGACAGCCCCTCTTCCCGCTTTGCATAAATGTTTTCGCCGATCACAATCGCATCGTCTACGACGATCCCAAGGGCCATCAGAAACGCAAACATCGACAGCATGTTGAGCGTTGCACCCGTTACAAGCAGGATGCATCCAGCGCCCAAAACGGCGATCGGTATTCCCATTGCCACCCAAAAGGCGAGTCGCAATTCCAGAAAGATAGCCAGTACCAAAAACACAAGGATCAGTCCTTGCAATCCATTCCGGGACAAGAGATTAATTCGGTCTTCTACGTCGACCGAAATATCGCCCCAAATTTCAAGTTTGTACCCCGGCGGTAATTCTTTTGTGGCGACATAGTCTTTTACCGTTTCTACGATGGTAAAAAGGTCCTCTTCAGCCGTTTTGGAAACACTGATAACCAACCCTGGCCGATTGTCAATATTGTTGGTTCGTACGGTTTCTTCAAAGCCATCAACCACGACGCCAAGGTCACCGATCGTGACCACGTCACCGCTGGGCCGAGTGAGCACGGGAATACTGGCGATCTCACTACTTGCCTCGCGCTTGGCATTTCCTCGCAGTAACAGCTCCTGTCCGGCTGTTTCCATTTTTCCGCCGGGCAACTCGGTCGTGTTGGAGGCAACGATCCCAGCCAGCTGAGTAAGAGAAAGCTGGTACTGCCGGAGCGTGTCTTCAGGAATCTCGATCGAGATCTCATACGGCTTTTCCGCCACAATGTTTGCATTCGAAATCGCCGTCCCGGCTGGTTGGAACAATTTGGCAAACGGCTTTCGCATGAAGCTTTCCGGTTCAACCGCTCGCAAATCCAACAAATCCTCACGGACATTTTCGGCAAGTTTCCGCAACTGAAGTTCGTTTTCAAGTTTCAGTTCGGGGTCATCTATCTTTTCTTCTGGGCCTACGATTCCCAAAGTAATCGCCGGCGCGCGAAAGACGATCTGTTTAATCTCGGGCAGTTCATCGCTAGGTGGAAAATTGGAGATCTGATCGATAGCGGAACGGACATCGTTTAAAACCGGCTGCACATCTTTAACGGAGCTTTTCAATTCTAAAATGACAAAGCCCGCGTTTTCATTGGCGACTGAGCTGACTTTCTTGACACCATCCAGATTGTAAACGGCTGCTTCCAATTTTTGGCAGATCGCTTCTTCGACTTCGTCGGGTGTAGCACCCGGATAAGGAACCGAGATCAGCACGATCTCCAACGCGAAATTGGGGAACACTTCACGCCGCATCACGATAAAGCTGAGCGCGCCCAGAATCAGGGTGGCGATCAGAAACGTATTCATCGCAGGCGAGTTCCTAATCGCCCAGCGAATTACGCTTCGCATTCCTCCGTCTTTTTCTGTTGGCTTGCCCATAGTCCGTGTATGATTTTAGATTGGTTTAAAGATTGCTCATCTGACAAATCCTCATTGGAGAATCCGCTGGTAACTACTCCGGTTCTTCCAGCATGCCGCTGGCCGCCGTGTCTGAATTAGTGTTCGCTTTGATTGGCTCTGAGTTCGCGCCGATTTCCGGTTCATCGACGATTCGAGCTTCTGAACCGATCGTCGGTTGGCTTAATGGCGAAGTAACCACCCAGTCGTTAAGGCGGATCGAATCCTCTGCGGCTTGGATAACAACGAGCGATTGGCCGGTTTTCTCGTCGACAACATCATCCAAAACAGTCACTTTCTTGCGATCAAGTCGCTTGCCATTGGCAATCCAGACGTAGTTACCTGGCGTCAATGCTGTGGCAGGGATCACAAGCGGTATTCGACCTGGATCGGTTTGATCAATGTCGACTTCGATACGACATTTTACAAACGTGTTCCGCAGTAAAGCCTTCGGGTGCGAACCGGTTGCCGTTTGGTGTTGGATAACGGGCTCTTTGATTACGATACGGCAAGGAATCGTTTTGGTGCGATCGTCCCTTCCAATTCCATCGAACCGTTCCAGAACACCATCCCAAACTAAATCCGGAGCGTTGCGCTCAAAGATTTTGACATCGACTTTGGGAACCGCATAGGCCGCAGCGATGCGTTCTTCGGGGTTCATCCCGCTTGTGTCGATCGTTTGGTTATCACGGATCCATTCCAGTTCGTCCGGCGTCAGCGTGGTGAGGACTTCCACTTTGTCAGTTGCTTCAAACGTTAGAAGCGGCGTCCCTATGCGGACCGCATCGCCCTCTTGAACAAACTCACGAACGACAACCCCGGTTTTACTTGCGTTAATCGTTAGTTTGTCAATTTCCAACTCGCTTTGGTTGATTCGCGTTTGGGAAAGTGCTTTTGCTGCTTTTGCGCTTTCCAGTCGTGCCTCCGCCGCGGCTTTTGCGTTTTCGCGTGTTGTCAGAACGGACTGGGCAGCAACATAGCTTCTTTCCGTTTGATCGGCTTCCGATTTCGAGATCACGTTTTGAGACAACAGTCGCAGGTTGCGTTGGTGATCGGCCTGTGCGATCGTTAGTTCACGACGCGCAAGTTCGATGTTGCGGATGGCATTTGCTATTTCAACCTGAGCTTCTTCGATCTGTTTGGCTGTCTGTTCCATATCCGCTTTGCTGGTTTCCAATGCGGCGTTGTAGGCGGTTGGGTCGATTTCCAGCAGCGGCGTATTGGCCACTACATAAGAGCCGGACTCGCACGCTGGATGTTTAACTTTCACGATTCCGTTGACTTCCGACATCACATTGATCTCGTGCGCGGGTTGAACCAGGCCAGAAACCACGAGGTCGATCTTGTCGGTATACTGTTTTGCTGGAACCACAGAGACCATCGGAATCAATACGTTCGAGACTTTGTCGGGGGGAACGTCTCGCAGAGAATACATGTAAGCAAAAAGTCCGATTCCCAATGCCAGAACGAGAATCGAAATCACCGTTTTGATGATTTCTGAACGCAACCAACCGGTGTTCCTGTTTGAATTTTGAGCCATCGGTTTCCTGTTTGCGCAAACGCAAAAATCCTTTGAGGTTGTGATCCGAAGCGTGTCGGGTTAGTTAGATGAACGAGTCGTTGGTTTTGTCGATTGACTGAGCCGTTGGATCGCACCCAACGAAAACAATGTGATATGTTGAGTTAACTGTTCGATATCGAAAAATTGTTCGAATTCCTCGGGCTCGACCACCATGGAAATCGTTTCGGCGGCGCAGCGGTAGTGTAAACACTGACCGATAATACTAAACCCGATTTTGTGTTGTTGGTGTTGTTCCAGAGAACCATCCACGATCCGGTCAACGATTCTTAAAAGAATCTGAAAAACTGGTCGCATGAACTCTTCGATCAATTCGCGGCAAGCGTCGGTTGGATTCATGAATTCACGCATTAACAAAACGACTTGCCACGGCGCGTTTTTAACGGGAACCAGACGATTTAGAAGCAATCGGATGTAGTCCTCCAAACTTTGTTCTGGATCTGCCGTCGGATTAGGCTTAGGCGAAGGAAACTCGGCCATTCGCATCGCACGAGCAATTTTCACAGTTTCGACGTATAGTTTCTGTTTGTCGCCGAAATAATAATTGATACTGGCTAGATTTACATCCGCTGCCACACTGATATCACGGACGGTGGCTCCGCGAAATCCGTTGGCAGCAAAGATCGGACCTGCGGCCATCAGGATTCGCTGCTTGGTCGAATCTTCGTTGATCATCTAAACTGACTCATGATTTTTGAACGGACTCAATAAGAGAGGTTGAAGAGGTTGAGCGAGATTCGCCCAGTCTATGGTCTCTATAATATCCGAAAACCTCGATTGTCTCATCGCCCATTTGTTGTCTTTTTGACCGAAATTTCACGAACGTTTTAACGCCAACGGTCTCCTGTCATTGTTGGACACCCAGTTCTTCAATAAAGTTGCTAAGGTTGAGCAGACCTCTATTTGCTTCTCCTAAAGAACCCGATTGTTGTACAATCACCAACATTGTGGATATCAAGCTGTGTCAAATAACCAACGGCCTGTAAATCGCCGTACAGAATGTCCAAATCAAAACTGAGACGACAGATCGCTGTCACCGCTGCTCGAATGATGTACGAGCGACAAGAGTCCGAATACTTCCGCGCGAAAATGAAAGCGGCTCGCCGCACTTGCAAAGGACGGGTAAAGCCAGCCGACCTGCCGAGCAACGCTGAAATCCGAGACGAGATCCAGCAGATGGCTCGAATGCTGGAAGGCCAATCGCGATTCGACAACTTGCGGCAAATGCGCGTGGCCGCCCTGCGATTGATGCGAATCCTGCATAATTTTCGCCCTCGACTAATCGGAAGCGTACTGACGGGCCATGTGCGTAAAGGGTCCGACATCGACATCCATGTGTTCTCCGACCAACTCCACTCGATAACAGGCGAATTGGATTTTCATGGAATGCGTTACGAAGTTCACCGTAAACAAGTACGCAAAAATGGAGAGTGTACTGTCTATCGCCACATCAAGATTTTTGATGAGTACGAGTTCGAGTTGACTTGTTACGATATGAGCAAAGTCAGCTACGGGTTCAAAAGCTCGATCACGGGCAAGACGATTGAGCGAGCGAGTATCGCAGAATTGGAGCAATTTTTGGATAAGGAGTATCCCGACTTGGACCTCGAACAAGCCGTTGAACAGGCAAGCGAATCGGTCGATCGTTTCCAGCTGTATTACAGTTTACTGCTACCTTTGGAGAACGTGAAACAGAACCCCCAATATCATCCCGAAGGGGACGCGCTTTATCACAGTCTGCAGGTTTACGATCTTGCCTGCGACAACGTTCCTTATGACGAAGAATTTCTTCTGGCAGCGCTGTTGCACGATGTTGGCAAAGGTATCAATTCGGGCGATCACGTCGCTGCAGGTCTGGAAGCGTTAGAGGGATTTGTTACACCTCGAACACAGTGGTTGATCGCCAACCATATGCTCGCGCACAAAATTAATGATCAAACCATCGGTTCCAGGCAGCATCGTCGACTGCGCGAGAACGATAACTACCATGATTTGGTGCTACTGGGCGAATGTGACCGCGGAGGTAGAAACGTGGGTGTACCGACCACGGATCTGGAAGAGGCACTGGACTACATTCGCTCGATTAGCGAACAGTATCAGTAGGCTGGTATTTGCAAATCACCATCCAAAGCAATTGTCAAACTTTTCCGATTTCGAGGGTTATTCCGTTCGGTTCGACTGTCCGAATTTTATCGGTTGGAACGCTTGTTTGGTTAATCGTGGTTTAAAGGCGCGGTTCGGTACGATCAATTGTGAAGGCTGGATATGGAGTGTGAGAAACAGCTTTCTCCCGAGTTTTGTCTTGGCCAACGCAGTTTTGATTGATCCAAGGATGTATCATGAATCGTGCTTTTCTAAGCCTCATTTTGGTGGTTGGTTTCGCAAGTCTTGCAGCATGTCAGCAAGCCTACCCGGAGCGACTCTCCTCTAAAAATGGTCAGGCTCAGGCCCCCAGGCATTTTGGGTTGCAAGCACCCGCGTCAACACCAACGAATCCACAAGGTTATTTTGGACCTTTGGACGGAGTTGGCACCGCGCCGATCCCGACGGTGAAGCTCTCAGATCAAACGTTCAAACAATTTGCCAAAGAGCAAACTTTCCTCCAAACGCCACGACAAAATATTGAGCAACCGGAAAGGGCTCCCTTTCTAACTCCGGAACAATCTTCTCCACAATCGCCGAAACCAGACGTTGCCCAAACTCCGGCAAAACCACTTGAGCAATTTCCGGGTGAACAAGCCTTTGCACAGCCCGAAGAGGATTTCGAAGAATACAAATTGATCAACCCAACGCAGTTTGTTGGTCCTGAAGGCTCAAATGGAGCTGAGCAGTTTTCGGCTCCAACAAGGGTTCCAGGCTATCGCGAAACGCCAACTCGCCCCGTACGATCCAGCTATTATCCCAACGGTTTAAATCAGTGGGATGAAACGAGCCTTACCCGACAGGGCAAAGCCAGGGCTCGGGAGTATTTTAGTGCACACCAATGCGATTTAAGTCCAAACCACTGTATGGGAATCTCCCACTGTATCGACGAGTGGGAAGGGTTTTGTGATTGCGGCAGTCTTGATTGGGAATGCAGCTGCGAGCAGTTTCCGGGGCCCAACTTCTTGAAACATCACCGTAAGTGCGGATATAGCAAAAGGGGTTCAAGTTGCAAAGACTGTGAATCTGAAGTGAAGAAACTTTCGTTCCTCAAACAATTTCGCAAAAACAGAAAGACCAGACGTAAAAACAAAAACAGCGATGCAGACAGTGGTTGCAACTGCGGGAATGGGGGATGTGGATGTGCTACCCCGACCTATTCTGAGTGGGGAGCGCCTCCTATACCAGGTTACTCTATGGGATGTGCGGGCTGCGTAACATGTCAGCCGAATCGTATGGTGCTCGAAGATCCGGTTGCGAAGTTGGATAGTATCCAATGGCGTCTGGAACAACTGGAAAGAGCCGAAGGGAACAAACCAGCGGCTCGTACAGCGAACTTTCCACCTCCAATGGCGAACTTTCCGCCTCCGCCTCCAACAAACAGAGTTCAACGATTCGCGGCGGATAACCGGTAAGAAGGCAAGGTGATTGAGTCGATCGCTGTTAGTCAGCACCAGTTACGGTCGGTCCAACGCAGGAGCGATGAAGCCGCGCGCGCGTTGGTACACTTTTTCCGCCATCCATAGTTTCCAAGGCGAATACGTTTTTCGATAGCGGCCATAACAAACCAGCTCCCCACCGAACTTGGCTTTAAATCTTCCCGGTCCATAGTCCTCGCCGGGCCAACCAATTCCTCCAAAATCGAATATCCTGTGCCCATTCTGGCTGGCTCGTTGAATCACGGACCAGTTTACCACGCCATTGGCGCTGATACCTCGCACACGCTCCGTCCCTGAGTACCATCCGAAAACAACACCCTTGTGAATAAGATCTAACGACCCAGCAACGTAACGGCCCTGATATTTAGCAAGCGTCACACGCCGGAATTCATGCGGCAGGCTTTCGATCGCTGCTAGAAAAAGACTCTCATCAGGAAGGGGAACCTGTGATCGTCCATAGCTGACTTGCAAAAGTTTGTAGAGGGCTCGTACTCCGCTCGAGGAGGAATCTTCGACGATCTCGACACCTCGTTTTTTTGCCCGCTCGATCTCGTATCGAAATTTTTTGGACATGGATGACCAGAGTTCATCCGGTGATCGTGTAACGTCAACGATATAGTTGGCGTAGTCAAGATAGCGATACCCACATTTCTCCAACGCGACCCGTTCTGCGCCGGACTCCCAAATCGGTCTTATCTCAGCAAACAACGCGCGTCGCTTCATCCAGTCGTCATGATGGTGCAGCAGCATCACCAAGCCTTGAATACCTTCGTCGTCATCGTTACATATCGGTTCCGCGAACATGACAGCGCGTGAGGCGAAACTGCTGGCAACTCCTGTAAGTGTTTGCACAAGCACGGAAACGATCATTGCCACCGGTTGACCGTATTGATTGACCGCAGCAATTGCCAACGGTTGGTACTTGTGGGTCGCCGAGTAAATATCAACCATTTGGCGCGTATGAAAGACCGAAGCTTTAGGGTGCTGCTCCACATAGGCATCCCAAATATCGGTTTCGGCTGAAGTCACAATGCGAATGTGATCGGCCTTAAGTTGCTCGCGAGAGATAGTAGTTTGTGTCATTGTGAAAAGGAGCCCAAGGATGAAAATCCAAAAGCAATTTGCGAACAAAGGGTGTGATCCGCGTGGGACCTTGAGGCAGGAACTATACGAGCTAGGCAGGAATTATATCAGTTAGTTACTACTACCTAGCCTACTTGGACGCAGACTAAGTAGTACCACTGACGATTAAGTTTGCGCGAAAACACAAACACAAACAAGTATAGGTAGGCAGGATAGTATAACCCGCAAAGTCGTTTTAACGCTTTACGCGAGCCGCTTTGCCTCCCATCAATGCTTCGACCTCTGAAAGCGAGGCCATCGTTGTATCACCGGGTGTTGTCATCGCTAATGCTCCATGAGCAGCTCCGTATTCCACAGCAATTTGAGGGTCACCTGTGGTCAGCATGCCATAGATCAATCCTGATGCGAAACTGTCTCCACCGCCTACTCGATCAAAGATTTCCATGTCTGGACGGTGCGTAGCTTTACAAAGCTTGCCATCTTTCCAGCACAACGCGCCCCAGTCGTTAACCGTAGCGGTTTTTACACCTCGCATCGTGGTAGCGATCACTTGGAAGTTGCTGAACTTTTTGGTCGCTTCTTTGATCATGTTTTCAAAGCCTTCGACCGGTAATTCACCCCCCAGGTCTTCGGCGACACCTTCGACGTGCAAGCCCAGACAGGCAGTAAAGTCTTCTTCGTTTCCGATCATGACGTCGACCAACGGTGCGATGTCGCAGTTGACTTTTTGGCAAGCCTCATTGCCGCCGAACGCTTCCCAAAGCGACGCGCGGTAGTTCAAGTCATACGAGGTAATCGTGCCATGTTTTTTGGCAGCGGTTAAAGCTTCCTTTACAACACCAGGCGTCGTGTCAGAAAGAGCCGCATAGATACCGCCGGTGTGAAACCATCGAACGCCTAATTCACCGAAAATGTAATCCCAGTCAATATCGCCTGCCTTCATTTGAGAGGCAGCTGTGTTTCCGCGATCAGAAGTCCCTAACGCAGCTCGCACACCGTAGCCTCGCTCGGTAAAGTTCAGTCCGTTTCGGCTTGCTCTACCTGATCCATCGTGTGCAACCCATTTGAGATGACTGGTATCCACGCCACCGGTTAGCAGGAAATTCTCGATCAGTCGACCGATTTCGTTATCTACAAAGGCGGAGACCAATGCGGCCCGTTGGCCAAAACAGCGTCGCAAACCTCGCGCGACGTTATATTCACCGCCGCCTTCCCACGCATTAAACGAGCGTGCGGTTCGGACTCGTCCTTCGCCTGGGTCCAGTCGCAACATGACTTCGCCCAATGACAAGATATCGTATTTGCAAGATTCAGCCGATTTGATTTCCATGATTTTCTAACTTTGTGGTTTCGGTCGAAGCAAAAGGTGCTCGACCTGTTGAGGTTTTGCGAGATCCAGGATCACCGTCCCAGTTCTCTTTAGTCAATAAAAAGATGTTTGATATGACGCTCCCAGAGATTCTCGGTCACGTTGCGAGAAACGTCCGATTCGAATTTCTTTAACGCGTCGTAGTAACGATCGCCCATCTCCGCAGCCACTTTGTAGCCGACGTGCAATAATTGGCGAAAGCTCTGATTGTAATCAGAATTGCTCTGATCGTGTCTTAAAGTATTTGCGTATTGCTCGCCGGTCCAGCTGTTGACTTCTTCGGCGGTCGGTAACTGACTGTCGTCGATGTCGATAACCGTTGCGTAGGGCCCGCATAATTCGTCTTTTCGCTCCAGCGAAGTGGCGTAAACCTGCTTGGCGATTTCAAGCCCTTCACCACCCGCTTCGGCCAGTCCGATCAACTCCTCCAGCCAAGTGGTCCCGGCCGTTTTGACGTGCAATCCGGCTCCTGTTCTTTTTAACGCGTCTCGAATCGCTTTGTAAATCGAGAACTTGTCCGAGCCTGAGTGAACGCTCAGTTTAAGGTTGTCAGGTAATCCAAATTCAGAAATCGCAAATGCAATTGCGGCAAGATCGTCGTTGAATTCTTTTTCGAATTGAGCCACATCGCCAACGTAATCAACGCCTTTGTTGAAACGGCCCGTGAACTTAGGCGCGATCGTTTGGATCGGAATCTGCTCCTGCGCCGCCATCGCAAGGATGAAGAACATTTCCAAGGGCGTCTGCGGATTATCCGTCTCGTCCATCGAGATTTCAGCGATCAGGTTGTCAGCCCCTTTGGCATCGGCGATATAACGGTAGATCTCGCCCGCGTCTTTGACCGCTTTCAGAAACGTGTTGGCGATTCCTTCGACCGCTTCCTGAGTAACCGTGAACGAGCCGGCGTCGGGAATTTCCAATGTTCCGATGTAGTTTTTGCAGAAGTCAACGAACGATTGTACGTCGGCGGCGTCGGCAGGCTGACCAATCGCATCCGCCACGTCTATCGTAAAAAAGTCGCTGCAGGGAAGAAAACTATCGACCGTGTCGAGGTTGATATGATCGGCGTCCACGCGATGGCTGCCGGTCCAACCCAGTTTTGCAACTGCGGCGTCTGCTTCTTCGCGAAGCGATACCGGTTCGGTTCCGATCGTTTTGTGTTCCCGGTTCGATTTGTTCCAGACGGGAGTGATGTCAACACCGGCCGCTTTGGCGTTTAGAATCGCTTGCAGTTGAGCGACGCCTTGGTGTAGAAATCGGTCGCCCATGCCGAACGAATATTTTTCAAGTTTCATAAGGTTATTGTTTCGCTTTTTGGTTAAATCGTCATGGCGGCGTAACCACCGTCGACGACGATTTCGGCACCGGTGATAAAGGATCCGGCCGCTGATGCCAGCAATAATGTCGCGCCGGCCAACTCTTTGGCTTCTCCAAATCGGTCCATCGGTGTGTGTCCCATGATTTGAGCAACGCGGTCGGGAGTGAGAACTTTTTTGTTCTGTTCGGCAGGAAAGAAACCTGGAACGAGGGTGTTAACTCGAATGTTGTCAGTCGCCCACTCACGAGCAAGATTCTTGGAGATATTGTGAACCGCCGCTTTGGTCATTGAATAGGTGAAAACACGGGACAGCGGAATCACACCAGACATCGAGCCCACGTTGATGATCGAGGCTTCGATTTTGTTGTCCAGAAAGTACTTGCCAAACACCTGGCAGGCGACGAAAACCGCTTTTGCATTGGTGGCAAAGATTCGATCGAACTCGTCTTCGGGCACTTCCAGGAAGGGAGTTGCCGCATTGACGCCCGCACCGTTGACAAGGATATCGCACTTGCCCGATTTTTCGATTACGGTCGCCAGTAGGGTTTCGATACTTTCACGCGATGCAACATCGGCAGCGACGAAGTAGCCAGAACCGCCCGCAGCGGAAATCACTTCGAGTTTCTTATTGGCCTTCTCTTCGTTTCGACCGACCAAGACGACTTCGGCACCCGCTTCGGCCATTGTGATTGCCATCTCTCCGCACAACTCCCCCGTGCCTCCGATGACGACGGCAGTTTTGCCGGACAATGTAAATAGTTCTTCTATCTTTGACATCGTTTTCGGTTTCCTATGACTTTTTTGTGTAAATGATTAAGTAAGCGGCAAGAGGTTGGCTGGTTGACTCGCGGCGCAGACTACGAGGCGAAAGAAGCTCTTTCCTCGCTAACGCGTCGGGTTTCCAGTAGGGTCGCTATCCTTCGTAGGTCTTCAGTGAGGAAGCGTCCCAAGGCGTAGCACCGCACTCTTCTGCGATCTCGTTGAACGATTGGATCTCTGCGGCGCTAAACAGCAATCCGCCAGCCTCTTTGGTTTTCTTTGCCGCGCTGGCTTCGATTTGACCCGGCAGTAAACAACCTTCGTTGCCGTGGCCAAGAATGTCTTTCAGGACTGCCTCGAGGTTCTCACTTTGCGAGCGACCTTTCGAGAACAATCCGCTGCTCATCGCCTCGGGGTGGATCACTTGAAAGTAAAAGTTCGTCGAAGCTTTTTCGTTTGCCGCTTTTGCTTGATCGGCTCGTCCTCGGATTGTAGGCAACGATCCGCCAATCAAAGCACCCACCAATTCATTGATCAATGACAGACCGTAACCTTTGTGCAACCCGAAAGGGAGTAACGAAACTGCTTTGTTGGGATCGGTTGTGGGGTTTCCATCCGCATCAACCGCTGCGCCCTCGGGTAACTGCTTACCCTCACGCTTGAACTGTTGAACTCGACCCATCGCAACGGTCGATGTTGCCCAGTCGATGACGACGGGAAAGCCGACGGCGTCTTGAGTTGGAAAAGCCCAGCTGTGTGGGTTGGTTCCCAGTGTGGGGAACTTTCCAAAATAGGGAACCACTTCGGCGAGCGTCGATGTGCAATTGGTATATGCGATGTAGCCCTTGAGTGCGGCGTCCATGACGTACCCTCCGCCCCACAAATAGTGGAACGTGTTGTCTACACTGACTTGACCCACGCCGTATTTGTCAGCAAGCTCCATGCACCGTTGCATCGCGTCGAAAGCTACCGATTGCCCCAGCTTGAGTTTGGCATCCCAAATTTCACAAGCTTCGAATCGGGTTTCTTTTTTCTCAACTTCGGCACCGGGCACGCAACCGCCGGTTGCACTGCCAAACAAGTGGTCCAGGTGAAGCGCTTTGAGTGCATTATGAGTCCGAATGCCGTAGGTCGAGGCTAGTTCACAGAATCGACTTGCCGCTTTGGCTTCGGTTTCAGAATAACCGCGATGGAGGTAGGCCGATTCCACAAGTTCGTTGTGGGTGGTCGGGTCGACGACGTAGAAAAGTTCAGCGTTCGATTTGGCTTTGGCGGGTACCGATTCCTGGCCGGGCAGTTTGTTGGCTTGGGCCAATGGGGGTTCACCGGCAACGAAACGGATCGCGTTCTCGGTCGCCATCGTGGCTTGCCGCTGAACGGACTCGTAAGTCCGAGATCCAATATGCGATGTGATGATCGTGTTGGGTGTTTGAAACAAAATATGGTCAGCCGGTGGAGGTTCGACATCCAACACGTCCGCGCCGTATCCGCCTACCTTGCCTGAGTTGAGAGCCGCAGCAATGTCGGTTGGATTGACGATCTCGCCGCGAGCACAGTTCAGGATGATCACGCCGTCTTTCATTTTTGCGATCGTCGATGCGTTGATCAAGTTGTCTGTCGTCTCGTCCAAAAAGCAATGAAGCGAAACGATGTCGCAGCTGTCAAGCAATGCTTCCATTGTTTCGCACTTCTGGACATTGTGCTTTTTGGCAAACTCTCCGTCCCAATAGACGTCGAACGCGCAAACTTCCATTCCGAAAGCCGCCGCCCGCTCAATAACCGCTTTTCCGATTCGCCCCATTCCGACGATGCCGATTCGTTTGCCAAGGATTTCATTTCCGGTCAAACGTGTCCATTCACCGTTTCGAGTGTGCTGGGAAACTTCATTGATCTTTTTCGTTAACCCGATCAGCAAGCCGAAAGTATGCTCAGCGACGGTCGTATGATTGACACCGGGGCAGAATCCGATTGGCAAACCTTTTTCAGTGGCGTATTGCTTGTCGATCTTGTCGATGCCGATTCCGTACTTGGAAATCCATTTCAATTTGGGGAGCGATTTGTCGATAACCGCTTTTGTGATCGCATCATCGCCACAGAGAAAGCCATCGAAATCGCCTGCCAAATCGAGCATTTGCTGTTCGGTGAGGGGGCCACGTTCACGGACGACTTCCCAGCCTTGCGATTCAAGCAGGTCTTGATGGGTTCCGGGAGTGTCTTGGTATGAAGTGGTAGTAAGCAGTATTCTGACAGGCATCGTGTTAAGATGGACAGCAACTAAGGTCCAACAAAAATTGAATAGATTTAAAACGTAGATCATGACTATCTCAGGTCAGTTTCACAAGGCTTAACGGCGCTGGTTTCCACACAAACGTCGGGCGAAATACCATGCAATCTGGGCAACATTCGCTGGCCGGGAACGTGTTAACCCTCGGCTTGGCTGGTTGCCGGTTGTCTGGGGAATGCAGGTGTGCGATAACCGCTATAGTTTTGGCCTCGCTCAAAGGAGGCTCACCAAGGGTTTTTGAATAGCGGTAACAACCGTTGAAGGGCTTATCTAGATGTTTAATTCGGTTCGTGCAATTTGCCTTTGTTTCCTGATTTGTTCCGTCGTGTCTTGTTCGACGTCAGGTGTAGCTCAGGAAACTGAAGTAAAAAAGTTAAACGCAGCTCATATCTTGATCGCGTACGACGGCGCAATGCGAAGCCAAGCAACCCGCACCAAAGAAGAGGCCAAAGCATTGGCAGGCGAAGTTGCAAAGTTGGCCCAAGCCGAAGGCGCCGACTTTGCGGCACTGGCCAAAGAACATTCTGACGGGCCCAGCAAAACCGGCGGTGGAAATCTCGGTAACTTTGCACCTGACCAGATGGTTCCCCCTTTTTCCGCAGCAACACTCAAACTTGAGATCGGGCAGGTTAGCGAACCGGTTGAGTCCAAATTTGGCTTTCATGTTATCCTTCGCAAGGAAGTGGAACTTGACTTGGCTGCGGCTCACATTTTGATCAGTCACGCTGGAGCGATGCGAAGCGCCCAAACCCGCACCGAGGAAGAAGCACTTAAACTAGCAAACGAAGTCGCAGCGTTAGCGTCCGCAGAAGGCGCCGACTTTGCTGAACTTGCGAAGACTCATTCAGATGGACCTAGCGGTAGGAATGGTGGCGATTTGGGAGTGTTTCCTCCCGGCCAAATGATCCCAGAATTTTCTGCAGCGACGAAGAAGCTGCAGATCGGCGAAGTGAGCAAACCGGTTAAAACCGATTTTGGATACCATATTATTCTTAGAAAAGAACTTCCACCACCGCCCGAAACGGCAAGTGCCAAGCATATTCTGGTTCAATGGAAAGGCTCAGGCCGCGCAGGTGCCAACATCACTCGAACGAAGGAAGAGGCCCTTGCTCGATTGAACGAGTGTATTGCCAAGCTCAAAGAGGGTACCGAGTTTGAAGCACTCGCAGAGGAGTATAGCGACGGACCTTCAGGTCCTAGGGGCGGCGATCTTGGCAAATTTGAAAGAGGCCAAATGGTAGCCGAATTCGACAAAGTCTTGTTCGAAATGGAGGTTGGTACCGTAAGTGATGTTGTGGAAACCATGTTCGGGTACCACATCATTTACCGCTATTAGTTTTTCTCAGAACTATGCCACGAATAACACGAATATTGCATTGCTCACTTCGTGAACACTCGACTTATTCGTGGCAAACGAGAGTAAGAGTCCTGTAAAGCTCCGAAGCAGCGACAGCACCTAGCCCTTAGGCGTGAGCTAGGGAATACAACCAGGAATGTCTGACTTCAAGACACTGTATAACAGGAACAATCCAAAAAACCCTATC
>CAZDBA010000107.1:0-17051 GCA_964503615.1 uncultured Pirellulaceae bacterium
GTCACAACGATGTCTACACAGACTCGTACAAAGATGGTTCCTGTAACTCGCACTCGCACTGAGACTCGCACACGAACAGTTCCTGTTCAGCGTGTTCGTCAAGAGCAGCGTGAGCGTCAAGTTCCTCAGACGACTTACACTACTGAGGTCAAGACTCGTATGGTAACTGTTAACCGTACTCGTACTGAAAATCGCACACGCGAAGTTCCTTACACAGTAATGGTTCCAGTTCAGCGTACTCGTACTGTCACAACTATGCGTTCAGAGCCTCAAACTCGTACTCGCACAGTTACAGTGATGACTTCTCAGCCTCAAACTCGTACTCAGAACTACACAGTTCAAGTTCCTGAAACTTACACTGAGCAAGTTCCTGTACAAGTTTGTCGTCGTGTTGCTAAGCAGATCCAGGTTCCTGTTTCTGTTCCTAGCTGCGGTGGTGCTGTAATCCAAGGTGCTCCTGCCTTCCAAGGTGGAATCATCGAAGGTGCTGCTCCTGCTTTCCAAGGTGGAATCATCGAAGGTGCTGCTCCTGCTATCCAAGGTGGAAGCGGAACAATCATCGAAGGTGCTGCTCCTGCTTTCCAAGGTGGCGGAATCATCGAAGGTGCTCCTTTCCAAGGTGGCGGAATCATCCAAGGTGCTGCTCCTATGGGAGCTTTCATCCAAGGTGGTGCTGGCGTTGGTGCTGGTTGCTCAAGCTGCGGTTCAAGTGCTGGCGTTGTCAGTGCTGCTCCTAGCTTCTCTGCTGCTCCTAGCTACGTTAGCGCTCCTATTTCAGCTGGCCCTGTTGCTGCTGGTGGATGCGGATGTGGTTCAAGCATGGGAAGCAAAGGCGGATGCCGTTTGCTTCGTGGTTGCGGACTTTTGAGCCGTCGTTGCTGCCGTTAATTCGGTTACGACAATAGCTAAACTTTAAAATCCAAAGGCGTGCTCATTCCGAGCACGCCTTTTTTCGTTCTTGCCTGACTGATACTGATATAGTTAGTAGGGGATTCACCAGGATTCCCTGTGGCGGTCCGATCGATCTGACTTCTGGCAAAGTTTCGTTCATTCAATAATTCACCCCTGCCCGCTCTACCTATACCTCGATGAATCCAATCGCCCCTCCTCGACTGCATGGAACAAGCTTGGGCAAAGCCCGATTCAAATCACGCCCTGAAGATTTTCAGGTGGAAGAAGTTCTTGGCTGGCAGCCATCAGGCACCGGCGAACACTGCTTACTTTGGATCGAGAAATCGGGCTGGAACACTAATGATGTCGCTGCCGAGCTTGCCCGTCGTTTGCAAATTCGAAAACGTCAAATTAGCCACTGCGGACTAAAAGACAAAAATGCGATCACACGACAGTGGTTCAGCATTCATCTACCAGGAATCAAATCGCCAACCGCTGAAGAATTAGAAATCAATGGAATCCGAATCCTGAATATCACCCGCAACTCTCGAAAACTGCGCAGAGGTGTTCATCGTGGAAACCGCTTCACAATTCGACTTCGAGAATGTAATTTTTCTGCAACTGAGTTGGAAACTCGATGGAACCACATCGTTGCCCGTGGAGTTCCCAATTATTTCGGCTCACAAAGGTTTGGCCGTCAGGGAAGCAATATCGACCAAGCGTTGCAATTGGCTGTGGGGGAATTAGAAATCCGAGACCGCTTAGTCCGCGGAATCCTGCTTTCAGCACTACGCAGTTTTCTATTTAATGCCGTGGTCGGACAACGAGTCCTCGACGGTTCATGGGACAAACCGTTGGTCGGGGAAATTTACGGTTTCGCAGACAACCGCAGCATTGTTCTACCCGAACGTCAGACAGGCAACGAACCGGAACGAGTCCAAAATGGTGATCTGGAACTGACCGCACCTCTTTGGGGCGAAGGGGCGCTGCTTAGCCAAGGCGCCGTAAAAAAACTCGAACACTCCACAGCCACCCAGCACAAACGGATTGCAGATGCGCTGACATCCGCTGGACTCCAACAACAGCGACGAGTCATTCGGCTAACCCCCATCTCCCCTCAACTGGAATGGGAAGCCCCTCAAACGTTGCTGCTTCAATTCGAGCTCCCTAAAGGGACGTATGCAACGGCCATAATTCGAGAGTTGATCGACCTATAAAGTGTGAACCTGACCCGAATATGCCAATTGCGAAGTGCCCTGCCCGATCGGTGCGGTTGGAATCGGATTCAAGGCGAAAAGGCACCTGTCCAAACAAAACCACTTCGTTAAAATCTGGGCTCTATTGGTTCTGCAACCTCAAAACTTAGTGTGGCAAGTTGAGCACTCAAATTTCCGGGCAATCCGAAACGGACAAGTCCAAAAAATCTGCTGAAGGAATGGGCAACGTGGCTTTGTGGCAAATCGAGATCTTCCCTGCGGCAGGTCACGTCAATCGAATCTCCGAAGAAACCTTGGCCGATGCGATAGGCGTTGGAATTGATTCTGCGATCCAAATCGATGCACACCATGGATTTTTGGTCCAAGCCGAAATCTCCCAAGCCGATGCAGAAAAGATCGCTTCGAACTTGCTCGTCGAACCCGTGGTTGAATCGCATATCGTTGCCAGTGTCGGTGATGCCAGCCTGAACATATCGGAATCGAATCAATCCCTGGTCTACGTGTTACCCAAACCGGGCGTTACCGACCCGCAAGCGGAAAGCGCGGCCGCTGCAATGGCTGAGATGGGTTTTGACACTATCCAGGCCGTCCGAACTTTTCGCAAGTTCATCATCTCCGGAATCGACGCCCAGCAATTGGACCGCGTGTGCAACAAAGTCCTGGCCAACGACGCAATTGAACAAACGATCCGTGGCCCGCTTGAACTCACACAGTTAACATCCAGCCACCCCTACGAATTAGAACTGGCAACCGTCGACATTCTTAGCGCAGACGACGCAGAACTGGATCGCATCAGCCGCGAAGGCACTCTCAGCCTGACCACAATTGAGATGCAAACGATCCAAAAACATTACCAACAATTGGACCGCAACCCTACCGACATCGAGCTGGAATCGATCGCGCAGACTTGGAGTGAGCACTGTAGTCACAAAACGCTTGCGGGTCGCATCTCGTATACCGACGAAAACGGGACTCGGGACTACGACAACATGCTCAAGGAAACGATCTTTGCTGCGACCCAAACGATTCGCGCCGAACTGGGCGAAGACGACTGGTGTGTTAGCGTTTTCAAAGACAACGCCGGAATCATTCGTTTCGACGATCAATTCAATCTGACTTTTAAAGTCGAAACGCACAATCGTCCTTCAGCGCTGGAACCTTATGGCGGAGCCAACACCGGCATCGGTGGAGTAATCCGCGACACACTGGGAACAGGATTGGGCGCAAAACCGATTTGTAACACCGACGTATTCTGCTTTGCTTCGCCTGACAAATCTGCTTCAGAACTTCCGCCGGGGGTTATGCATCCACGCACCATCATGAAAGGCGTCGTGGCGGGTGTTCGTGACTATGGCAATCGAATGGGGATTCCGACGGTAAACGGAGCAGTATTCTTTGATGACCGGTACATCGGAAACCCGCTAGTTTTTTGTGGCAGTGTCGGCCTGATACCTTGTGACAAATCAGAAAAGGAAGTTCAACCCGGCGACTTGATCGTATCCATTGGGGGCCGAACGGGTCGAGACGGAATCCATGGTGCAACGTTTAGCTCCGCAGAACTCACTGAAAAGAGCGAGCAAACTGATGGCGGCGCGGTTCAAATTGGAAACGCGATTACGGAAAAGATGTTGCAAGACGTTCTCCTTCAGGCACGCGACGAGAACCTCTACACTGCATTGACCGATTGCGGAGCCGGCGGCTACTCCAGCGCAATCGGTGAGATGGGAGAAGAGATCGGCGCGGAAGTCTACCTCGACAAAGTTCCTTTGAAGTATGACGGTTTAAACTATACCGAAATCTGGATCTCGGAAGCCCAGGAGCGGATGGTTTTTTCCATCCCCGAAAAGAACTGGGAGCGTTTTCGAGATTTGTGTGCCAGCGAAAGTGTTGTCGCAACAATCATCGGCCGCTTTGAACCGACAGGCCAACTAACACTCAAATACGGCGACACCGTTGTCGGTGACGTCTCGATGGAGTTTCTGCACGACGGAAGACCACCCGTAATTCGCTCAGCTGTCTACCAGCCCGAACCGACAACACCACTCGTTTTTCAACCAACGACACCCGCAGAAAATGGCGCGACGCTGAAAAAGATCCTGGGCTCGCTCAACGTTGCCAGCAAACATTGGGTCATTCGACAATACGATCACGAGGTTCAGGGAGCCAGCGTGGTCAAGCCATTGGTCGGGGTGTGCAACGACGGGCCCAGCGACGCGGCCGTTCTCCGACCGGTGTTGGATTCGAAACGAGGCGTGGTGGTCTCTTGCGGTATGAATCCGCATCTGGGTGACTTTGATCCCTATCACATGGCCGCCAGCTCGATCGACGAAGCGTTCCGAAATTGTGTCGCCGTTGGTGGAGATCCATCTCGAGTCGGAATTCTGGACAACTTTTGTTGGGGCTACACCGATCGCCCGGAAACGCTGGGCACACTCGTTCGCGCGGCAATCGCTTGTCAAGATTTGGCGATCGCGTTCGGTGCACCGTTTATCAGCGGCAAAGACAGCTTGAACAACGAGTTTTCTTATGATGGCGAGGATGGCAAGCGGAACACAATCTCGATTCCAAGCACATTGCTTATCAGTGCGTTGGCTCAAGTCGATGACGTAACAACTTGCGTAACCATGGACCTCAAAGCAGCCGGGAACCTGCTGTACCAAGTCGGTGAAACGAAAAGCGAATTCGGTGGTTCGCATTATGGTTTGGTCAACGATCAACCGGGCGGCGAAGTGCCCAAAGTCGATACGGAAACGGCCAAGCAAATTTTTCACACGCTTCATGCGGCCATCAAATCTCGCCTTGTTCGTAGTTGTCATGACATGAGCGAAGGCGGGCTAGCCGTTTGCGTTGCCGAGATGGCGTTTGCCGGCGGATTCGGAGCGGCTGTAGAGCTGGATTCAGTCCCTTGTACTTCCGATGCCGCCGAGGCAACCACGAAACTGTTTGCGGAATCCAATTCTCGGTTCGTCTGCGAAGTCGCACCAGAGAACCAATCTGCATTCGAATCGCTGATGTCTGAGGTTGCTTGCAAGCAGATTGGAACCGTCGACACGCATAACTTGGTTAACTTTACCGAAAGCGGAAACTCGATTCTGAAAGAGCCGACCGACGAACTCAAAGCGGCTTGGCAAAGTCCGCTCGATTGGACTTAATCCAAATTCGGACTTACCCGCATTTGGTTTTCAGTTTTTGCAAATACACTTTTGAAACTTTACCCCCATACCCGCTGTGTCAAATCCCAAAGCCCTCATTCTTCGCGCTCCAGGCACCAACTGTGATGTTGAAACCGCATTTGCATTCGAGATGGCGGGCGTCCAAGCCGATCGGATCCATATCAACCAGATTATTGAATCACCTGACACGTTAAGCCAGTACCAGATTCTGTGCTTTCCGGGCGGATTCAGTTTTGGCGACGACATCGCAGCCGGGCGAATCCTGGCGAATCAGATCCTGAATCGGATTCGTGATGCGGTCCAAGGGTTCATCGACAAAGATAAACTGGTGCTCGGAATTTGTAACGGCTTTCAAGTACTTGTCAAAACGGGCTTTCTCGTAGCCCCAGACGCAGAAGGCTTGTGCGCGACGTTGACATGGAACGATTCTGGCCGATTTATCGACCGGTGGGTACGCTTAAAAACCGATGGCGACCAATGTGTTTTCCTCAAAGATGTTGACCAAGTCTATTTACCGATTGCACATGCAGAGGGGAAGTTTGTCGCTCGCAACGATGAAATCCTGGATCGCATGCAAGCGGCCGGACAACTGGCGCTTCGATATCATTCCAACGGCGACAGCGACAACCCAAACGGATCCAGTCGAGACATTGCGGGCGTATGCGATGCGACAGGGCGAGTATTTGGATTGATGCCTCACCCGGAACGTCACGTTCTGGCAACGCAACACCCCCGTTGGACCCGTGAAGGACTCAGCGAGCGACCAGACGGAATCGCCATCTTTGAAAACGCGGCAAATTACTTCGCGTAAGTGGTTAGATAAACCGGCAACGATTTAAAAAAGCATGTCGACGGATCGTTTGCCATTCAAAATGGCATTCTTATGTCGACCGATTTATACACCACTCGCAAACGTTCGAACCCCAATCGCTCATAGAGCCTCACTGCGTCGAGGTTGTTCGCGGTCACTTCCAGCGTTGCGAATTTCAGGCCGATTTTCCGAAAGCCGGCCAATGCCGATTGGACCAATACGGTTCCCAACCCCAAACCCCGGAACTCTGGCGTGATTCCAATGTTCTGGATGGCGCCAACTTCGACTTGCTCACGGATGCCTTGGATCGTTCCGACCGCAACCGCTCGTTTGGAAGCAGGATCGTTTCGCATAACTAACCAAGTCGCCTCAGGTACAAACCCTTGTCGACAACTGATATCCCGCATCAAACGTTGGCAACCGTAGGAATCTCCAAGACATGGGAATACATTGGAATCCAACTCGTTGCGAAAGCTGGTGTATTTTGCATTCGCATGTTCATTCAACAGATCGGAATGCCAAGCCTTTAATTCAAACGGTTCCGCTAACGCACGAGGCTGTTTGAGCTCCTTGCGTAAATCGATTTGCATTCGGAATCGGCGAAAATAGGTGACGGTCATGATGTCGTGAAATCATTTGAAGAATCAGATTTTACACCGCCCTCGATTGTACGCGGCGAGGGATCAGCTTGCGAATGGCCATATTCCTCGGTCGAATCGACAACTTCGCCATCGACCACTTCGCCGTCCACAATATCATCATTTGATTTTGGGCCAGTAGCGTTCATGACTTTTACCTTGAAATGCTCTTTGAGGTACTCGATCCCTCGTTTCTTGTACCATTTTCGGCAAGTTGGAATCAACAATGAAATCCCGAACGTGTCTGTGATCAAACCGGGAGCGACCAGTAGCCCGCCAGCAAGCAGGATCAACATCCCATCGGTTATCAATTCGCCTGGCATCTCATTTAGCTGCAAACGATTTTGAATACGAGACTTAACTTTTGCCCACTGTTGCTTGGCCAACCACGCGCCTGTTAACCCAGTTCCGATTATGATCAAGACGGTAGCCCAAACCGGTATCGATTTGCTGATCATCAGCAACAAAACAAGGTCTGCCAAAGGGACCAAGGTAAACAGTAAAAACAGACGTGCGAACAAAACAACTTTCTAGTATTCGACTGGCTCAAACCAATCCAGAAAACGTGGAGCTCAAAAAAAAGCGGCGGACCAAATAAATGGTCCACCGCATTGTATTGGATTCAGTCAACAATTCGAGCTGAAACAATCAATTTTCTGCTCTACTGGATATTGTTCCAGTTTTGAGAGTTGCTAAACAGAGCTGGCTCGTCCCGTCCATCGCCGTCCCAGTCACCAACCACTGGCTGATCCTGGCTGCCACCATGCTGGAACGTCAAATCTGTCGCGTCCAGCTCATGGTTTTGATTAGAGTCAACGATCCAGGTGCCTGAGCGGTAAACAGCGATTTGCTCGACGCCGTCACCATCAAAGTCACCCACGATTGGAATGTCGCCAGTGCGTCCAAAGGTCGCGTAGGTGTCGGCGTAGTCAAACTCACCATCACCATTGACGTCCAATTTCCATTGACCGTTCTCGAACGTTCCGATTGAGCGGATACCATTTCCATTCCAGTCACCAGCGACCGCAACTCGTTCGTGATCATCAAGACCAAATACGTGGTCAATCACATCGGCTCGCTGCTGTCCGTATGCGGACAGTTTCATGTAGCGAGCACCGGTTGTAGATTCGTTTCCAGTAGGCGGAATGTTCTTTGGCTTGCTAACCAATTGGTTGTCCGGGTTCGGAAGTCCTGGTTCGTTGGCGATCGCTTCCAGGTCACCTTCCCAAACTGGACCGTAGATTCCGATGTCATCTTTGCCATCACCATCCCAATCACCCACAACAGGCTGGTCTTCTGAATCGCCAAGATAGGCAAGCAAGTCTTCGGAATCCCAGCGACCATTTTGATTGATGTCGACCATCCAATAGCCATCGTGGAAGATCGCAACTTCGTCGATACCATCTCCATCAAAGTCACCTGCCAAAGGTGTACCTGCGATCATTCCAAACTTGTGGCTTGCTCGCTTTGAGCCGATCACTTCACCGTCAGCAGTAACGGTGTCAGTGAATGTCCAAGTTGCTTGATCCATCTCGAACGATGACCAATCGGAATCCAATGCCGCGGAAGCTTGCAACCATGGCGAACCTTCTGTGTTAGCTTCGCCTACAGCTCGAGGTGAACCTCCATTGACCACACTTAAGTGCCATGAGAACGCTTCGCCACCAGCGGTTGGCTGTTGCGCTGCAATCTGGAAAGCTCCTCCTGGAGATGAACCAATCAACTGAGTAAAGTTTCCAGCCTGAGCTCCAAACAACCCTGGGAAGCTGGTTATACCCGGACGAGGAGTCAAAGGATTGTTAGATACGAACGGCTGTTGCGCAGGAGGCGTATTGGGATCGAATGGAATGTCAGCCTGAACCGCAAGAACTTCGCTAAAGTTGTTGGCGAAACTGGCTCCACCCGGGGCAACAAAAATGTTAACCACTGAGTCCATAAGTTGGGTGTCAGAGAACGTGTTAACCAACTCAGATTGAGCAGTTGTTGTAGATTCATTAAAAGTAAATCCAGTCGTGGTTCCGGGGGTATCATTTGAATCAACAAAATCGTCCGGTTGAACTTCAACAACAATGTAGTTACCTGATTGCAAACCCTGGAACCAGTACTCTCCGTTAGCGTCTGTCAAAACGAAAACAGGTGCATCTGGATCGTCGCCAAGATGTTCGTAGTACTGGGATTGGACTTCACCCAAAGTCACGGCCCGCGGTGCAATCGCATCGCTTGCTGGATCAATGTAGTAGTACAGTTCGAGCCGCACCCCTTCCAGTGGCGTATCAGTGCTGGCTTGGAAGATCCCATCGCGTTGTGAACGGAAGTTTTCAGGAACGTTTCCGTCTTCCGTTTGAAAAGCAGGTCCGTCCTGGAAGACACGACCATGAATTTCGGCTGGGATGTGTTCGCAGAAGTTGTAGTCGGTCAAGTTATCACCTGACGCGATCACGATCTCCCCGATCATGTTTTCCATCGTGTCATCACCGTTGCCACGACCATTTTGCCCAGCAGAGAAAAATCCTTCTGGCTGCACTTGATTCAATTTATACGTGCCAGGCTGCAAGCCGGTAAACTCGTAGAAGCCATTTTCGTCCGTGGTAGTTGTCGCAACAACGTTTCCGTCCTCATCGACCAACTCGATCGCAACGTTTGCTAAAACGTTATCGCCGGCTTCCGGATTCAGATTGCAATCGCCATTTGGATCGGTGTGCACAAAACCGCTGATCGACGCAGGAAGCAATTCACCAAAGTTATACCCAGATCCTGAATCGCCTGCGTCCAACCAAACTGTGAACTCGTCATTGGCCTGCTCACCCCTTGGAGATGTGACCCCTTCGAAATTCGTAACCGATCCCAACGAATCTCGACCATCGATGAAATCAGTAGGCTGGATTTCGGTGATCGTGTAGTGACCGGGCGGAAGATTCTCAAAGTGGTAGTCTCCATTGGCATCGGTTGTGGTCTCAGCGACTTGATTACCGTCCTCGTCAGTCAGTCTGATGATTACGTCGCTGATTCGCTCTTCGCCAGCATCAATTACACCATCATCGTTTGAGTCATGCCAAACCGTTCCCCACAAACTAGCCGGAATGTGCTCGCAGAAGTCGTAGTTGACACCCGCGTCACCCGATCCCAAAACGACGTTTGTGAAACGATCGTTGGTTGCAGAGCCGACTTGAACACCTCGAACCGTTCCGATTGACTCATCCGCGTCCAGGAAATCGTCCGGTTGGACTTCAAAGATCGAATATGTGCCTGGAGCCAGCCCTTCGAACAGATAGTCACCGTTTGCATCAGTAACCGTATCCGCGACCAGGTTTCCGTCAGCGTCGAACAGCTGAATAGTGACGCCTTCGATCCCGACCTTATCACCATCAGGAGTATTGAAGCCAACGTTTCCGCCAACACTGGCCGGAATGTGCTCGCAGAAATCATAGTTGACGCCCGCGTCCCCAGCTCCCAAAACGACGTCAGTGAAACGGTCGTTGGTAACAGAGCCGACTTGAGCACCGCGAACGGTTCCGACTGAATCATCCGCGTCGAAGAAATCGTCTGGTTGGATTTCGGCAATCGAATAAGTCCCTGGAGCCAGCCCCTCGAATAGATAATCGCCGTTCGCATCGGTAACCGTATCCGCGACCAAGTTTCCATCAGCATCGAACAACTGAATGGTAACCCCTTCGATTCCGACTTTACCACCATCAGGAGAATTATAGCCAACGTTTCCGCCAACGCTGGCTGGCTGGACTTCGCAGAAATCGTAGTTGACGCCCTCGTCACCCGATCCCAAAACGATGTTTGTGAAACGATCGTTTGTAGAATGTGAGCCGACGTTTACCCCGTCGACAGTTCCAACAGATTCTTCTGAATCGAGAAACTCAGATGGCTGAATTTCTAAAATCGAGTAAGTTCCAGGCGCAAGCCCTTCGAAACTGTAGTTTCCTTGAGCATCAGTCAACACTGTGTCGACCAACAATCCTTCCCCATCATACAACTCAATCGTTACGCCTTCGATGCCGACTTTTCCCTCAGGAGTCTGCACGCTGACGTTTCCTCCTACGCTTGCTGGCTTGATCTCACCAAAGTTGTATTCAACCCCGTGATCGTCGGCACACAAATGAATCTGTGTAAACTGGTCGTTCACTCCCGTTCCAACTGTTGTGCCACGGACGTTTCCGACAGTGTCTCTACCGTCGATAAACGGTTCCAGAGGATCTGCACCCTCTGGGTAGTTATTAATCTCAAGGATCTCGTAGATACCAGGCGGCAAAGTTTCAACGCTGTAGTGACCGTTAGCGTCTGTACGAACAAAGATCGGATCGGTGTCAGCAAATGGATCCATAGTCGCGCCCGGTTTCGCTCCGACGCGTGTGACCTGAATCAAAACATCTGCGATCCCCTCTTCGTTGGCATTAAATATGCCGTCATTGTTCTCATCATGGTAGACGTTACCAGACAATGAAGCGGGGCGGATCTCTTTAAAGTCATAGTCGATTGCGTCTGTCCCACCGAGTGGGATGTTAATGTCAGTCAGAACGTTGACACTTTCTACTGTTCCAACTTCCGCTCCTTCGACAGTTCCAGCTTCCGCTCCAACGTCAAGAAAGCCGTCTGGCTGAGTTTCAATCAGGCGATATTCTCCCGGCGGAAGGCCTAGTTCTCGACCAAACTCGTAATCACCATTCGAATCAGTTTCGGTAGTGGCAACCGTTTCATAAACACCGTCTTCGTTCAAACGCTGAAGCTCAATCGATACCGAACTGATGCCGGACTCGTTCGGATCCTGCACCCAGTTCAGATTCTCATCCTCGTAAACCGTACCTGAAATCGTTACGGGTCGGGGTTCCAACTCAAATGCGTCAACAGCACCCGCACTTCGGTTGGCTTGAGCGTTTTCGTTATCGCGAACAAGATCCAACAAACCACCCGAGGTAGCTTCGCCTTCGCTCAAAAGTTGATCGTAGTTGTCGAAAAAGATTCCCTCAGATTGATTCTGAACAAACCCGCCATCGATTGTCGTTGTGGCGGTAAGATCTAACGGATTGAACGAGTAGTTCTCGTCGACAAAGGTCGTGTTGAACAGCGAGCCTTCAAATTCGACGCCGGAAGCGATAAAGTCAGGTCGGAGGGATTCAACTTCGTCGACATCAATGGTAAAGGCGAGAACGTCACCAGCCTCAAAGTTTTGCACGTCTACGGTCAACAACAGGCCGTCATCGGAAACGTTGACGCCCAGAATGTCACTTTCTGACACTCCAATACTGTTGTCGGCTTCGAAAACGAATGGGTGGGCAGTACCCGCACCGACTTGATCTGAACTGGCGTGAAAGAACACATCACCAATCGATTGCGAACCACTAAAGTCCTGATCACCATTGATCGTAAACTGCGTCAATTGCGTGGTATCCGCTCCGCCTTCAAAGGTGACTTCGAAGTAATCAGGGGCCGTATCCAAACCGGCATCGCCTTCGAGGTAAGTCACACCCGCAACGACTGGATTCGCAGTAAGAACTCGTCGTTCTTCCATAACCTCGAAATGGCATCGACGCAGAACTTCCTGCTGCGTGTGCTCTTGATCTGTACGAGATTTCTTTTTGCCTAGAATTTTTTTGAAAAGACCCAACTCTTTACCCTCCATGGATAATGAATCGCAGTGACTGCGGTTATTATTGCGGTGTTATTAACTCGAATGTTTAAATAATGATCCAAAGGCCCTCATCATACGCATCCGAATCGCATGACTTGGTTAGCCTGATTTCTATTTAAGTCGGCCGTTCCATCCCTGGTTCAGCTGAGTGTGACGGACCCCTAGGGCTTCGTCCGTTTGTAAATCCCAAACTCGGACTTGCGTGTCGTAGCTACCGGATACCATTTTGGTTTCGTTCACATCCAAACAACAAACCGTGCCTGTATGGCCCTCGAGCATACCCACATGTGATAAATCGGTCAGTTTCCAGATGTGGATTTGGTTGTCAGCGCTACCGGTTGCGACCAAGTCCCCGCCGATCAACTTGCTGTCGAACAAACGAGCCGATTGCTTGGCCACTTGCACTGGAGTTCTCGGCTGCTGTGGATTGGTCAGTTTTACTTTTTGATCTTCTCCACAACTCAAAATGAGTCCATTGGAATCGAACTCGATGGAACGAACCCGATTACGATGAGCCTGAAACTCAGCTGTCATGTTTCCGGAAGGGACTTCCCACACACGAATCGTTCCGCAACGGCCACCTGCTGCGATCAGCTGACCATCAACTGAGAAAGCGACCGCGTGGTTGTCGTTGCAGGCACCTTCCAGCTTTTGAACCAACTGAGTTGATTGCGTGTCATAGATTCGTAAGCTTTCCTCAAATCCTGCGGTTGCCAATCGACTCCCATCAGGATTGAAGGCGACCTCGATAATCGCTTCTGGATGAGTAGACATCAATGTAGGTGTGTCGTACCGCTCCGTATCCCAAATCATCAAGCGTCGGTCGTTACCAGCTGTTACCAATTGCTCACCGGAGGGTGAGTACCTTGCTGCGCGAACCCAGTCCTTGTGTTCACCAAGGTGTTCAGTGAACCGATTGGTGGATTGATCGTAGATACTTACAAAATGGTCATCACCAACAATTGCAATCTCGGTGCTATTAGGGCGCAGAGAAACGCCTGTAACAACAGGAGCTCGATTACCGTCGGTCTTGGCAACCGTCTGAATCGTTACCGACCGCCAATTTAGTGTTCTGAATTGATCTTTGGCATTTACAAATTTGGGCCAGCTTGCAAACGCGCAAACTGTTGCACAACTTGTGAGAAACTCACGGCGTTGAATCATCGACGCTCCTCCATGAAATATGGATTTTCCTGAAAACGACTGTCAGGCAGAATCCGGTGGTTCTTCATATCGAATATCGGTGACGAATCATCGAACTCGCCACAAAAATGGTTTTTCAGAAAAAGCGAATCGACTCAAGATTTGTATAATCGGAATACTCAATAACTCTTGCTACCATCCGGGTAAAGAAGTTCCGGTTGGGTAATTCATGAGCGATTCGCAATGATTGCAGTCCATTGCTTTCCGATATCAAATCCAGCCCTGACTGGAAGCGTGGCGACTGATTGGGCCCAGTATGGCTTGCAGTGTAACGCCATAGCGCCTGGCTATTTCGATACACCATAGAACGCAGCATTGGTGGCTGACCCAGAGTTCTCTGCCTAGCTTGAGAAAAGAACACCAACTGGTCGTTGGGGAAAAGCCGAAGAACTCACGGGAGCTTGTGTTTTCCTTTCCAGCTCGGCGTCCAGTTTCGTCAACGGACATACGCTCTACGTTAGTGGCAGGATCACGACATCACTCTAGTAATACAGCTTTTCGCCTCGGAGAGGCGTGCTACTTTGAACAAGGTAAATTGAACGTTATCGACGGCTGGCTATTTAGTGCAAGCAATTCGGCTAACGTTTGCTTGCAATTCTGTTGACGGGCCATTTGAACGGTGCTAACGTCCGCCTGCTATGGGTGTTCGGAAGAATATAACCGTCATTATTTCTCTGGTTGCCGTTTTTACGGTAAGCCTCTGCTTGAATCAGTGCGCACATGCGCAAGAGACTGTTTTAGTGCTCAGGAATGGAAGCACACTCTCGGGTCAGGTCGAAAAAGTTGGCAGTCAATTCCACATCCGCACCCGCTCCAGCCGTTTGGTCATTGAGCAAGACAAAGTCGATTTTGTTTGCAACACAATGGCGGACGCCTACGATTTAAAATTTGCCGATACAGCCCCCAACGACGTCGAAGGGCAACAAAAACTGTTTTATTGGTGCCTTCAACACCATTTGCTGCCTCAAGCACAAATTCAAATTGACACAATTCTTCTGACAGACATCTCGCCTGCCGCCTTGAACCATCTCAATCGTCAGTTAACGGTACAGATTGAGCAAGAGAATTTGCGTCTCGAAAACCAGCAGCGAGCTTTGCAGCTTAAGTCGCAACCTGCTCAAATCGCCAAGCGTATCGAAAACCAGCCGGGAGAGGTTATTAGACAGGTCGGTTATGAACAAGTTGAAACGATTCCTTTGCCGAGTACATCGCAGGAAAGACCTAATCACACCACTACTGCAAACATGGGCTTTCCAACAGGGAAGGAGCCCTCTAGCCCGCCGTTGACTGAACTGCAACGACGTATCGCATTCCAGCGAGAGATTGATGAGTTAGCAGAAAGTCTTCCCGACGGTGTCGTGTCAAAATACAAACGGCAGATCGAATCCAATCTGGTCTTGGGTTGCTTTGCGGCCGGCTGTCACAACTCTGACCAGTCCAAAATGCCGTTGACGGTAATTGGCCGTTACAAAAGCGTTCCCAAGCGTTTGAGTCAAAGGAACTTGCACTCAATATTGAAATATGTGGACTTCGAAGATCCACTTGATAGCCAACTATTAAGAAGTGCCACTCAACCACACGGCGGCTCTGCCAAACCGATATTCACAGAGGATCAGGTTGAGTACTCGAATCTAAAACGTTGGTTGTTGATGTTTGCGACTCCCGAGGCGATTGCGGAGTATCAAAAAAGTGAGTTGGAAAAACAGCAACAGGCCGAAGAACAGGCACAAATTCGACCATTGGCTCCCCAGCAAACTGTTCTGCCACATAACGGTGAAATTCGTCAAGCCAGCGCGAACCTGCCGGTAGACCCGAGTATGCCCAAAATTCCCGACATCAACCCAGAAAGTGTTTTCGTACCCCGCGATCCATTCGATCCAGAGATCTTTAATCGCAAGTACCGAAGCTCCAACTAGGCTTTGACCGTTATGTCAGTTTGATTTTACCGGTCTCTATCGCTTCCAGGATGCCATCGTTGCTACGCAACATTTTCGGGTTGGCCTTCATTTCTTCCATCGTCAGCCATCCTGCCCATTGAACTTCGTTGGGGTCCAAACGGATCTTGCAGCCTGGAGAAAGCTCTACGTGCCAAAAGGTCAGATGCACGTTCCAATAAGTAATCGAGGTCCAGATTTCACGAATCGGTTTAACTTCGATTCCAAGTTCCTCATACAACTCGCGAACGACGGTTTCCTTAGGCGTCTCTCCCTCTTCGATCGTGCCGCCAGGAAAACAGTACTTTCCACCCGCACGAATGTGTTCGGCCCGTTGGATCACCAGAAATTTGTCACCCTTAACGGCTACACCAATCGCACCGTATCGACGCTCTTCGATATTCAGTTCTTTGTGCGTCAAAAGGTATGTCCAATAGTAAAGAGGCTTAATAAATTCGATAGTAAAATCATGAGAAACCAGGAAGCCCTAGTCTGCTCAGCTTATCGACTCTTTATCTCAGCTACCAACTGTTTTAATTGATCAACTTTTCCTTGCACGACTAATTTGGCCTGCGTTTGCAAATCGCGCGGAATTATCTTCTTGTAACGTGAACCAGCCATTTGAACGACTTCCTTCAAGTCGGACAATTTCGCCTTGGCCAATTCCCCACAATTGTGGATCCCTTTTTCGTTTAGGAGTCCCTCGATCACTTTCCCTACCCCTTTTATGTGCTTTAGTTCGCATTGAGCACCTGCGGCGATTCCAGTCCCAGATGATTTTGAGCTCACTTTTCTTGGTGACGATTTTAGCTTTTTCAATTCCTTGCTCAACCGTTTAACCTCCGCTTCACTTTTACTGAGTAAGCTGTTCGCGTCAAATGCTGAGGATTTTGCTTCGACCAACTCCGATTTCGGCACCATGTCTTCGTTCTGAGAATTCTCGCTTACTTTGGCCGACAACTCCTGGATCTCCAGCTTTTGCTTTTTGATCTCTTCAGATTTCAAAGCCAGTTGAGATTCCAAAGTGTGGACCATGCCGTTCAATTTTTCACGAGCTTGTCCAAGTTGTTCCACCTGTGTTTCTTTGGTTGAAAAGGCCTCTTTGATCGAAGCCAATTCCGAAAGCTTCATAGCGTGGGCAGCAAGCGTTTCCTGCGACTGTTGTAACTGTTGAACGGACCCCTCTTGCATTCTTTTAGCCGCTTCTTCTGCATGCTTTGAATCCTGAACCTGAGACTTTGCGAGATCCAACGCCGAACAAGTTTCTTCCAGTCTAGCCTTTAACTCCACCTTCTCTTTGGAAGCACTATCCAGCTCCAATTCCTGGGCTTTCAGTTTTTGATTAAGCGATTCTAATTCCTTCGCGGAACGAGTCACTTCGTCTCCTTTGGATTTGAGCCGCTGGTTAACCTGCACCAGTTCCGCTGATTTCTCTTCACGCTCTTTTTTAAGTTCGCGCTGTGTCGCTTGCAGTTTTTCTTCCAGCGCTGTCGCTTTCGAACTCAGGGATTCGAGTTCTGACTTGGCCGCGTTTAAAGACTCAGAC
>CAZDBA010000108.1:0-17049 GCA_964503615.1 uncultured Pirellulaceae bacterium
TCCTCTGGGAAAGTTAGCCTCGGTGCAAATTTTCACGAGCGACAAACAGCCTACCGAGCGACAGCCTCTAAGCATGGGGACGAAACCACTGCGATACCGGAGTATCATAACGTCTTACAGCAGTTCCACTCGCTCGCGCTTTGGGCTTGTATATTCAAACGACCGTAGCAGGGTCATCGACAGATGCGTTCTTGACTTGCGAGTCACTTGCTTGAGAGGCAACCGCTTTATGTCGCAACACAAAATGCCCCAACTCAGGCGGGCAGTCTATTCGAATCGATTCATCACCTGAAATTCCACGACTGACGTGCATTAACATCATGTCGATCATAAACGTCCCGGAGGCGTATTTGACTCCGAACTTGCTAGGCGCTACGAGCGGGCCCAACAGCGGTAACTGAATCTGCCCACCATGCGTATGACCGGCGAACATCAGATCAAAGCGATAGGGCTGTGCCCATTGAAATTGGTCCGGGCTGTGACTGAGCAGAATTTTAAAATCCACCTCCTGTGGCGGCTCAAGCTCTAACTTTTCCGCACCGGTAAACCAAGGCAACTCGTTCCCGGCGATCGCAATCTGTTTCCCGTGCACTTCGACCACATGCCATTCACCGCCCACGGCAATCATTCCGTTTTCTGCTAAACGCGCTCGATAACTCTTTTGATCTTTGATGCGGCAATCGTGATTACCGAGAATGAAATAGACCCCAAAGCGGGCACGGAGCTGTCCAAAAAACGGCTCCAGCCAATCCAGGCATTCATGTTCGTCTACCAAATCACCCGTAATGAAAACGAAATCGGGCTCAAGCGCGTTTGCCTCTTGAACTATCGCTTGAAAATACTCCAAACGAATTTGGCCAGTCAAATGAGTATCGGAAAGTTGCACGATCTTCAAACCGTCTAATTCTTTCGGCAATTGTTCAAACTCAAACTCCATCTCCTCGACCATTAATCGAGTCGCTTGATTGAAGGGAACTTTCCCGAACAGGTTTCCCAACCAACCATCGGTCAATCCGCCGGCAATGTTTTGATCGATATCGGCCCAGCGTCGAGTGTGAGACTTAACGCCATTTACCGTTTGCGAACCGTACTTTCGGCGCAACCACGGAATGATGAAATAGGGACTGATGATCAAGCAACCCAGACTGTATCCAAACGAAGGTGGGCTGGTGTTCCAAAGCCCGTCACCGAACAGGGAATAGTCACCGGTTCTTACCAAAGTCCAAACGATCCCAATGATCGGGAGCACAACTGCCAGAATGATCACCTTCTCCATCCACTTCCGTGCCCGGCGGGGCAGGGCAGTGGCGTGCGTTCTGTTGAATGCAACGCACCAGACACCGATGTGTCCAACCATTGTCAACAGCCATGTGACCAGAATCAAAAACATGCTACTCGTTGGAGAATATCAGAGAGATCGCTTAAACCATCCAGATTGGTTTTCGCTCAAGAGGCCGAATCGATACGAGGTTCAACTGCCGGCCTTTCGCTGGACGTGATCGTTGCTTCGACCGTCTCCAGCAGCTGATCCAAACGAAAGGGCTTGTACAAAATACCTCCCGCTCGCAGGCCAGCTTGGCGAGCCTTGACGATCGTATGCCCAGGATCGTATCCAAATCCTGTCATCAGGATCAATGGGGGTTCTTTGTAAAGCTCTTTCAGCTTTACAAGCAACTCGTACCCGGTCAGATCAGGCATACGGATATCTGAAATGATCGCATGGTAAGTCGAATCCGGATCACAATTTCGCATCATCAAAATCGCTTCGACACCCGCCTGTGCTGTCTCCACCACACAGCCGTATCGTTCGAGCAACTGATGAGCCGAAGTACGAACTTGCTCGTCAGCATCGATAACCAAAACTCGCTTGCCACGCAAAGCGGGTCGTCTGACAACGTGGATACCTGCTGGGACCGCCTCGGCAGGCACCATTGTCTCGCCGACTTTCTGGATCACGTTTTTGATATCCCTTGCATTTTTCAAGATTCCCCGCAGCCGTTTAACGACCGCGGGGTCATGACCGATATACCGTTCAATCACACTGACCGTGTCATTCAAAATCACGTCGATTGGCAACGCGACCGCACTGTGAATCGCATCCACACTTTGTTGTGCGGAATTGTTTTTCTCGGCAACCAACAGTTCCAAAGTGTTCAGTGACACTGCCACACCGCGGGCAAAACTGGTGACGACTTCCAAATCGTTTTCGGTAAACGCTCCGACCTCCGGACTCTCGACGTTGAACGAGCCGATCACTTTATCGTTGTAGATCAAAGGGACCGTCAACGAGCTTTTCGCCCCGACCAAGCCGTCCAAATAGAGCGGGTCGTCCGTCGTGTCTTCGCACAAGTAACTTTGCCCGGTGGCGGCAACAAAGCCAGTCACACCGTTGTTAGTCCGCTTTGCGTACAGCGGACGTTTACTGATCGCCGAATCGATCCCCGTACTAAGTAACGTTTCCAGCAAACCGGTGTTAGCATCAACCAGTCGAATTTCGACAACGTCAAAGTCCAACAGATGTTGCGTGTAGTACAGAATATTTTCTTTAAGCAATTCGATCCGCTGGTCGATCTCCATCTCAAAGATCTCTCTTGGCGTCAAATCGGCTAACGCCATGCTCGCTTCGTACAGCGCTTTAAGCCGCTTTTTTTCCAAACTCGATTGCGTCGTATCGACGAGCGTAACGACTAACAGTTCGACCTCCATCGATGCGTTTGCAATCGGAGCGACGTTCAGTCGAAAATACTTGTCTTCGGTGCGCAAAGTCGCCACACTTGTTTTTCGCTGACGTGCCGCCGACTCGAGTGGATTTGAAATGGTTCCGCAGATCGTTGGTTTGCCCAGCGCACCATAAAAATCAAGGCCAACCAAAGTTTCATTTTGAAACCACTTGGTCAGCCTTGCATTAGCCCAAAGAATTTTCCCGTTAACGTCCAGTAGCGCCAAGCCGTCGGGCACTTGATCCATCAAGCTTTGCCCGGCGATCAACTGCTTGCAAAAATTTGCTTTCTTCTCGCCATCTATTTCGCTGAGGTCAAAAACAACTTGATCAAAGTCTTTCCATCGCTCTAACGTAAGGGCTGCTGAGTGAAGTTCGACATTGACGACTTCGGGAGGAGCGTCGCCCTGCGGAATCTGAGCGCTAGAATTAGCACTGTCGAAATTGACTTTGAGGATCTTAGCCACGTTCCATTCCGGGTGAAAAATGGGTGGGGGAGTTTAGCGAACTTGTAGGCAACCCAAGCTCGCATAACCCTATAAGAATCGACCTTTGGCAATCAATCAAGTTATATTATTTCACAGAAATTCGCGGGCAATCTGTGATTCGATGAACCTAATCCCTACAATTGAGTCGTGTTGTCAACGGGCGAGCTTTTATCAAACATGACAAAGTGAATTACAATCCCTCAGCCAACGCATAAGGGAAGCGAACTCGTCTTTACCCGCTTGCCTTTGATTTTCAAGGTCGACTTGAATCGGCAACACTTCCAGTCCAGCGACCCACTCGTACTTTTTGAACCAACTGATTCGTGGCAAAGAAAAAAAACAAATCGAAAGTCCGCGCCGATTTCCGCAAACGACATGAGTCGCGAAGTCGTAAGAACGATCTGACGAGACGCTATCAGGAATCGTCCGACCAATTGGATGAGATCGTTCAATCAGAGCGGGTCAGTGGCAAAGGAAGTCTCACGCGAAAGCGGACGATTCAGGGGACCAGTTCCGACAACGAAGATGCCGGATTCCAAGTCGATTTGGAGGTGGACCCCAGTAATTCTCTGCCTGGACGGGTGTTGCGAGTACACGGTTTGAATTCGATCGTACAAACGGAAAAAGGAGAATTCGTTTGTAGTATCCGGGGGATTCTCAAATCGCTTTCTACCGATTTGCAAAACGTAGTGGTCAGCGGGGACTATGTGACGATCCAAGGCAATTCGCGGGATGAGCAGTTCGCGAATCGGCCCTATTCCGCCACGGACAACCAAGCGGTTATCGTGCGAATCGATCCTCGCATCAACGCGATCAGCCGCACCAGCCGCGACCGGCAACAGATCATCGCGGCCAATGTCCATCAGGGCTTGATCGTTGCCAGCGCCGCCCAACCGGGGCTTAAGCCGAATTTGATCGACAGGATGTTGATGTCGATCGAGCAATCGAACATTCAACCGGTGATCGTGATCAACAAGATCGACCTCGTTTCGCCTGCTGACCTGCAGCCCTGCGTGAGTGTCTGGGGGCAACTCGGCTATCCCGTCCTGTTGGTTTCCGCGGAGACCGGGCACGGGATCGATTTGTTGAAAAAGATCGTCGCCGGTAAAGACAGTGTGGTGACCGGCCAAAGCGGTGTCGGCAAGTCATCCATTTTGAACGCAATCCAATCGGGACTTTCTCTACGCGTGGGTAACGTCAGCAGCGAAAACGAAAAAGGTCGCCACACGACCACCGCCGCCGAGTTGATCCCACTCGAATCGGGCGGGCATCTGGTCGACACGCCTGGTATTCGTCAGTTCCAATTATGGGACGTGATCCCGGAAGAAGTCTCCGGTATGTTCCGCGACATCCGCCCCTTTATCAATCGCTGCAAGTACCCTGACTGTACCCATACCCACGAAGATATCTGCGGGGTCAAAGATGCGGTGGCTGACGGGTTGGTCGATGTACGTAGATATGAAAGCTACTGCCAAATTCGCGAAAGTTAAGAGGCGTCTTTTGCTTCTAGGCTGACATTAGGCGTTACCCCAGCGACAATCGATTCAAAATCTGATCGGATGCCAACATGGACAGGGCTTTGACGGTCAACTGTGGATTGATTTCACAGCCCGCAGGTATCAGGGTTGCATCCGCAACGGTCAGATTTTCCACGACTTCACCACAATCGGTTTTGACTTGGAACGAATTTGGATCGACGACATCTCCCAGGCAAGCACCCCCTTGAGGGTGCGTTGAAAGCAGATTGACGAATGCAGGGCCACGCTTGCGAATTTCGCTCATCGCCCATTCAAAGTCGCACTTCGTTCGGATTTTCAGTGGAACGCCGTTTCTAAGCAACAGTGCTTTGGTTGGTAGATAGAGCGTAACTCCATCTCCAGGCCTTTGAGCTGCGAAATAGATTTCTGCGATTCGTCGCATTCCTTGGAGCAACATGTCAAACTCCGTATCGTCCATTTTAAGCTCAATATTTCCATCGATGTCGACATAATTGCTTTGGCGAACCTGAGTTGGGACGACGATACCAGCCATCGAAAGGTGATTGAATTTTTTCATCGCATCAACGAATTCTTGAAACCATCCACACAGAGCCACCGCGACGGTACCAGGAAAGTGAAACCAGTTTTCAAGAGCGGGTTCCTTGACGACTTGACCTTGTCGCTCGACCCACCGTTCTTCAACCAGATAGCACTGTGTCACGCCAGGTTCAGGACGACCACTGTTCGAAGGCCAAATCGGTTGGTCATACATCGCGTAGACCACTGACCCAACGTTAGCTGAAAGACGTTTGCCTACCGAACGATTGCTTAATCCGGACTGGCAGAGACTTTGACCAACCAGTTTCGTTGTTTGACCAACGCCAGTAGACACAACGTACTGGTCGGCTCGGATCGTAACCGATGACTTGCATCCAGAATCCTCAATCCGCTCGACATCGACGCCCGAAACCCGCAGGCTACCGGCTTGATCGCGACAAATGTGAATTCGATTGGCGGACGTTCGATAAGACACCTGAGCTGGCATCGCATTGTGCATTGCTCGAACGAGATAACTATTCTTACCATCCTCGGAGTAAGGATGAATCCCACCGATGTGGTCACCGAAGCAATCTACCGAGTTGTCACTCCCGCAGCCATCGCTTGTTTCACGAATAGCCACTGGAAGCGGGTGTACTACTTCCCCAATCGCTTCGGCGCCCTCACGAAACCGAAGACTTCGATCGCCGATTTTGTTCTTGGTTACCTCCGTGTTGACTCCTAGATCAGGCAGAATGGAAGACATAATTTGGGCAAACTCGGCGTAAGGCAAACCCGCTGGTTGTCGACCAGCCCATTTCTCGTTGTAGACAGCTTCTGAAACTGGCAGATGGATCGCGTTGTTGACGTAAGGCCCACCACCAAACACGCGTGCTTGAACAACGTTGACAGCCTGTTTGGGTTCAATCTTTTTTCTGCGTCTCGGTAACGCCAAATCAAGTTTCGAATCGGCACTGCATAAGCCTCCAGAAATCTGCGCGCCGGCGTCCTTATAAAGTCGATAAAGCACTTCATCGCTGCGTGGCGGGCCCAGCTTAACACTTCCGTCAGCCTGAGGAACTTTTTGTATCAACGCATCGGGACTTACGAAATCACCGACGTCCACAATCAACACCCGTTTACCAGCGGCCGTCAAACGATGCGCTACCGTGGCTCCGCCGGCGCCACTGCCAAGGATGCAAACGTCAAAATGTTGATTTAAATCAGCCAATGGAGGCTTGGCAACATGGACAACGTTATTGATGTTCTGACACGGCTTGGACCAGCTAAAACCAATCAGACTCCGCGCGGGTTGTCGAGAATGGATCACCATCCGGCCGAGCATCAATACGCCACTGGACGCCAAATGAAGCAGGTGATCTGTGTCCCATAAAATCAGAGGCGGCGACAAACGCGAACGACGTGGCGTTTCACCTTGATTGAGAACCTGCCTGATTCGGCTGGGCGAAAGCTGGTGCAGCCGACGACGTGTATGCTTCACCGAATAGACGTCCAACAACAACAGAGCCATGTTGCTCCCCTGTTGAATTCGCTTGGTCATGTAAGACATGTAGACGAGAATCTCTTCAGCAATCTCGCAAGCGTTGTCCGGTGGACAACCACTGTTTTGCCAAAGAATGTCGACCTGCGCGTTGATCATTGCGACTAGAGTTTGAAACCGCTTCTCGCGTACGATTGCAATCGGGTCCTCGGGAAGCTCAATTTCATGTTCTTGAGCGTTGGAGCTCCCTGACAACCCGAAAGGAAAAAACAAGGCAGGCAAACAAGCTTTCAACAGACTACGGCGACTTAGCGACTCAACAGTCGCATCAGGTGCCGAGTTTGCAAAAAAATCAAGTTGGGAAAAATCGAACATCTCTTGCGGCCCAGAACAAACAGCTATTTATTGAGATATCGGCACTCGCCCTGAACCACCAGTAATCAACAATAAAAAACCGGGCCGTAGTCGGCTTAATACACGTCGCTAGCAACAAACTTGTGGAAAAGATTAGCGATTGGATAAGGTTTGATCAGGAAACATTGCAACCTAGTGCACCGTTACTTGTCAAAGCAGCACGCCTCTCCGAGGCTGTCATTTTTCCAATTGCTTGGAAGTGCAAAAGGTAACCCGACGCGTTAGCGAGGACGAAGGCAAGCTATTTCCTCGCTTAGGCGTCGGGTTTCCAGTCACAACCTCTCCGAGGCGTTAAACACTCACCTCAGAGGCGAGCTATTTAACAGGAAACCCAAATCCTCAACTAACTCATTGCAACCTAGTGCACACAAACGGGCTGGGGCCCATTTTACTTATGAGTTTCTTCTTCGCACTATTGGGTTGGTTTGGGCTGTTCCGGCTCACTTTTCTCAGCTATTTTCTTGCTGACGATGTTTAGCAATTCATTTGCCCGTTTTCGGTACATGAAATACCCTTCTGTTTTCAGCGCCTTATCCAGCAACGCGACCGCCGCCCCCTCGTCCCCTTTGTCCGCCAAAGCCGAGGCAATATAGTACGCAGTCTCCGCTGCCAACGGCTTACGTTGAGCCGCTTGCAAAAGCAGTTTCTCGGCATTCTGAGTTTCGCCGCGGACGTAAAGGATCCTTCCCAATGTCGCCATCGCAAGCGGGTTGTCAGGGGACTGCCTAAGAATCTGAGTTGCCAACTCTTGTGCACGGAACTTTTTCTCGCCGTCAGAACTCTCGATCAAACACAACGCGTATTGATGTACAATTCCAATCGCTCGATTGTTGGATTTGAAGAGTTGCTCACACATTCGCTCAGCCACCTCATATTCACCGTTTGCAAATGCGATCCTTGCCCGGACCCACTGTATCGCCTGCGTTTCTTCGCCTTTGACCTTCTCCGCTTTTTCAGCCGCAGCTAAAGCAAGTGCAAAATCCTCCGCAGTCACTGCCCAATCGGCTACTTCAACTTGAACATCGAATTCGCTGGGATACTGCCCCGCTGCCTGATTCATTAGCCGCTTCGCCTCGTCCTTCCGACCTAGTTTGCGAAACCAGCCGGCCACGATCAACTCGGGCACACGCGTGTTCGGCTGCAATTCTCGAAGCCGCCGCAATTTCGCTAAAGACTTCTCCGTTTCACCTTGATTGCAAAAAACTTCGGCGGACAGCGCTAAAGATTTCGGATTGTCGGGGGCGACTTTCTCAAACGATTCAGCAAGCCGAGCTGCTTCTTCCAGACGTTCCTGTCTCAACGCGACCAACGTCACAATTTCGAAATAATGCTCTCGAAAGTGGTTCTTCTCCGCTTCAGAATATTCCCCTTCACGAAAGATCCTCCCCGCTTTTTCTGCCAATGCCCCTGCATCGGTCAAACGATTCTGCCCCAAGGCAACGCGGCCAAACGCAAAATAAACGCCGGGATAATTGGGAGAGTTTTTTGCAGCCAACTCAAGGGCCTGAAATCCAAGATTGTTTCGACTTGCCCTAAAATGAAGCGATGCGATCATAATCTCGACCGGTGGAAAATTGGCGGTTTCCGCTTTCAAGCTATCCAGCAGACCGCTTACCATTTTCATGTCGGAACCCGTGTAAGCAGTCGCTATTGCTTTAAGCTTGGCGACGACCGCAGGATCCAATTCACCGTCCGAGGGTATCAACTCGCCTAGTTCGCGAGCAACGATCTCAAGCCCGGCGTTGTTCGCTTCGGAAACTTGCGAAGACTGTCCATTTGCTACCGAACCTGCATCCGGATTGATCGGAGTTTGTTCGAAGGGGTTTTCAGACTCCTGTCCCGAGACCGTAATGGGCGGCAAGAAAAAAGCTGGCAACAAAACAATAAAAGCCAGACGACTAAATGTCAGTTTTTGATAAGCCGTTAACATGAATCGCCCTGATCGCAATGGATAAATCAACATTCGCTTTCCATTCTATTCTGAAAGACACGGCGGTTGCCAGTTCTCCCGCCAAAATCAACCAAAAGACTTACTTCTCCAACGGCGGCTAAAACGACTTGAATTGATACCCACTCCCTAAGTCGTGCAGGAGCTTTGCTGCTTCTGAGTCACCCATAGCTGCAGCGACTCCCATCAAAAGATATCGCCTATCATCAACTTCTTTGACGGAAAAACAAGTTTCAAGGAACAGGCGACAACAATCTTCAGCAGCCTCTCGCACCTTCGGCTCAAAATCTTGTAGAGAAAACATCTTCCAAACGGCGTATCGAGTTGTTGTGGCCAAAGTAATTACCATCTTCACTCGTTCGTTTTCGTCATTCTGGAATTTGACAATGTCGTACAAGTGTCTCAACGCAGGCCAGAATCTTTTAGCGATTGTGTAGTCTTCGCCCGATAGACGGTCACAAATACGGTCGAACTCATTAGAAGAAATTGGGTGACCAACCACTTCACCTACGAGAGATACGATCTCGCTATCAGGTCCTTGATACCACCTATCAATCTCTAGAATCTTGAGGCTCATAGTCTTTTGTCCTTGGGCGGGGTTTCGTTGCTATTCTCTTCGTCTGGATCTGAAACGTCTTGCCTGTTTTTGTTCTTTAAAGCGAGCAGAATAATCGGTGCCAAAAACAAAAGTTCAACTGCGAACCCTATCGCACTCAACGTTAAAAAAATCGAGTATATCTCGTCATCGCATTGGGCGATTACAAAACCGGCCACCACGACGAAGGTCAGCAGCGAAATAACCATGAAAGCAATTGCTATCCGCATCTAAGAAGTCGCCCATTTCCTTGGTTACTTGCACCCAGCCTCACCGGGTTTAGAACTCAGGATCATTGTACCTTCCAGAATACAATTCCGTTAGTTGCCGACCGCCTGAGACCGGAATCGCTCATCCAAAGTTATCCAAAGGTCAGGGTCGTCCCACTGGATTTCCCAAAGTATCGTTTTTGCACACCGTTTCGCCGATTTAGCCGGTCGTTTTTTGGGGCTTATTTGAGTACCATTCATGCCTTCGAATACAAAACCCCAATTACTGGCTTACGCGCCAGCCGAGTGACCATTTTGAGCACCACTTATAAACAGCAGGAAAACAAAGCAGACTACAAAGGGAAGTACTCCTTTATTAGTCTGGGCTGCCCGAAAAACACCGTCGACAGCGAGCGGATGATGGGATTGCTAAAGCTGGATGGGTACGAGTTAATCGGCGACCCGGAGCAAAGCGATTTCGTAGTCGTTAATACTTGCGGCTTTATCGAACAAGCTCGCGAGGAATCGTTTTCGGCGATCGATGAAATGCTCGAACTAAAAAAAGCGGGCAAGACCAAAGGCGTAATCGTTACCGGTTGTTTGGCGGAACGACAAAAGGAACAACTACTTGAAGACCGACCAGAAATCGACTCGCTGGTCGGCGTGTTTGGTCGTGAGGAAATTACCAAGATCGCAGACAACCTCGTCGGCAATCTGGCAGAACAACGCAACGTGTTTCAACCCGCACCCATTCGCGCGTTGCCCGACGAAGATCGGTTGCAGATCACCCCTCAACACTTTGCCTATCTGAAAATCTCAGAAGGCTGTGACCGGCTGTGCACATTCTGCGCGATCCCTCAAATGCGCGGCAAGCACGCTACCAAGCCGATCGAGAACGTGATCGCCGAGGCAAAACAATTGGCCGAGCAAGGCGTCCGGGAATTGATCATCGTCGCTCAGGACACGACTTATTACGGCATGGACCTTTACGGCGAGCCGCGGCTGACCGAGTTGTTGATTGAACTGGACAAGGTCGAAGGATTGGACTGGATTCGGCTGATGTACTTTTACCCAATGTACATAGACGAGAAACTGTTGGATGTGATCGCCAACAGCAAACGGATTTTGCCTTATATTGACATGCCGTTGCAACACGGCGATGACAAGATGTTGCGGCGAATGTCACGACGCGTCAACCTTGCTGATACCCAAGCCACGATTCGCATGATGCGCGAACGGATTCCGAACCTCGTGATGCGAACAACGTTTATCGCCGGTTTCCCCGGCGAGACCGACCAACAATTCGCAAACATGGTCGACTTTGTGAATGAGCATAAGTTCGAACGAATGGGCGTGTTCACCTATTCCTACGAAGCCTCCACGCCGAGTGCGAAACTGCCTGATCATGTCGACGAAGAAACCAAATTCAGACGCCGCGACGAGTTGATGCAAGTCCAACAGGAGATCATGTTCGAGTACAACCGCTCGCTGGTGGGAACTCAGATGGATGTGATTATCGATGCGCCGCTGGCCGACCAACCGGGCGTTTGGGTTGGACGAGGTCCTGGCGACGCTCCCGATGTGGATGGTTGTGTGTTCGTAACGCAAACCGATGCTCCACTGGCTGTGGGCGACATCGTAAAATGCGACGTTATTGAATCGGTCGGCTACGATCTGGCAGCGGCCGCGATTGAGCCTCCTCGCAAAAGGCTTGTTAAAGCCAAGTTAAACGTTTTGTAGAACCGGCTTTTGTCTAAGGGACCTAAGGGACTGGACTCGACGATGGAAAACAACAAATCAGCAACTGCTTCGGGAAAAAGCGAAGTGATCAACGTGCCGAATATCATTTCGGCATCGCGGTTGCTTTTGGCCGTGGTTATCATCGCCCTCATTCCGCTCGGGTATTACTTTGCGGCGATGATTGTGTTTGTGATCGCGGCGGGCACCGATTGGGTCGATGGTTGGTGGGCGCGGAAGTTCGACCAAGTCACCCAAGTCGGTCGCATCCTGGATTCGTTTTGTGACAAGGTGATCATCCTCGGAACATTTATTCTGTTAGCCGAAGCGATGGTCCAATTCGATTTCCCTTGGTATGCCCGCGTGACCGGTTGGATGGCTACTGTTATTTTTGGTCGCGAGATGTTGGTGACCGCCCTGCGTAGCTTTATTGAAAACGCGGGTGGAGATTTTTCAGCCAAGATGGCGGGCAAGGTCAAATTTGTTTTGCAATGTGTGGCTGCCACCGTTTGCTTGTGGGCATTATCGGTCCATTCTGGCGGCCAGGAAATCTCCGGTGGTTTGCAGGGAGTTTTGATCGCTTCTATCTGGCTCGCTTTGATATCTACGATTTACTCAGGGGCCGGTTATGTAAACGCGGCGGCCAAGTTTATCGCGAACGCAAGTCGCTCAAATGAGCAAGAAGGGTCGACCGATGCTTGAGTCTGTCGCTTTTGCATTGTTGGGAACTTTGTGCGTAGGCAGCATCTCAGTTTGGATTAAATTCTTTCGCAATCAAAAAGAAGGTGTTGTTGCGTTACCCGTTCGTCTTCGCGAACCGAAACCGATCGGATTACTCGACGTAATGGTCATGTTCTCTGGCTGGATTTTCGCGCAATTGGCTGCCAGCGGAATCGCGCTGGCTCTGATGGAATTTGAGGCGAAACAAGTCGTGAGTTTGGCGGCAAGCGGAATTGCGATTGCCGTATCTGGCTTGGAGGCACAGCAAATGTCTGACGCAAGTGCCGGACAGCGCTGGCTGCTGGTGGCGTTGGTAGGAATCGCCCAATTACTTATCACGCTGGCTTGCATGGCCGTTTTTCGCCTGAGATACCAATCCAGTCGTCTGTTTGGCGCTTGGGGGACGCTCGGCAAAGACATACGCATAGGACTGCTCGCGTTTATTTTCTTCGTTCCACCGTTGCTTATCCTTCAGGCGGGGCTGACGCATTTTGTCGACTACGAACACGGAACTTTGAATTCACTGAAAAATGCGAATTCGGTCAAGCCGTTTTTCTCAGCATGGTTTACCGCCGTTCTGGTTGCCCCGTTTATCGAAGAAGTTTTCTTTCGGGGATTAATACAAAGTTGGCTACAGCGTTTAGGTAACACGAACCCGGAAGATTTCGGAAAGCTGATGATCGGCGGTTGGTTTTCGAGCGATCCACCGTTGAGTGGCAAAACGCGTCCGATCGAAACGGTACCCAACAGTGACGGGAACGTCTATTTTGACTCTGAGCTACGATGGCTTCCGATTTTCATTTCGGCCGGGTTGTTTGCTGCGGCTCATGCAGGACAAGGCGCTGCACCGATCCCATTGTTCTTTTTGGGAGTTGGGCTAGGTTATTTGTTTCGGCAAACCGGCAGCATCGTGCCGTGTATCGTCGTCCATTTCCTGTTGAACTTTTACAGCATGTTCTGGGCAACGATGTATGTTATTTTTTCACAAGGTGCTTAGCGGTGTTAGCATGAGCGGCAACGCGCCTGGAAACCCGACGCGTTAGCGAGGAAGCGCAGCTTGGTTTCGCGCTCTCGCTTACCAGGTTTTACATGAGTTTCAGCAACGCGTTTGTAGTACCGCCTTTAGGCGGAACATTGTGCTTCCGGCTTAAGCCGGTACTACGAACGGATTACTACAGAAAGTGATAGGTGAGTGATGGGTTTGGGAGTTGGAATTGTTGGCTGTGGGATGATCTCCCAATTTCACGCTCGGGCGATTGCAGATTCTGACGGAGCCGAATTGGTTGCCTGTTGCAGCCGTGATATGGCACGGGCAAAAAGCCTTGCCGACGAATTTGGCGGGACAGCCTACGACGATCTGACAAAAATGTTAGCCGACCCTGCTGTCGACATCGTTTCGATCTGCACCCCCAGCGGGGCTCATCAGGAACCGGCCGTGGCCGCCGCCAATGCGGGCAAGCATGTGATCGTCGAAAAGCCACTGGAGATTACGCTTGAGCGTTGTGACGCAATCATTGAGGCTTGTGCAAAAAACAAAGTCGTGCTGTCAACGATCTTTCCGTCTCGTTTTCATTCCAGCTCGAAATTGCTAAAGGCCGCCATCGACGCCGGGCGGTTTGGGATTTTAAGTTTAGGCGACGCGTACGTAAAATGGTTTCGCACTCAAGAGTACTACGACAGCGGCGCGTGGCGTGGGACTTGGGAATTGGACGGGGGCGGTGCGTTGATGAATCAGGCGATTCATTGCGTTGATCTTTTGACTTGGTTGATGGGACCGGTTGCCGAATTGTCCGCGCGAACGGCGACTTTGGCACACGAGCGAATTGCGGTAGAGGACGTTGCCACCGCTTCCCTACGTTTTGCCAACGGTGCGCTGGGAGTGATCGAAGCGACCACCGCTTCGTTTCCTGGCATGCTGAAAAAAATCGAAATACATGGCTCACAAGGCTCGGCCGTGATCGAAGAAGAAGATATTAAAACCTGGCAGTTTGCGGAGATGACCGCAGAAGACGAGAAGATCATCGCACAGTTCGCCGATGCCACCGAGTCAGGAGGGGGAGCCAGTGACCCCTCGGCAATCGGTCACGCAGCGCACACTCATCAATTCAACGACGTCATCAACGCCATTCAATCTGGTAATCCCCCGTCGATCGATGGGCACGAAGGTCGACGAAGCGTAGAGATCATTTTGGCGATTTACAAATCTGCTGAAACCGGCGGTTCGATTAAATTCCCTTTTACCGCTTAACCTCCCACCCATGAATGGGCGGACGAAGCTCCCAAACTTAATGGCTCACGAGCAGTAAAAGCTTTTCCACATTTCAAGGCTTATCCTAAATATAACGTTTGGGACCAGAATTCCCGGATAGTGTAGGAAAGAGAACCTCCTGACCGATTTGCCAATTACCCTTCTGGCCCAATATCAACTATCATTGAGGCCTCAATCAAAACCAAGTTTTCATAAAAACTGAACATTTTTAATAATCGGTTCGCAAGCAACGCGATCAAAGGAGTCAGCGATGACCAAAAATTCAAAGACAAATCGACGGCAATTCATGTCCAAAAGCGCCGCAGCTGCTGCGGGTGGAATCATCGCGGCCAACACAGCAACTGCCAAAGCAGCTGGTGGATTCCATGTTGCTGGCGATGGCACGATCAAAGTCGGATTGATCGGTTGTGGCGGACGAGGAACCGGTGCGGCGGTTAACGCATGCCGTGCTGATCCAAACGTTCGAATCACCGCCTTGGCGGACGCGTTTTCAGATCGGATCGAATCGGTTCATAAGACGCTTACCAAAAAGCGGCCGGGCCAATTGGCAGAAGATGTCCAAAAGTTTGCAGGTTTTGACAACTACAAAGACCTAATCGACTCAGGCGTCGACATAGTGATCCTGGCCACACCACCTCACTTTCGCCCGGCGCACATTGAGGCTGCAATCCAAGCCGGCAAACATGTATTTTGCGAAAAACCGGTCGGTGTCGATGTACCTGGCGTGCAACGAGTCCGCGAGGCGTGTCGTCGTGCGGCGGACCAAGGACTGACAATCGTGTCCGGACTTTGCTGGCGATACGATGTTGGTGTACGGGCCACCATGGAGCGAATTCAGAACGGCGCGATCGGTGAGATCCTCTCGATTCAGGAAAACTACCTGACTTCTGAGCTTTGGCATCGTGGGGAGAACCCGAAATGGAGCCAGATGGAGTACCAGATGCGTAACTGGCTGTACTTTAACTGGTTGGCCGGCGATCACACAGCAGAGCAACACATTCACTCAATCGACAAATCGATGTGGCTGATGGGTGACCAACCTCCAGTTCGTTGTTATGCAATGGGCGGACGTCAGAAACGTACGGGAGAACAATACGGAAATGTCTACGATCACTTTGCAACTGTTTTCGAATGGGCAAATGGTGTGAAGTGCCATTCGTATTGTCGCCAGCAAGAAGGTTGCTTTAACGATGTCGAAGATTACGTGATCGGTACGAAAGGCAAGGCGATTATTCTTCGCCACGAGATTCTTGCTGATGGCAAAGAGCCCTGGCGTTTCACCGAGAAGAAACCCAGCATGTACGACGTTGAGCTTCGAGAGATGATCGCTGCGATTTGTAACGATGATCCTATCAACAACGGTGAGTACATGTGCGACAGTACACTGATGGCTCTGATCGCGCGTGACTGTGCTTATACCGGTCAAAGTATCGAATGGGCCGACTATTTGAAGAGCGAAGTCGTTCTGGGTCCCAAAAAGTACGCATGGGGCGACTACAAACCGTTGCCCGTGGCAATCCCGGGTGAAAAAGTGTGGTAGGCAGTCTAGCCAAGCGAGTGCGCTGTTCATCACAGCGCGTTCGCAATGGCAAAAACGGCTTACATCAAATCAAAATCTCGTTAGAGTAGAGATCAGACAAATCGGGGCATGAGATATCATTCATGCCCCGATTGTGTTTTTGGTACGAATCACGGTTTGTCCAATTCAGATTCGCAACTGGCGAGATTTGGCAAACCCACTCAATCGTTTGTTTAATAAAAGACCGAAGATGCCCGCCCCCGTATACTACAGCGACTATCTACAGTTGGGCAAAGTGCTTGACGCTCAAAAACTGGAGAGCGAACTTGCGGGCAATCCAGCACACGATGAAATGTTGTTCATCATTACTCATCAAACGTATGAGTTGTGGTTCAAACAGATTGTGTTCGAGTTGGAGTCGATTATCGACATCTTTGACGATCCGGTTGTCGAACACAAAAATATGGGCGTCGTGATTCACAGGCTGGCCCGCATCAAGACGATTCAGCGAGTCTTGATCGAACAGATCACCATTATCGAGACGATTACTCCGTTGGACTTTCTTGAGTTTCGTGATCTCCTGGTTCCTGCTTCCGGGTTCCAAAGTGTGATGTTCAAGCGGATTGAAATCATGCTTGGTATTCGACGCAAAATGCGAATCCCTGCCGACCAGGAGTTCTTTCATTCTCGACTGAGCAGTCCTGATCTTAAGGAACTGGATGAGCTTGAGAAAAAGCCAACCCTGTCGAAACTGACCGATCGCTGGTTGGCTCGAATGCCGTTTTTGGAGTTTAACGGATTCAATTTCTGGAGTGAGTACAACCTCGCCATTAAAAAGATGTTGGCTTCGGACAAAAAAATCATCGAAGACAACGATACGCTTACCGATCGCGAGACTGCGATCCAAGTTGCCGA
>CAZDBA010000109.1:0-13402 GCA_964503615.1 uncultured Pirellulaceae bacterium
TCTTGGTTGGCCAACTTTTGGTTCGACGATGGCTTACACGCCGGTCTCAAGAGGCAAAACAACAATGAAGTAATGTCTCTTTGAACCTAACGAGCTGTCGTCCAAAGCGAAAACGCCGAAGCTGATCCCTTAGGACAGCATGCGTTTTCCAATTTCAACATCAATAAAAACCACGCATAAGGACGTAAGCGGACATAACCAAGGTTCCTACCGTCGCCCAAACGCAAAGCCACAAGGCTACTGAGCGACTGGTAGGTTTGCAATCGTACCCCCAGCTTGCACCAGGAATCGCAAAAGCCAGTACGAGAATGGTGTGGAACATCGTTACGCTCGAAGCCCCATACGTAAAAATAGAAACAAGCATTGCTATTCCAAGCGTAACGAGCATCAAGGTTCGGATACTGATTCTACTCATAGGCCACCCATAGTTTAGTTTTGAGCTTCCTCTTTTGTCGCGGAGATGAGCACGAACGGATGCTCATCGTCAAACGAGGGCGGATGAACCAATCTCATACCGTCTTCGAATTTGACGGGAACTAATGGAAGCCCCATTCGCATCGTGCCTTCTTCTTGCAACTCAATTATGCAAGGCAATTTTTCGTCACGCCCATCTTTTACTCTTATAAAGGTAATTTGAACGGGTGTGGTCTTGTTATTGAATTCGATTCGCATCTTTTGAAATTGCTCTTCGTCATCTTCGCCCATATTAACAATCGCCATCTCCTCAGAAAACTCAATCCCCATCAACATTCCTTTTTCGGTCTCGAGATTCCTTTCGCCGACAGAAGTCGTTTTGACAGTCCATTTTCCAGCCAAATCTTCGAGAGCCAAAGCGGACTCTTCCTCTTCCGCTTCCTCTTCCTGAACGAAGACAGTTTCTTCTTGCGATGTTTCACTTGAGGGTATTCCGTTAAAGCCGTCCTGAGCCAGAAATGTCGCAAAGCAAAAGAATGCAGCGAACGAAAACAAATTTGATTGATACATGGTTACTCCAAAGAAAAAATTATTCAAAATCCAAAGCCAAACACAGTGGGCATGATTCCTTGTCAATTTGGTCGCCGCTGCGAAATGATTTTAAGCGTTTTCGCGATGCCTCGGCTAGCATCCTGCGGACCTCGCGACGTTTACCTTTGACCCGTGGTATTTTCATGTTGTCGTAGGCAGTTGTTTGATGTCGCATCCAGGCGATTACAGCCGATTCCGCGCGTCGCTGGACAGGAATCCGCTGAGTCCGTGCGACCGTGCCGCTTCCGACAGGCGTGGCGTGGGTCGTGACTGCAGTTGCTAGTTTCTCTGCGATTTGGGAATGGCAATCTGCGAAATCTAAAAACTCAAGAACCGCATTGTGAAACTCGTCAATGTAAGCATTCTGTTTCTTTTCACGTTGTTTCGCCGCGGAGGCCTTGCGTTTGGCATAAGCGTCGGTTGCGCGTTCGGCCGTCAGTTCGCCCCGAACCGCTTCGATCCGATCCGCGGGAGCCCAGACGCCCAATGAAAAAGTGCGTCTTCCTTTTTTTTGTTTAACGGTCCAACTCGGGCCTCGTGATTTGACGCGCCGAGTCATACCCGCATCGCCCGGTGGAAGCAGTTCCCATTTGGCGGGAATTTGAAGCACCTTCCCTTCGGCAGTTTTGACAGTTCGACTACTAGGTCCGGGAGCGACAACCCGCGTCTCGTTTGGCATCTGTATTTCTTCTCAGGTGTATCAACTGCTAAAACAACGAGGATTCGTTCGGATCTTCGTCTGAGAAATCGTCTTCATCGACCTCATCATCTGGCTCGCCGCCGTTTGCTGGTCCGGAAGCAAATTCATTCAGCCGAGCATTTCCCGCATCGTCGATATCGACCAACAGCCGAATCTGGCCTTCCGCCTTTTGTAGCGCCGCATAGCAATCGCGCAAATGCTTAACGCCCGCTTCGTATCTGGACATCGACTCGTCCAAACTCAGCTCACCTCCCTCTAGCTCGCTCACAACCGATTCCAACTCGGCGAGTGAGCCTTCGAAAGTCACTCCCGATTCGGTTGATTTAGCACTCTTCTTTTTCTTCGCCATGCTTACTCTGTACTTTCAACTCGACTGATAATCTTGCCATTCTCGAGTTTGGTTTCAATTCTATCACCTTCGGCCACGGTCGACGAATCCCGAACGGTCCGCCCTTTAGACGTCGTTAAACTATATCCTCTCGCCAAAGTACCAAGGGGACTGAGCGATTCCAGCTTTGCCGCCAACTCCCCCTGTCGCTGTTTGGCTATTTGTAACCGCTGGTTAATGCGTGCCGTAATTCGCTCCGAAACCGAATCCAGCAGCATCGTCTTTTGATGAATTCGATCGAGCGGCCTTTGCAACACCGACCTCGATGCGATCACCCCCAATCGAGAACGAGCCTGAACAACACGATTGGAAAGTGCTCGTTTGATTCGGCGGTGTTGCTCGTTCAAACTGTTAATGATCTCTGCCTGATCGGGAACTAACCGCTCCGCTGCCTCCGAAGGCGTCAATGCCCTCACGTCCGCTACGTAATCGCAAAGACAATTATCTATTTCGTGCCCCACACCAGAGATCACCGGGATCTTCGATTCATAGATCGCTTTGCACAGTGTCTCGTCATTGAAACACCAGAGGTCCTCGGCACTCCCCCCGCCGCGGGTGACCACGATAGCGTCGACAGCCGGGCGGATCATACCTGCTTTGCGGACCGAATTTGCAATCAACGGGCCAACACCGTCGCCTTGCACGGCTGTCGGAACCACGATCACCTTCAATCCTGGCCATCGCCTCGCAACGACTTGCAAAAAGTCATGAACGGCGGCACCCTTTGGACTGGTCACCACCGCAACCGTTTTGGGGAATCGAGGCAAAGGCCGCTTGCGTGCAGCATCGAACCACCCCAATTTCTTCAGCTTTCGCTTGAGGTTTTCCAGTGCAAGCTGCTTACCCCCGACGCCAACCTGATGGGCCTGCCGAACCGCCAACTGATACGAGCCCCTTGGCGGGTAGACATCGACATTTCCAAGGCACAACAGCTCCATCCCGTCTTTGAGATCAAAGTCGATTCGCCACAAGTTGCTTTCCCAAATCATCGCACCGATCTGAGCGGAATCGTCTTTCAGGCTGAAATACAGGTGTCCTGAGCGGGCTTGCATCAGCCCCGACACCTCACCACGCACCCAGACGTTGGAAAACCCTTGATTCAACCGAGCCTTGATTTGTTGGGTGATCTGGGCGACCGTCAGAGCCTTAGGTTTTTGGGATTGGGACATCGAAAATCGAGTACGCAGGGAATGAAACAGTCGGTAAGGAAACGCCAAAGCGGGATCGAACCGAAGCTGGGGAACCGTCTTCGAACAACCAGCCGTAAGCCCAACCATCGTAACTATTCAAAGTTGTCCAAGATAGCTGCCAGACCGTTGTAAAAAATCGTGGAAGAGTCAATAATAGGTCGCCATAACCCTAAACACTTATGGCAGAACTTTTCGATGTCTCTAGCTTCAGAAACCCAGCAAAATTCGACTTCTTCAAGCAAAAAGAAGATCGGAGCACCTTCAATCACTTTTGATGACGTGCTGATCAAACCTCGGTACAGCGAGGTTGTTCCTTCCGAAGTCGATCTTAGTACCCAGTTGACCGCCCGGGTTCGGCTCAACATCCCGCTGCTTAGCTCGCCCATGGACACCGTCACCGAAAGCTCGATGGCGATCGCTTTGGCAAAAGTCGGCGGCATCGGCGTGATCCACAAGAACATGTCGATCGAGGGGCAGACGAAAGAGGTCACCAAAGTTAAACGCTCCGCCAACGGAATCATTTCCGATCCAGTAACCCTGAACCCAGACGCGACCGTGGGACAAGCCAAAGAGGTGATGAACCAACAGAACGTCAGTGGCATCCCGATTGTGCTAGCTGATGGCAAATTGGTTGGAATTTTGACACGACGTGACTTGCGCTTTCTCGAGACGCTGGATGAGTTTGTTTCCCAAGTAATGACCAAGGATGAACTGGTAACGGCTACAGGGAATGTAACGCTTGCAGAAGCTGAGAAAATTTTAACGGCTAAAAAGGTGGAGAAACTTCTACTGGTTGACGAAGAAAGGAAACTGAAGGGTCTTATCACGATCAAAGACATCGCGATGATGAAGCGTTTCCCAAATGCTTGCAAAGATCAACAGGGTCGATTGCGAGTGGGAGCTGCCGTTGGGGTCCATGACCTTGAGCGAGCGGAAAGCCTGATCAATGCCGATGTAGATGTCTTGATTCTTGATAGTGCTCACGGTCATTCACTCAACGTGATCCAAACGATCAAAGCGATCAAGGAGCGTTGGGGTATCGAGGTGGTTGCGGGAAACGTAGCCACAGCGGAGGGCTGTGAGGCTCTGATCGAAGCAGGTGCTGACGCCGTAAAGGTCGGTATTGGTCCCGGTTCGATATGTACGACTCGCGTGGTAAGCGGCATTGGCGTGCCTCAAGTCTCCGCGATTATTGAGGCGTCCGAAGTCGCCGCGAAACACAACATACCGATTATTGCAGACGGAGGCGTCCGCTACTCAGGAGACATTACAAAGGCCATCGCCGCCGGAGCGAATTGCGTCATGATAGGCAGCTTGTTTGCCGGTTTGACCGAGAGTCCGGGGGAAATGATTCTGTACCAGGGGCGCACCTTTAAGGTGTACCGTGGCATGGGTTCATTAGGAGCCATGGCAAAAGGATCGAGTGAGAGGTATCGGCAATCAGACTCAGGCCCCGGAAAACTGGTGCCAGAAGGAGTCGAAGGCCGGGTACCTTTCAAGGGAGCACTCAGTGATTCAGTTTATCAATTGATTGGAGGTTTGCGCGCCGGAATGGGTTATTGCGGCACGCCGACCATCGATCTTTTGCGCACGGAAGCGCAATTTATTCAGGTATCCGCCGCAAGTGTTAGAGAAAGTCATCCCCATGACATCGCGATTACGCAGGAAGCTCCGAACTACAGTTCGGAATCGTCAAAGGATTCTTCAAGTTAGCCAACATGCCGCTCTGGCATGCGGGCAACTGGTTTGGTTAGCAGTTGTCTCCGGGGTCGGCATCATGTCGATCACCGCATCAACAGCCGTCGGGCAACAATCTTATCGCCCGCCAGTTCATGTCTCGCCAAACCAACAGTACAACAACGCGTCTAATCGTTATGCAGGAATTGCTGCACTCGAATCAAACGCTCGCCCAAACCAACCGGTGCAAAGCGAACAGTACTATCAGGAACAGGCTCCGGTTACCGAAAACCGCTCGCCTCACTTACAGGCACGAATCGCCAACGCCTTCTCCGGCTTGGGGAATCGCAGGCAAGATCGGCGAGCGCAAAGCCAAACTCAACAGCGTCAACCTCAACGACGCCAACAGGTCGTAAACGAGCCAACGCCAGTTCAACAATATGCCTCTTCAGCACAGCCTGAAGAACGAGAAGAGGTACTTGAGTACGTTCCACCCCAAGTTCGAAACCAACCGGTTCGTGAAAGAGCACCGACACCAGTACAAGCTCATCCACGTCCCGTTGAAGAAGTCGTGCAACGTCGTGCTGCCCCACAACGCTATCCAGTTCAACTGATTGAGACTAAGAAAAGCCCAAGCGTAATGGAACGTGTCACCTCGCCTGAACAAGAGTACGCGGAGACTGTAGTTCCAGACCCTTACTACGATCAACCCAGCATCCAAGTAACGTCTGCTCAGGAATTCGACGCAGAAGTATTGCCTGCTCTCGAAACTCAGGAGCGAGTCGTCATCAGGGAACTTCGGCAGGAGGAACCGGTTCGTCGTGTTACACAAACACCTGTTTATCCACCGATACGCCAACGCCCAAAAACCAAAGCACGCCCGATTTCAATTCTCAACACACCCAACGAAGGGACGATTGATCCCCGGTTTGGAGTTCAAGAGGACGAGGATGAGAGAATGGAAGTCGAAAACAGCTTGCGAGAGTCTTATCAAGAAATAGATGAACCAGAAGACATTACTGGGGACGAAGACGAAGACGAAGACGATTTGCTCGAAGAACTTCCAGAACGTGAAAGACAACAACTTGACAAGAGCTGTGGTGAATTGCGTTACGATTTGTTGAACGACCCGATCACCAGTATCGCCGTCGATATCAGCCCACCCAGAAGCGAACTTGTATCGCCTACCGGAGCTGAGTATCGAACTTGGACCGACCAGTTTGGTCGAACGGTTGGATCCGGTTCCGTGGCTACAGTTCGCCGAGGCTATGCTCTGGTCCAAGCCAATGGCGGCTATCAAAAAGTCCCAGTTGGAAATATGAGCGATGCCGATCTTGCTGCCATGTCCAGCTACTGGCAGCTCCCTAGCGAATGCACCATCTCGACAAGCTCGTTCACAGGACGAAACTGGATACCACAGACGGTAACCTGGAAAGCATCTAACCTTTGCCACAAGCCGCTGTTCTTTGAGAACATTCAGCTCGAACGATACGGACATTCACATGGCCCGTTCACACAGCCTATCCATTCAGCGGTTCACTTTTTCACCAGCTTGGCTTTGGTTCCCTACAACTCGGGAATCACACCAGCCAACGAATGCCAATACGCTCTCGGATTTTACCGACCGGGCAACTGTGCACCTTGGCTAAGAGAACCATTTCCGATCAGCCTTGCCGGAGCACAAAATCAAGCTGCTGCAGTCACAGCGGGTGCGTTTTTGTTCTTCCCATAAACTGGAAATTCAAAAACAACTTTGTACAACTCCAAGCCGTCTTGGCATGATCCGCAACAATTGCGGCTAACGCCAAGACGGCTTTTTTGGAAACCCGACGCGTCAGCGAGGAACAGCCTGACTGCGATTTAATTAAACACAGATGAAAACGAGCATGTCATCAGTGTTTATCGGTGTCCATCTGTGGTCCTAAGCCTCATGAGCAATACCAGTTCGTCCTTGCTTACGCCACGGGTTACCATGACAGACGACCGCGCACTTCAGATCGCTTCGCGAAGCTTCATCGCCGGCGGCTGATAGTCAGCCATCTCGACCAACAACTGCTTCCAAGCCACGGGCCGGCCTTTTGTTACTCGACCGAGAATCCTTGGAGTCTGGCAGCCAGTAATCCATGGCAAACTGGCTGGCGTCTGATCGATCAACAGAAACCCAAGCATCCCAGCCAGCACCGCCTGAATTCCACCCGCTCCACCAATCGAATCAACATCGACACTGCCTAAGAACGGCGAGGTTGAACTGGAAGTCCGAAAACGGTTGGTCAGCTCGGTAAGCAGCAAAGTTGAATAGGCGCCTTCACCGGAAATGGAAATCTTGCCCAGAGGCAAACTCCTGTCGAACTGGCTGATTTTTGCCACAACCTCTTCGCTGCTAAAGACAACGATCGAACGCAGAATATCCTCAAACGAGGTTGAACCTGACAAACTCGAAACGGCTTCCCACATCGTTGATGAATTGATTTCGTTTTTCGGGATCGCTCTCCATTTTGCCAGCAGAGCTTCGTTGGCTCGCCCACCAACCATTCGTTGGAGGTGCTGGCGATCGTCCAAGGTATCACTGCTTGCACCATCGTACTGTTGTTGAAGTCGATGAACCAAGTCAAATCCGTTTAGGCCTGCCCGAAGGATATCTGGCAATTCCGATTCGGCCCCGTCTGATCCGGGTAAAAAGACGATCTGAGCCGATTCCTCAACCAACACAACAACCCGTGATTCAGTAGCGGCACGATCGTCTCGATCTGCAAGCAGCAGCCATAGCGGCAAAGCCTCCAATTGCGTTCCACTTCCACCACTTTCAATATCTTCCTCCGGAAAGGAGTCGAGCACGTTCAAACCGGTCGTCTCTGCCAACTGGGCTGGAAGCGACATTGGAAAATAGATCTGGCGACCATCAAAATCTTGCCGCCACAAACCTGGCTCCGTCAAACTCACAGCCAGGATTCGATCCACATACTTTCCGGCTGTTTCTTTCAACTTCTGAACAAGGATCGCTTGTTGCACAGCCAATTCGGACTGAGCAGCTCGCAGTTGGAGCAAGTCGTGTGTTTCCGCGTTTTGAATCGCAAGCAAACTGTCTTGCAGTGGGGCTGGCAGCTCCAATTCGATCGACTTCCAAGTCAACGCCCGCAGGTATTTTCCATGCCCAGAAACAACCAGCAATGCCCCTGACAGCCTGGAATAGTCACTGGCCACATGAAGGCCGATTAGCATTCGGTTGTGTTTTGAATCTTCGTATCGATCAATCCGCCTCACGACTTTCTCGTCGCGTGGATCGCCAAACCAAACTGGAGGTAGCGGGAAAATCATCAGACGTGTAGCAGCTAGCTGCACTCCTCGTCAAAGCGATAGCAAATTCTCTTAAAGAGTCATCTTTTAGAATCGGCATACTGCCCCTGATCGGGTGACCATTCTTGCGATTTTGTTGGAGCATTTCAAAGCCTGTAGTCTTTCGCAAGAATTCCTTCTCATGTCAGAGATAAAAGGAATTCTTGCTAATCCCACTACGCACCGCTGGGTCTTGAAACGCCCTTTAGTCGATTTCAGAAGCCTGCTGCACAATCGAATCTGGAATGCCGATCCCAACGACTTTTACCTTGCCGATAAACCCTTTGGCACAAGGCGATTGAAAACCAGACTTCTCCGTGACCAGCGTCAACGTTACATCCGCTTTAAAGGTCGGTTCGTATGGCTGGCCCGTATCGCAATCCAACCCCGATGGAATGTCGATCGCCACCCTTTGCACATTCAATTCGTTGGCAATCCGAATCGCATTGTTTATCGGACTGCGGGGCGCTCCCATTGCACCGGTACCCAACCAACAATCGACGAAACACGTGGTCGGAGCGCCATCAAAAGTCTCAAAACGTTGACGGATTTCGTTTTCAGTCCATTGTTCGTCAAACCACTCGACCGGAACCGTTGTCTTTTCCAGGATATCCAAGTTGATCTTTGCGTCGCCCAGGATCCGGGCCCGTTCGGCAAACACAAAGACTTTGACCGAATAGCCCTCAATGGCCAGATGTCGGGCGATCACAAACCCATCACCACCATTGTTACCCGCTCCGCAGCCGATCAAAATCTGGCAATCCTGCTTTGCTGGTTCTTGGAATAACGATGACGAAATCTCCGCAGCGCAATTCCGGCCCGCGTTTTCCATTAACACAACACCCGGGATCCCATATTGCTGAATGGCAATCCTGTCGACCGCGGTGCTTTGTTGACGATTCAAAATCAGTTTTTCAGCCATAACGCGGGAACCGTTTTGAGAGCAACCGGTCTACTGTTCGGTCGGAGGTTGATCACCCGAAAGGTCTTTCCATTTCATCGCTCGCCGAAAAGGCTCAATGCGCAAAACGACTTCCCCATTCTGAAAGATGCGAACCGTTCCGCTGGACTCGCTGACCACGACCGCAATCGCTTTTGTGTTCTTGCTGATTGCCGCACCACTGTAATGCCGTGATCCCAGTCCTGTTGAAATCGTCAAATCAACTTGCGGCGTATCAATAATTCTGGCACAGCCCTCAACCGTTCCATCGGCAGAGACGATAAACATCCCGTCCAGTTGAGCAATCTCTCGAATCCCTTCCCGAACTTGGGTACTGCTCAGATTGCGTTCCTTACGGGAGTAACCCTTCACAAAATCAAAGCCACCCGGTCGGCTATGCTCTTGCACCTTGCGATGATCGCCCACAACGAACATGGTGCCAACCGGTTTGCCTTCTCGACCTTCACGCCCGATATCCACGGCCAGGTCGACGACCCACTTGAGAGTCTCCAGCGGGACTTTTGTTTCCAGCTTTCTCAAATCCCGAGCGGTCAAACGCCCCAATCGCTCAGTCAGCTTTAACACGCTAACCGTATCAATGTCTTCGTTTTCGAAAGCGCTATACGCCGCCACGACCGTTCCGCCCGAGGGGACTTGTTCATTGGCGACGCTAGCCAAAACCGCTTGGCCCAAACGTTCCTGAACTGTAGTTTCTGACATTGCGATATGGATCGCTTGACACCCAGCCTCTTGAGCCAATTCGGCGAGTTCTTCGGTGGGCGTCACGACCAAAAGCGTGATTTCCTTGGCCTTTGCCTTTTTAAGCGTCTTTTTCCAGTCGATCTTCGATTCCACCACTAACATCAGCGCATCTGCATCGGATGTTTTGCAGAGCTTAAGAGCAGCGTCGACGAATGGAAAAAACGAATCAGAGGACATACAAGCGCGGTCTAATAGCTAACCAAGTTAGCCTTTAACTTAAGTGTTTTAAAGAATTCCCACAACCGTGATGGTTAATTCACCGCGATACTTTGAGCTTGAAAAGCTGAGAGAGACGATTGCTGATTCGGCAATCTGAACTAGCGGGTTTTCGTTGATGTATCGGTGGCCGCCGCCTCACGAATCGATTCCAACGCGGTGCGAGGGGTTGGTGCCGGTTGGCCGACTCCGGATGCTTGCCCAAGATAATCCCGCCAAGCGAACACGTCGGGTCCAAGGTTTTGCCCGGTAATTCGAGTCAACGACTCGGTGGCTGTGACCTGAAGTGCAGGGTTCTTGTCATCCAAAGCCAGTGAAAGTGCGTTTATGCTCTGCTCATCCGAAAACGAACCTAACGCGCGGGTGGCTGCTAATCGGACGTCGACGTTCGTATCGCTTCCCAGCACCTCTTGCAGCGTCGTTAGCGATGAGGGCAATCTGGATTTACCCAGTGCATTGACGGCGGCGATACGGATATCGGTGTTACGATCTTGAGAAGCAGCACGGAGTGTTTCGGCCGCCGCCGGCGAGTCGATTTTCCCAAGCAAGTCCAGCGCATGCAAACGCGATAACAACACGGAATCGGTCCGCACAACACTGCTCAAATGTTCGGCGACTTGGGTCTTCTGACTTTCTGATGCGATTGGGCCCAACGAGTTCACCATATCGGTCATCTCCTTGCGGCGGGCGAACAGTGTTTTCGCAATCTGCTCTTCTTCTTCCCATTTTTGCACAACCCACGGCGACCAGTTTCCGGTCCGCCAAAACACGCCTTCCGAGCATCCTGTCAAGGAAATCAGCGTGAGACAAGTCAAAGTAATAAAGCTTGATTTGATTGTTTGCTTAGACATTTCGCGTACCTGGCGGACAGAATTCGTGGCGGATAGTATCAGCAGTAGCCACCCATTTGTAGATCAAGTTTGCTAGCCATTGGTGGGACCTTTAAACCGATCGCAATCCCCTCAATCCCCTTGCTCTGGGATTTATCGCAATTTCCAGTTACATGAATTGAGATTACTTTTTATCGCGGTCCATCTATAATGCTGTCGGGCCATCGAAGGTTAGCGAACTTCTGGCATCCACCCTGAATCACCATTTTCTACAGCTCACCCAGCTGAACCTAATATGTTGGACCCGAATCAACCTCTCGACCGTCCCAAGGTCGTGTTTCTAGGATCTGGCGATCGGCGTCCCAACGTTCTTAAACAAGTCGAACAACTTCGGCCTCTGATTGAGAAATACGCAGATGTTGTCCTTGAAGATTTCGATTACTCGGCCGATTTGAACGACTGCGGTGCTGATTTTGCAATCGTGCTTGGCGGTGACGGATCTATCCTCCGCGCGGGGAAAAAGATGAAATCTTCTCAGCTGCCTGTCTTGGGAGTAAACCTGGGGAAGCTTGGTTTTTTGGCGAACGTCCAACCATCAACCATTGAAGACGCGATGCAGTGCATTCAAATGGGCAAGTACCAGTTGGTCGATCACCTGATGATGCAATGCAGAGTCTACAAGGATGACGAATTGGTCGTCGAAGATCTGGGACTAAACGAGCTTTCGATACTTGGCGGCCCCCCTTTTAATATTCAACAAATGGATCTGTTTGTTGATGGCGAACTGGCGACTTCGTACAGCTGCGACGGATTGATCATCAGCACGCCGGTCGGTAGCACCGCTCACAACTTGTCAGCTGGTGGCCCGATCCTCAGAAAAAATCTGCAAGCATTTGTGATATCACCGATTAGTCCACACACACTGACCGTTCGTCCAGTGGTCGATACTGCAGACCGAGTTTACGAGATTATTGTAAGCCAACCCAACCAATCGACCTGTGCTGTTCTAGACGGACAAATCATGACCGAACTGACAGCTCAACACAGAGTGAAAATTTGTCGAGCCAATTCGGTCTTTCAATTGATCCAGATTCAAGGCAATAATTACTACCAAACTTTGACTGAAAAGCTGGGTTGGGCAGGAAGCGCAATCAAAAAGCGTCCAGCCAAGTAACCATAAAATATATCAATCGTTTTTGTTGAAGCCTTGGGCTTCGCACATTAAACGAGAACTTACATTCGCATGGAGGCGAAAATGTTCTATCGATCGTTCAACTATTTCATGATCCTGCTGTTGTTGACCACCCTCAGCATGTCCGGTTCCGCTTGGGCCCAAGATCAAGATGACTCCCAGCAGGAACCGGCCAAGTCTACCCAAAAAACTGAAACCGACATCGATGTCGATGCGCTCATCAAGAATACCACAGGGCGGTTCGAAGAAGAGCAGACTTACGATCTCCGTTACAAACTGGTACCCGACACACATCTTCGCTGGAAAACGGATCACACCGAATCACGGAAAACGCAGATCGCCAGGACGACCGAGGAGTCTTCATCTCGCAGTCAGGCCGTCAATCGTTGGGAAATCCTCTCGGTTGATACACTGGGCAACATGACGTTTACCTATCGCATCGAGTCGTGTGACATGTGGCAACAAACAGGTGACGACGATCCTATCACCTACAATAGCGAGACAGGCGAAGAAACACCCATGTTGTACGAAACGTTTGCCCAGGGGATTGGAGTAGTTGCCGCAACAGTAACCATCAACCCGCGCGGCAGAATCGTGAACGAACAGCGACGGTTAAAACAAGTCGAATTCGGGATCGGCAATGTATGCATCGCGTTTCCTGACCGAGCGATTCCAGTTGGTCATCAATGGTATGTGCCAGGGGAACTGTCGGCTAAAGACGAGCATGGCTTGCATAAACAATTGGACATTCGCGTTCACTACACTTTGACGAAGGTCAAAAAAAGAAAGGCCTACATCACGTTTCAGACAGAAGTCCTGACGCCGATCAACAGTGCCAAAGTTCGCTCCAAGATCATGCAAAAAATGACACGAGGCTATGCCGTTTTCGATTTGGATAAAGGGTTCGTCATCCGCCGTGAAGTCGATTGGGACGAGACCGTTCAGGAATTCGAAGGCGTAGGCAGCTACTTAAAATACTTGGGCAAGTTCACTGAAAGGTGGCTGCCCCCCGAATCCGAGTCGCAAAAGAACAAAATCGCCTCGGCCACCCTGTTGGAGATCAAACCAATCGACGGCAAACCGATCTTGAGACGCTAGAGTGGCATTTGTGCCAGAGCACAACAAGTTATGCCACGGTTCCGATCTACGACACTTCTCGATGAATCCCC
>CAZDBA010000109.1:13502-16928 GCA_964503615.1 uncultured Pirellulaceae bacterium
GCCACTACCGTACGTAACACGAGAACAAGACGCCCATCAATTTTGGCTCTATTTTGGCCTGCGCATCTTGATTGTGTTTTTTGCAGTTGCTATTCCGGCTTCAGTTTTGACAGTATGGTATTGGTGGGTACTCACCTAACCGGAAACGGGTGAATTTACAGCAGGGGCCAACAAAACAATGCACGCGAATTCGGACTTGCGCGTGTTTTTGAAATTGACCCTGAAATTAAGACGTAACGCTGCACTAGCTCTGAAACCACTTCTAAGCGACTTGTGATACCTTTGGTTCACTTTTTCCAGATTGGCCAAAACCAGCGCTGGTCACCAAGGGCTTTTCGCATTCGATAAAGATCGAATCAGGCTTGCGTACCAAATCATCAACAGCATCAAGTTCAAAGCTGGCATAGTCAGCGATCTGACTCTCGGTGGCTTCGCAAATATTGAAGTTAATAAACCCAGTCGACTCGGCTAGTTCGCGAAGCGAAAACCGATCGTACATCCAACGGTGAATTTCACCCTCCGAACGGAACAGGCCTTCATCAAGCGCAGTAGCCGCCTCACTTCCCAGCACCAATCCAACGACAGCCCGGCAAAGACGACGGCGAAGCCCCAACGAGATTCGGCCCAAGCGTTTGAACAGTGGCAACGACGCCAACGCTTCAGTACTTCTGTGCGACTGGCAAATTGAGAATTCGTCGCCAAGCCGCGACTTAACAAATTGCGAATTTTTGATTTCCCGGCTAGCCATGTATCTTCCCATCTTCCCACCAGAACTGCGCCGCACCAGTTGATCAAGCAATTCCAGTTTCATCCATTTGTAATTGATCTGGGATGTCTCGTTGCCCCACCAGGCTTCCTGATGCGTTTCCAAATAGAGTCGCGCGATACACTCGAGATCCGGCACAGCGATCCGCAAAATCCCACCGGGTCTCAGAACACGGTAGCATTCCTCAATTAGTTTTCGGCCTTCAATTGGTTCGAGATGCTCAAGAATATGAGAATGGTAGACGGCGGAAAATCTTCCTTCCTCAAAAGGAAGTCCCTTGTTTACGTCATGGCAAATTACACTTGGATCGCTGGTCTCCAGATCAAGATTGAGCCAGTCCTCATGATAGCGCCGTCCGCAACCGATGTTGAGCAGCGGACTTTCAAATAATGGGCGTTTGGAATTAGATTTTAACATGGCTGGAAAAGAGATTTCTTTGATTTAATTGGGACCAAATGTTGAGTTGATACATTGGCAGACCATCAAGTTGATTCAACCTCGCAAGATTAACTGTTGTTTGAGACACCGATCCAATGGGCCCTAAAGTTCCTATTGCATCAAACATCTGACAAACGAGGGAAATAAATACCGATCCTTCCCGTGTAGTCGATTCGATTAAGCAACATTGCGATATTGTTTTCTTCAAAGTACTCATCGACGGCACGCCGACAACCTTCCCAGTGTCCGTAGTCGTCGACGATCAGAACACCACCAGGAACTAGTCTTGGAAACAGATACTCCAACTCGCAGCGAGTTGACTCGTACCAATCAGTATCAAGCCGCAGGAGACTAATGCGATCAGGAATCTGGATCGGCAGTGTGTCTTCAACTTTTCCTTCAACGAAACGAACCTTCTGCATTGGATAGCCGGTACTGACCATTGCTGTTTTGACTTGCTCCAGCGGCGAGTAACACCAAACACTCTCCGCATCATTTGGATCCTGCTGTTTCAACAATGCTTCGGCCGACTGCCCCATATAGTCGACATCTTGCTCGGTCGGCGCTGACATTCCATCGAAAGTGTCATAAAGCCACAGTGTTCGGTTTGTGTCATCATTGGCCAGCAACGTTTTCGCAGCAGCAGCCGTACTGCCACCACGCCAAACACCACATTCGACAAAATCTCCCTGGATCTGATTTCGACTCACGTAGTCGACGGCATTGCATAGCCCCAAAATTCGCTCCGGCGAAGTCATTGTGAGCGAACGAACTGACTCAATGACCTCCAATTGCTTAAACGTTGCGTCGGGCAATTGACGGTGGAGATTTTCTCGACGGCTCTGCGCCAATTTAGCATCCAGGACTTCTCGCGAGACCTGAGGACGCTTGGAGCGAATTCGACGCATCAAAGATTTCAAAATCGCCTCTCTAAATTAGAACGAAAAGAATGAAATTAGAATGAAAGGTGTATCAAATTGAAAATCCGGGGTAAATACAGTCTTCTTCAACCCCCGGCGCGCTGCCCCTAAGCTTTGAACGCGAACTATCGCACAGCCAGATCAATCTTGGTTGACCAAACAACGTAGGTTAGGCTGTCATCTACTCGCTACCGTCGTCGGTGCTGTCAACAGACACAACAACACAAGTCAAAACCGAATCCAATACCAAGACACCAAGACCAAAAATAATCGCTGCTGCTAGCTGCGATCAGAATCATGTCGCTTGAGACTCCAATCGCGTTTTGCATCTTCAATCGCCCCGAGCTAACAGCTCGCGTTTTTGAAGCGATTCGATGCGCCAGTCCCAAACAATTGCTTGTGATCGCCGACGGTCCGCGCGAGCACCAACCCGGCGACGCAGAGGCCGTCGAGCAAACCCGCAAGATTCTTGATCGTATCGACTGGCCGTGCCAAGTCAAAACGAACTTCAGTCCTACCAACCTCGGCTGTAGAATCAGAATGGCAACCGGGTTGACCTGGGCGTTTGAGCAAGCCGAAGAGTTGATCATTCTTGAGGACGATTGTCTTCCCGATCCAACTTTCTTTCCTTTTGCCCAGTCGCTGCTACGCCGTTATCGCGATGTCCCGCAAATCATGATGATCAGCGGGGACAACTTCCAACCTGCCCCAACCTCCAACAACAGTTATTACTTCTCCCGTTGGGCGCATATCTGGGGCTGGGCAAGTTGGCGACGAGCGTGGAACCATTTCGATTTGGAAATTGAATCATGGCCTGCTACTAAAATCAACGGATTGCTTGCCGGACAGGTCGATTCGCCAGCCGAGTATCAATACTGGGCAAGTGTCTTTGACCAAGTTCACCAAGGTCAGATCGACACGTGGGACTTTTCATGGGCATACGCACTATGGAAACAAAATGGTTTGGCAATCCTGCCGGAGCTCAACCTCGTAACCAACCTTGGCTTTAGCGACTCAGCCACTCATACGATCGACCCTGAATCCAAGCTCGCCAATCTTCCGTCGCATCGCATCGATCAGCTTGTTCACCCAACTGACATTCAAAGAAACGTTGCCGCCGACATTTTTACATGGGAAAACATTATGGCCCCGCCCCCACTGGGCTCTGCGGAACAACCGACTCAAACCGTTCACAAAAACCTGAGTTGGCACCGGCGCTTGTTACGTTCGTTTGTAAAATAAATCAAATTGCCAATTGCCAATTGCGACTTCAACCTAACCATGAACCTGAGAGGTGTCAGC
>CAZDBA010000110.1:0-16888 GCA_964503615.1 uncultured Pirellulaceae bacterium
AACGATTGGAACAACGCAACCGTTCCAAACAGGTAGAGATTTCCATAAGCCACTTCATAGTTAAAAACGACTCCCGATTGGGCCTGAGGCAGTTGCATCAGGGTAGCGCCGGCATAGGCAAACCATACGAACAGAACCGCGACCAAAGCTCCTTTTGATTGGCGGACTTCTATACATCCTCGCACGACTAACGCAGTGAGCGCGATCAGCTTGACAGTAATCAGAGCCCAACCACCGTGCGACAACGACCTGCCTGTAAAATAGGAAACAGCATGAACAGCCAAATCGTGGAGTCCCACTGCTGCGTCTACACTGGCCAGCAGAAACAGCATGGCAAGCCAAAACCAAAGTCGATACGTTCCTCGGTAATCGTCCGAACGATGTTGTCGAAGGGCGTAGATCTGCAGGCTGGCCATTCCTGAGATGATCAACAACAAGGTCGTAAACCATTGTGACAAACTGCCTCGTTGGGTTAACGAGAACACTTCGATCGCACGCTCTCCGACGAACTGAGTCATTTGAGTCGCGTACATGTACAACACGTTGATCGCGGCAACACAAAAGACGATAACCAATGCGACTATCGTACGAGACAGCCATCGCTTGGGGATCAAATCGCTCGTCTTCGTTAAATGTCGACGGCGAGCAGAGCCGCAATAGGCTGTGGCAGGTTTGGCAGTTTTTTCCTGAGCTGGTTTTCTTTTAGCTGGAAGCGCATCGGCAGCAGTGGCTGCTGTTGTAACAGCGGCCTTATCGTGATCTTCCAAAAGCACGCCAACACGACGTCTTCTTGGATCGCTGCGGCGGATAGCCATCTAAGTCCTATTTTGATTGCGGTTCCTTCTGTATCTTTTCGAGTCGGCAAAATCGAGCGGGTTTCTCCAAGAGAATTCAAAGAGGATACGGTCGCAGGTTGATCTGAAAACGACCAAGGGCGGTTAGACGAGAATCGACTGCCCGAAAACTCACACCTAACCGTTTCTACTTACCAACCATCGTGCGAAAGAAAACAGCCTCTCAATGAAATCTTCACAAGACTTCAAAATGGTTCGTTACTCAAAACCAATGCTGTAAACAAGTTAAGCCCGTGTTGGGCTGACAGTGGAATTTTCAAGGACGCCCAGCCCGGAAATTTCGACTTCCAGTTCGTCGCCGGGCTTCAAAAATACTGGCGGTGTTCTGCCTGCACCGACGCCTGCAGGTGTTCCGGTAAAGAGTAAATCCCCAGCATTCAATTCAAAGAACCTGGAAACGTGTGAAATTAAATAGTCCACAGGAAAAATCAGATCACTTGTGTTGGATTGTTGCATAACCTTGCCGTTCAAACGCAATGCAATGTCCAGATTTTCATAATCCACCTCATCCGGTGTTACCAACCAAGGTCCAATCGGGGCGAAACCATCAAACGTCTTTCCCAGCAACCACTGATTTCCAGGCTTTCCCTTTTGCCAATCTCGAGCAGAAATATCGTTGCCGCAACAAAATCCGGCGACATGCGAGATCGCATCCTCGCGCTTAATATATTTCCCGCCTGTGCCAATCACGACAACCATCTCGGCTTCGAAATCGACCGAATCACTAATCTCTGGCAATTCGATTGTTCCATTGGGATGATTCAAAGCTGAGGAAAACTTGCTGAAGATCACGGGCAACTCAGGCGGGTCGCCGCCCATCTCACGTGCATGTGCTGCATAGTTTTTTCCCACGCAGATGATTTTTTGTGGATTGGCAACTGGAGCCAACAGTTCGACTTCTGACAACTGAGTCTGGTCCTCAAACTGCTTACCCGTTTTGGCAAAACCGATCGCCGTTTCCAAAGTAAGCCCTTCAGGGAAAAGGAAGACCACCTGTTCGCAATCGTGCAAAATCCCAAAACGCGATTCTCCCTCACCGGTGCGTACTCTTACGATTTTCATGAAAAGCGTGCCAACAAATGAACAAGGTTCCTGGTTGGAGAACGAATTGAACGTTAGCCTGAAGGATCAATCTGTAAAATCGATTCAAACGGCAAATCCGTCGTTCTCCCGACTTGATTTAACACCGAAGCAGGCATTGATGCAAACCCAACATCCCATTGAAACGTAGGTTTTACAAACTCATCTTTTCAACCGAACCAATGTCTAATCAACCTCCCGCCTCAAATAACATGGAATCGTCGTTGACGACGAACATGCCCGCATCAAGTGACGATGTCGTCATGCGGAACTTTGTCCTCGATGCTTTGCCCCATGGGATCATTTGTGTCGATCGTAAGTTAAACATCATGTTGTGGAATCGCTCGATCGAAACCATGACAGGACTGACCCGTAATGCGATGTTGGGACAATGCATTGTGCCATCGACCTTCCAGATGAAAACGGAAAAGAACGAAGCAGTCACCAGCATTGAATGCCCTTTCCTTCTTTGTTTGAGTTCAGGCGATTCTTTCAAGATTGTCTACAAGATTGCCGGACGTAGCGGTCGCCAGGTCCAAGTCGAATTTAACATGACTCCGATTACAAATCCTGCAGGAGAGATGATTGGCGCCATGGCGACTCTTCAGGACACATCTGCGCAAGTCGCAATGCATCAGCAGTTAAACGATCTCTACCTGATGGCGGTACTCGATCCTTTAACTCAGGTAGCAAATCGCGCCGAGTTTGAACGAATGCTATCGGAGTACGTTGTTTCGCATCGAGAAGTTGGTTTGAAATGCAGTATCATCATTTGCGACATCGACTTTTTCAAGAGTATCAATGACAACTACGGTCACCACGTTGGCGACCAGGCTCTCATTTCGTTTGCAAGGTTCTTAAAGCAGTTTGTGCGCAACCAGGACTTGGTTGCCAGGTATGGTGGCGAAGAATTTGTCATCCTTTGTGCTAACTGCGACGAAGACGCCGCTGTAGACCGTGCAGAAAAAATTCGATTCAAGCTTGAGAAAACCGCACAAGCTATGCTGGATGGCAAATGTTTGACTGCCAGCTTTGGAGTTTCCCAGCTTGAGGATAGTGACGACACGACTTCGTTCTTCGTCCGTGCCGATCACGCGCTTTTGCATGCCAAGGAGATGGGACGTAACCGAGTGGTGCGAGCCAACACCGGTCAAGTATCTGATGGAGATGTCGGGTCCGGAGCGAAAAGTTCGTTCTCTGGTACCAACTGGCGAAAGCTGAAAGGCGCTCCACTAATGTGCGAGGAGTTTCAGACCCAAACTCCAATCAATGTTCTGTATCAAAAGATCCGTTGCATCATGCCTGAGATCAATGGAAAAGTGGAAGCCGTCAAAGAAAGTCACATCGAACTGAGTTGCGATATCAGCGAAGCCGTAAATTCCAAAGACGAAGTTATCCTTCGGGTCGCAATCGACTTGACGAAAGCAAATCCAAACGAAACGGGAAAAGGACATCCCGAAACATACCTGCGGATCGCTATTTTCCCAGTTAAGAATTCGAGTTGGTTTTCGCGCAAAAACGGTGCCAACGCGGACCATGCAGATACACTTATGCGTATGATCCGGCAGTACCTGACTTTGACCGATGAATCGGCTCTACTCAAAGTCAACGCCGCGGTGACCAAATCAACTCGGGAAACACCACCGGCCTAAACTGTTAGCTGGCGTATATTTACCGAGTCTAGCGGTTTTCTACCCGTGTCCATTTCATAACACTTGCCCCCAAAACGTTGATTGGGTATTTTGTGGACCACGCCGCCGTGTGTGTTGCACGTGCGAAATCACATAAACCGACATAACCGAAAGGGTTTGTCTTATGGGCTACACTCTTCCCGAACTTGGATACGCATACGACGCGCTGGAACCACACATCGACGCGCGTACGATGGAAATTCACCACTCAAAACACCACAATGGTTACGTAACCAAAGTCAATGCAGCTCTCGAGGGCACTGGACTGGAAGACAAAGCCATCTGCGACATTTGCTCGAACCTCAGCGCTGTTCCCGAAGCCAATCGAACAGCGGTTCGAAACAATGGCGGCGGTCACTTTAACCACTCTCTATTCTGGAGTGTCATCGGCCCAAACGCAGGTGGACAGCCAGAAGGCGAGCTTGGCGACATGATCAACGCAGCCTTTGGAAGTTTTGACTCTTTCAAAGAACAATTCAGCGCCGCAGCCGGAACACGATTTGGAAGCGGTTGGGCTTGGCTATCACTGGATGGCGACAAGCTAGTCGTTGAAAGTACTCCCAATCAGGACAACCCACTCATGGAAGGGCGAAAGCCACTTCTGGGCTTGGACGTTTGGGAACATGCTTACTACTTGCATTACCAAAACCGACGGCCCGACTACGTTACGGCTTTCTTTAACGTCGTTAACTGGGCAGCAGTTGCTGAGAACCTGGCAAACGCAAAACCAGTAAGAAGAGGCTGATAGTTTTTCGAAGCACGGTCGTGCTTCTCGGACATCCTCAAACCACAATTTAATAACTCAAAGGCTTGCCCGTTTTCGGCAAGCCTTTTTTCGTTTGCGAACTTTTGACCTGCCCACCTTGGCATTTCCCAAACAAGTCGGTTTGCGTGACTGAAGCGTGAACGAAAAAAACAACTGGGTGCCATGCTTCACGCCTTTTGGGGCACGTGCAACCAACGAGTGCAGGCATGCTTACGCGATAGATTTGGCAGTGGTTAAAGTTGCGTGAGCATGTTTCGGGTGGCAAGCTTGAAACAACCATCGTGGCTCGTATAAACATGACAACAAACCGCCTTTCATTGTGCTGTCAGAAGCCAAACCGCTAGCAAGTCTAACAATTTATCCTCATCAAACCGGTAAATTCTTTTAGATAAGACAAACTGATGATGGCAATATTGACGACAAAAAAGAGTACTTCTACGATCCGCCGGGATTTTCCGTACTTACTGCGCGCTGATTTCAGCGAACAACGAGCGATAAGGTTTGAACTATGTTCAGTCATCAAAACAAAACTGAAAACGCCATCGAGGTTGAGTCGAACAACGCATCCAAGGCAAACCAGGTTTCGATGGAATCTAAAACAAAACATCCGACTCGGATATCACTGGCAATCGGTTTGATGAGCTTGATGATGTTAGCCATGATCTTTTCATCTGGTTGCAACGTTAACAAACCGAACTTCCGGCTCTCCAGCAACCATAATGATACGGTAGCCCCTCCCTCTCGCAGCTTTGCACCAGCGGATCCGCAGTACGCAAAAACCGAATCAGAAAATCCAAACAAAAAGCCAATGCGCAAGCCCTATGGTTCACAGAACAAAACGGATCAGGTCGCCAGCAACGGCTTCGGATTCCCGAAGGGTAGCAAGTCGATAACAGGCAGTGACAGAAAAGAGTTCTCAGTACCTGATGCGAAAGACTTTCGTAAAGCGATGGACAACGCCACGCAAAAATCAACACAACTGGCTAACAATGCTGTCGACAATGTGAACCGCTCCGCTGAAAACGCGTTTCAATCCACACGGGACATCTCTACCGAAACATTCAACAAGGCGATGGCTCCGCTGAACCAAGCACCTAAAACCAGCTTTGCTGCCGCTGAAGCTTTGGCCAGCAAGACCGTGCCGAACGTAAAAGCTCTTTCAGGAGGCGGTGATTTCATGCCCAAGAACCCTCAGGCATTTGATCAACCCAAAAAAGAGGCCACTGAAATTGCAAGCAACATAGCTCCTGCTGCATCCGGCTGGAAAGACAACTTTGACATGTCGCCAAGTGCCCAACGGGTAAAGAACCAGTTTATTGGTTCCGACTTTAATGCCTCTGTTAAACATGCAGACGCTCAAGCACAACAAATCGTGCAACAGTTCAACCAGAAAGCGATCGACCGTTTCAATGCAGCGACTCAGCCGCCAGCAACTCAAACGCAGCCAACAACTCAACCAAACAATAGCTTTGCACAGACACAATCTCCGAACTTCCAAAGCCAACCGACCGCACCGAGCAACGGAAACGGTTTTGCAACGACCCAATCTCCAAGCTTTCAATCGCAACCGCAAACAACGGTTGCTGCCAACCAGCTTCAGGCACCGAACCAGTTTCAGGCACCAAATCAGTTTCAGGCACCGAACCAGTTTCAAGCACCCAATCCCTCGCTGGCCGATGCTTCATCCAACCAGTTCAAGTCTGCTATGAACAGCGCCTCATCGAACTTTCAAGCAAACACGGTCCAAGCACCACCAGCTTCGCAATCATTCGCTGCACAACAACGTGCAACGGTTGCACCTCGCAACGATTTTGCTCAAACAAAATCAAACGAAATCGTAGCCCAACCTGTACTGCCTAAACGGCATGTGTTGCCTTCTGCCTCACCAGATGAACTTGCTCGCAAGGCCCAGCAGCTTCGACAAAGACTCGAAAAGATCGAAGAGCCAGTTGCTCAAACGGTCGGTAACGCGATCCAAGCCACCAACGATGTCGTTGGAAATAGTAACCCGAACGTTCCCGTTGGATACACACAAGGAGCTAGCAACTATCCAACGACCAACTTCGCCGCCTACAACGGCCAAGAACGGATCTCCCAAGTCACACCGATCCCTCCGGTAAATCCAGCCCAAACAATGCCTGTATTGCAAGCGCACACGAACCCGAACTCAACATTGCCGCTAAACGTCATAAAGGGCAACGGGACCTACGCACCAGGCAGCGTTAAATCTCTCGCTCCCATTCAGTAGATTCCGGTTTCCGTGCCGACGTGCTGAGATAGCTCATCGGGATAATTCAAGCCTACAATTTGCAGCGGTAGGCCAGAGGGCAACAAATCTGATACGATCCAGTTGCCTTAACCTATACTCATTAGCATCTGCTGAAATCATGAACAACAAACCTGATTCATCCGAGTTCGGTTTGTTTGGGCTCACGATGTTACCTGAAATCGGTAGCGTCTTCTTCAAACCAGAAATGGAATCGACCAACACCGAAGCCCTCGAAATGGGAAAAGTTGGAAAGGATGAACTACCCGCCTTGGTACTGACCGACAGTCAAACCAATGGCAGGGGTCGTGATGACAACCAATGGGAATCTGCTTCCGGCAGTTTGACTTTCACCCTCGCTCTGGACCGAAGAAACGGCCCGCAAGTCTCCCCCATGCTGCTTTCATTGTCGGCAGGGCTAAGTATCCACAACGCCCTCGCAGAACTGGCACCTAGCTTGGACGTAAAGTTGAAATGGCCGAACGATGTCTACGTTGGCGACAAGAAGATTGCCGGAGTACTCATTGAATCAAACAAAAAGGTGACCGCGGTCGGAATCGGAATCAATGTAAATAATTCGAAAGTTCCCAAATCAGGAACCACTTTGAATACGGAGACAACTAAAGAGTTTGAATTGCAACAGGTTCTGGTCGCGGTTGTATCTCACTTTTTCAATGCCTTGGAAGCATCTTTGAATTCCCCCGAGGCGATGGTCGAATCAGCTCAAACAAAAATGCTTCACTATCAAAAATCGGTTTCAATCTTTACGGAAAACAGAACGGTTACCGGGATCAACACAGGGCTGGGCCCAGCTGGCGAGTTATTGCTCAAAACCGATTCTGAAAACGGTGACGATTCAGGGCTCCAACCAGAACTTAAAATCGTATCTGGCAAAAATCTAAAACTGACATAAACAGCAAACCGACTCCTGTTTTCGTCCCTTTTTTGATTTTCCGTTTCACAAACAGTTTGGGGTTATAGATTTCTGCGTCGCTATACTGCGTCGCTATAAATACAGCTGGCGGAACAATAAATCGTTACATTGACTGTTTCGCAAACGTTTTACCCAGCGAGCAGTTACTGGAATATTCATTGTGGAACAGTTATACTTGGAACTCAGGAGGAATGCGGGGAGTAACCTTGCGATGTTTGTTCGGTGCAAAACTGACTGAATCTTAATCGACTCAGTTTTTCTTTTCGCATTCTTCTAACGGTGAATTTGGTGTGTAAAGCGAGGAGAACCTATGCCACTTTTCGAAGTTGAAACTGATGCCCATATTATTATTACTTGGGCGGAGGGTGAAGATTCCGCCAAAACAGTTGCCGCTGATTCCTATCCCAATGAAAACATTGTGCGATTGACCAAGCGACCGCGCGATGCTTGGGTGATCTCAAAGGGCGTATTAGGAATTGCGGACAAAACAGATCCATGTGCGGTCGCTCGAGACTGTTTACAAAAAGCGGCCGGTGATAAGGTCCATGCCATTCGCATGTACATGCATGAGACTGGCAATGATTTGGAACAGGCACGCAAAGTTGTCGAATCGAACATGCTGATGGGTTGGTAGTTTAAATTACCAACTTTTTTTATTGGCTTTCCCGATTCACACATCCTCAAGATCGACTTGATTCAAAGGGCCACGATTTCGTGGCCCTTTTTATTTGACAGTTCCTAATCGCTTGGATGTCTACTGGTCTCTTGTTAATTCTGGCATTCAATCCCCAAGTCGAATTGGATAAGTGGCCTGCTAAGGTTAAAGTATTAGATTCAGGCAATAATTGAGAAACGAGTTCGAACACCCTCGTAGCTCAGTCGATTTAGATTTTTTGGCACGTTCCGCGATAATGCAACCCAACCAACCAAATACGTCGCCAGAACCCCAAACGACCGAGACATCTGGTTCAAACGCCAGTCTCATTTCGCTTAGCAACATCGTTAAAGACTATAAAACGATGCGAGCTCTCAACGGTGTCGATCTTGAAATCAAACCAGGAGTAACCGGATTGCTTGGCCCCAACGGAGCTGGCAAATCGACCCTGATCAAAGTCCTTTTGGGACTAGTCAAAGTTACCAGTGGCTCGGGTACAGTGCTGGGTCACAAACTGGGAGTGGGTGGTCGCAAGATTCGCAGCAAAGTTGGGTATGTTCCGGAAGACGATTGCTACTTACCCGGAATGAGCGGTGTCGAAGTCGTTCGTTTTTCGGCTTGTCTGGCGGGACTGCCTTATGTCGAAGGGCTGCGACGGTCTCATGAAATACTTGATTTTTGCGGAATGAAGCAGGAAAGATATCGAACGGTCGAGAACTATTCGACGGGCATGAGGCAAAAGATCAAATTCGCAGCCGCCATCGTGCACGACCCCGATTTTTTGATCCTGGACGAACCCACAACAGGCTTGGACCCCGAAGAACGCGAGGCGTTGCTAAAGAGGATTCGCTACATGGCAACCGATCTTGCTCAGCCCAAATCGGTCATGCTATCCACACATATTTTGCCCGATGTGCAAACGGTTTGTGATGAAGTTGTGATTATCTCAAAAGGTGAGATTCGTCGCTGCCAAAGCCTTGCCTCGCTCAGCGAACCAACAGAACCGACAGTCACAATCAATGTCATGGGGGACTCCGAGCGTTTTATTCAGCTACTGAACGACAACGATTTCAAAACAGAAGTACAGATCAACGGGGAAGTCAAAGTTTCCGGAGCTTCGATGCAAGTTGCCGAAGCGGTCTGGGAGCTCGCACAGCAAGCCGATGTTGCTCTGCAAAACATCCGACCCGCGAAAAATTCATTGGAAGAAATCTTTATCGATACGGTCAAGGAGGCGGAAAATGCCACAACATGAGGTTGGCTATCGACCGTGGACCGGCCAATTCACCTCCCAAGCTGGGCGTTGGTGGATCATTGCCGATACTGGATTTCGGTTGGTGTTTAAATCGAATTGGGTTCGTCGCCTGCTTTTCCTTGCATGGCTACCGATTTTCTATTGGGGAGCGATCTTCTTTGCCGTCGAGAATCCAGAAATGTTTACTGCTTCCGTCAGGCCACCCGCGAATCAAATTGATGGGGGGATTATGGAACAATTGGACAAGATCAAAGATGTCGCACTGCGAAATAAGCGAGTCAGACAAAACTCAATCCGACGTATCCTCCAAGTGATTCCTGGCGGCAAAGTCGTAGCGGAAAAACTCACTTCGGACGATCCGGATGTGCAGCGCCATGCAATCTGGAGCTTTTTACTGATGACGTTTTTCCGGTATCCACAGGCCATCATGATCATCTTTCTGTTGGGGTTCATTTCGCCGGGGTTGATTTCTCGCGACTTTCGATCCCGAGCATTCTTGCTTTATTTCTCCAGGCCGATCGGAAGGATAGAGTACATTCTGGGCAAGATCGCAGTGCCAAGCGCCTACCTGATGTTGGTGACAACCTTTCCAGCTTTGATCTTGTATGTTTTGGGCGTAAGCATGTCACCCGATCTTTCCGTCGTTGCAGTCACATGGGACATCCCACTGAGGATCTTGTGCGCCTCAGCGATATTAATCATTCCCTGTGCTGCACTTTCTCTCATGCTCTCTTCGCTTACGCAGGAAAGCCGTTTTGCAAGTTTTGCCTGGTTCGCCGTGTGGGTGCTGGGAACGGGAGCTTGGCTGGCCGTTTGGTTCGGTGCAGCCGTGAGGGCCAATGCACGCAACATGTACCAGCTATTGGAAGACCCATCAGTTAGCCGATGGAGCTTTCTCTCGCTTTACAACAACCTTGGCAGCGCCCAAAGTTGGATCTTTGGATTGGATACTTTCGAAAACGCGTTGCCTGCATTGTTGATTTTGATATTCATTGCCGTCCTGTCGTTCGTTGTCCTTTTTCGACGTGTCTCGGCACCGGTTCGAATCTGATTTATGGTTGAATTACAAAACGTAACGAAGCTCTATAAAACCGTTATCGGCGTCAACGATATCAGCTTGACTCTGGAAGAGGGCACCTATGGACTGCTAGGTCCCAATGGAAGCGGTAAAACGACACTGATCAACCTGATTATGGGGCAGCTGCGCCCAACGATCGGAACGGTTCGTCTGTTCGGAAAGAATCCCTGGACGCGGGACGGTTTGTTGAGAAACGTTGGATTGTGCCCTGCAGTCGACGTTAGCTACCCTCGTGCGACGGCTCACGAATGGGTGACCTACCTTTGTCGCTTGCACGGATTCACTGCCAAAAAATCATCCGAACTGGCAAGTGAGTCTCTAGAAGCTGTGAATATGACTTACGCGATGCACCGACCGATGCGAGAGTATTCATTGGGCATGCGGCAACGCGCGAAACTGGCTCAGTCCGTTGCCCACAAGCCGGACTTTTTGATCCTCGATGAACCGTTCAGCGGATTGGATCCCGTCGGACGTTACGAGATGAGTAATTACCTTCGTCAATGGAGCAAGCCGGGCAAGACGTTGGTTTTGGCAAGTCACATTTTGCACGAGGTCGAGGCGATCAACCCATCGTTGCTTTTGATTTCGGGGGGACGACTTCTGGCATCCGGTTCGGCAGCAGAGGTTCGTGAGATTTTGGCCGACATCCCAAATACGATCACAATCAAATGCAAAAACCCAAAGAAACTTGCGGCAAAGTTAATCGAAATCCCAGCGGTGAATCAAATTGCTTTTTCCGATAACCCGCACCATCTTGCTATCACCACTCGCAGCGCGAAACAGCTGTACGAGAGCCTACCCGCAGTAACACGCGAATTGGATGTCCAGATTTTCGAAATGCATTCGACCGACGAAACACTGAAAAAGCTGTTTGCCACTTTGCTAAAAAAACATCGGGGCGAAACGTAGGAATCCAAACATGAAGATTTTCAGTCGCGCCTTTGCGACCTGCCAATTCGAGCTGAAACGTTCGCTCACTCCGCAGCGAATTTCCGTTTCCAGCATTCTGGCAGTTTTCCCGCCAATGATGCTAATCTTGATGATGTCGATCACTCGGGCCGGTAACGTCTTTGGTATTACTGAGTTCGCAATCGTGTTTCTCGTTGCGCTCGTATGCCTGCTTTCTCTTTTGCTATGGGCGACGCCGAACGTGTCGGCGGAACTGGAAGGTCGCAGTTGGATGTTTATCGCCAGTCGTCCACAGGGACGCATCGCTAACTTGCTGGGCAAGTACTTCGCGTCCGTTATTTTCTCGTTCACTATCTGCCTGGTCGCAACATCGATCTGTGTTCCGATCGCTGTTCTGTTGGACCAGTTGGATGACCCCGTGCATTTGTGGCTTACTTACAATGCCGTTTTCCTTCTTGCATGTATGACTTACGGTGCAACCCTGTCGCTGATCGGCACGATTTTTTATCGCCGTTCGATGGTAATCGGAGCCGCTTACATCATTGCCTTTGAGGCGATCGTAGGACGGATCCCAGCCATCGTCGGAAAACTTTCCGCCAGCTATCACTTGCAAAACCTCGGAATGCACTGGAACCCACGGCTCCGGCTACAAATCGGCAGCCTGCTGGAATTCCCCACGATTTTAATCGATCAATGGATTAGTTTCGCTGCCTTGGGCGCGATCACTCTCATCGCCTTGATTGCAGCGTGCATCGTCATTGCCACACGGCAATACGTATCGGCAGACGAGTCCTGATTCGATTAGGAGTGCAAAAATCTGAATGGAAGAAAGCTCAAACAATACGCAAGAGGAGCAGGAACCAAAGGCTCCGCTCTCCCGTTATGAGCGAACGATCCTTTGGCATGGTGCGATTTGGTTCTTTCTGATCCTCTGCTGCTACTACATCGTCCGGCCCATCCGTGAGCAGATTGGTGCGACGTACAGCAACCCAACTCGCTCGTTTTTGTTCGCAGCCACGTTTTTCGTCATGCTTTTGGCGATTCCGTTGTACTCCGTACTTGTTGGGAAATATCATCGAAAAAAACTGGTCCCTTGCATCTACGCAGTGTTCATTGGATCCTTGCTTTTCTTCTGGCTTGCGATGCACAGTTTGCCCGAAAGCGCACAGCTGAGGGTTTCCGGTGCGTTCTTTGTCTGGATCAGCGTGTTCGGTTTGTTTGTCGTTTCGTTTTTCTGGAGCGTCGTCGGAGACATGCTCTCGACTGCGCAGGGGCGCCGAGTGTTCGGAGTTATGGCCGGCGGTGGAACATTGGGACAATTGCTGGGTTCTCAAGTTACCAGCCGGCTTGTCGGGCGTATCGGAATCGCAAACCTATTGCTGATTCCCGTTGTGTTGCTCCTCATGGCGATGCTCGTTTACATGTCGATGGAATATCGTTTTTCCAAAATGGCACCCGAGACATCCCAACTTAAAAATGGCAAAGCGACCGGTGGTAACCCATTCGCTGGCTTCACGGCGATTCTAAAATCACGCTACCTGTTTGCGATTTGCATGTTTGGCTTTTTCATGGCGACATGTGGAACCACTTTCTACTTTCAGCAAGCAGAGATCGTTAAGGCCACGTTTGCCGACGTCGAATTTGATGATGGCCAAATCGAGAATCGGGATGAACTAACCGATGAACAACTCACAGCAGCTTTGAATGAACTGCAATTGAAAGCATCGAAGGAGGCCAGCACGCAATATTTTGCCAACATCAATTTTGCCGTTTCGATCGTCACGCTTGTTTTGCAATTTTTTGTCGTAGGCTGGCTGATGAAGAATCGGGGGCTAAGTCAATCTCTTGCCGTATTGCCAATGGCCTATGTCCTCGGAATTTGCGCGCTGGCCATCGCGCCGACGATTGGTGTACTGGTTGTCGTTTCTGTGGTTGGCCGTTCTATGGAATATGGCATCTGCAATCCGGCTCGGGAGGTTCTCTTTACGGCCATCGACCGAGAGGAACGGTACAAAGCCAAAAGCTTTATTGATACGATCGTGCGACGTGGCGGCGATTCGGCAGTTGGCGGAATCTATACAGTGCTTCGTGATTCCGCTGGTATTGCGATGACAACCCTGTCCTGGATCGTTGTGCCGATCGCATCCATCTGGGTCGCACTGGCATTTTTCATCGGCAGTGAGAACAAGAGGATCCTGCGAGAGAACGAAAAACAAACGCGGCCGTAGTGGCGTTCTCATTCTTTGTCCCAGCGAAAGCCCCGATTGGAAAAGTGGCCTGAGTCATTCCGATCACCATGAATCCACTTCGAGACACGCATTCCTTCCGGCGACATGATGCAACGAATCGCGCCATCTCGACCGGTTAGCCAAACTCGGCTGCCTGCATCCTGAAACGCTTTGACCGCTTCCTGCTTGACCCGTCTGATGCTGGAGCTGATTACAACTTCCTCTGGCTGTGCCCAACGGGCAAATTTACCTGGGTGACTGTTAAGGCTACCGTGATGCGGTGCCATAACTAAATCACAATCAACTGACGGCGACTCCAACAGCAAACGCAAGCCCTCGTCCTCTAGATCGCCAGGCAATAACACCCGATGTGAATACGCTTCGATCAACAACACCACACTGTTGGAGTTGTCATTGCCACCGTTACCATTGGGCTCGGGCGCGATGGCGAAAACTTCGACCTCTGAGGTTTCCAGCTTGAGTCGCTTGCCGCCGTAGATTTTCCGGACTTCAATACCTGCTTTCTCGACCTCCTGTAACAACAGACTCACTGCATCCGATTCACTTTCCAGCATCATGGGAGAAAGATAAATGACTCCAACCGAAAAACGCTGACACAGCTCCACTGCCGAATTAAAGTGGTCGACATCTGCGTGACTGATGATCAACGCATCAATATGGTTAACGTTTTCATCCCATAGCACATCAGAAATATTGACCATCCCATAGCGAGCCGATCCTAAACAACCGGCGTCATAAATAACCGTTCGCTTGTCAGGCAGTTGAACCAAAACGCCACAACCCTGCCCCGTGTCGACGAAGGTACAAACCAATTCAGAATTTGAATCGAGAGAACCACTCCCTTTTCTGTTTGTCGCAGCGTTCCAGTTCGGCAGTATCCATGCAAAAGCCAACCAGGCAACGACGATTGTAAAAAGCCACTTGAGATTGATCCGCGTCAGGGGATAGATCGCAAATAGAAACATCCCGATGTAAAACAACATCACCGCCCAAGTCTCCGGGCCGCTGGCCCAAAAATGACCGCTTGGAAAGCCCTGTCCACTTTCGATCATCGACTCGATCAGTGCCAAACTGCCTTCGCAGATTCGACCGCAAACCGTCGCCGCTCCAGGCCAAAACCAACCGAACACCAGCACGCCCAACCCGGCGTACAATCCGATCGCAATCGGAACCATCACCAGCGGGTTCAGCAACAATGACACAGGCACAACCAGATGGAAATGATACGCGACCAAGGGAACAGCCGCCGACCAGATCAACGCGCTTACTTTAACTGTCGTCCATGCATTCCGGCTCAACCAACGAACAATTCGTACTGGCATTCCACGTGTGTTGGCGATCAAGCGTTTTAACGGGTCTTGTTCGGGCTCAGGGTAAATCCAGCGTCGGCAAAAGATGATCGTCAACACAGCTAGGAAAGAAAACTGAGGCCCAATCTGAAAAAGGTCGGAAGGATTAAAAGCCAACACAATCAATCCGGCCAGAGCAAGCAAGTTGTAACTCAAGCCGCTTTTTCCCAGTAACCGGGCAATGCTAAACAGCACGATCAAAATGGAAGCCCGCAACACTGGTGGACGAAACTCGACCAACCAAGCATAAAACAGGACAAACACAATCGTGCAGAGCAGGGCAGGGGAGCGACCTATCACACCGACGCGATAAAACAAAAAGAACAGCCCCGCCAAAATTCCGATATGCAATCCAGAAATTGCCAACAGATGAATAGTTCCCGTTGTTAGAAATTGCTCTCTTCGCTCATTCGACAATTGCTCTCGATTGCCAAGCAAAATCGCAGCCGCAAAAGGCGCGCGCTGTTTGTCGATATATTTCCAAGTCAACTCATTAAGCCGCTTTCGCAGTTTTGAACGTAGCTGTAACAACGGAACGTGCGGTGATTCCAGCTTTTGAATCGAATCAACATAGTAGGCATGAACAGTAGCAAGCTTTCGCCGACTTCGGGCCAAATTTCGAAAATTAAACTGACCCGGATTACGTGTCGAATCACTTCCGACCAAGCGGCCAAAAACCTGAACGACTTCTCCGCTACCCAAGTTTACCTGCTCAGCATGGACGACCAAGTCGGCCCACCCACTGGCTTCAATCCAATTCTCACCATCGCGTATCGCCTGAACGTAGGCAAGCGCTCGAGTACGCTTTCCCGATGGGATCGGATTCAAACTATCGTGAGCTCGAGCCGAGACCAACCTTGGCTCGCTCACTAATTTCATTCGGATACAAACGAGCGAGGACTCATTCGACGTAAACTGCGTGACGGTAGAAGGTGGATACCAATTCCAATGAACATGGTGCCACAACCCTGCTAACGAAGCCCAGCTCAGCAGTAACGGAATGATCGCTGATTGAAATTTGTCTTTTCGATAAAGTGCAAACCACGTGGCAACAAACAAAGGAGTCGCTCCAGCAAACAGCCGCCAATCGATTTGCAGCTTGTAGTCGACAACGATTCCCAAACAAACAGCGATCACCACCAACACCAATGGGTGACGATGCAGCGGCTGGCGACTCTCGGGATTTGCGGGTGATGGGGCGTGGCTCAAGTCTTCGCCTTATTAACAAAGAGTTTGCTACGCCATTTTTATATCCGATTTATTCGGGGCTGGCTGGGCTTGAGCGGCTTATCTGGTGAGAAATTGTTAGTTAAGCGCATTAAAAAAGCCACAGCATGTCGCTCCATCGCCATGCTGTGACTTCTATCCCGATACGGAACAATCCTTGTTCCGTCCTCCCGGTATCTTTATTAGTTGGAGTATCGTCTTTCTTCTGTGATTTTCGTTAGAAGTTTGCCAGAAAATTTTCAGATTCAATTTGACAAGCTCTAATTACTTAAACCACGGTGCACAGTTGGCTTCATAGCGAGAGCAAACGTTAAAATTCGGGTAGGCCGAGTTAGCGTAGGTAACAGTAGTATCAATTGGGCGCGCGATTTAGCTCAGTTAAACCTTGACGCCCAAGCTCGTTTCGCAGGTTGAACGTATTTTTCACACCGAGGCGGCTAGCAAAAAAGCGGACGTAAGCGACCAAGCTACGTTGGACCGTCAGCTTCACCAATTGCGGGATTGCAAAGTAAGATTAAACGGAATCCTTCCCATCGAAGCGAGACGCATCGTTAATCTTTACAGACCGGTTAGAG
>CAZDBA010000111.1:0-16786 GCA_964503615.1 uncultured Pirellulaceae bacterium
CTGCCAATGGAACTGGCACTGGAGGAGACATTACGGTGACCTTCAATGATTTGGGGGGCAAAGATCCGGATGAATTCAATCGAGCCAATGCTTCCTATGCTTCGTTTGTTGTTGAAGGGGGACCTCTAGGAATAATCGGCGATGTAAATACGGATGGTATTGTAAACTTCTTCGATATCGCACCATTTATTGGAGTTCTGTCCATGCCCAATGTTTTTCAATTCGAAGCGGATATCAATCGGGATGGAGTGATTAACTTCTTCGATATCGCACCATTCATTGGAATCTTAGCCGCAGGGTAATAAACTGAAAACGAAACACTATCTATCCGCATCGACTCTCTAACTGAGCTATGTTCGACTAGTAAGAATTAAGGGCTTTTTTTCAAGCTAAACTTGTTAGAACGCGGTCAGGCCTTCAATGGCTTGGTTGCGTTTTTTTGATTTAAAGCCTGTTAGATGGCCAGCAACTAACTGCAACGTCGTCGTCGAGCACGTAGGTTTACTTGCCCTTACCGGTTGGCTAGAATCCGAATTAATCCCTTGGATTCGTTGGACGATAGGTCTAGCTTGGTGATTTATCACCGCGGTTGGCGTTGCGCCATCCAGGCACATTGACTACCAATGCTTCACAAGGAAGGCTATTTCAGACTCGCTTTCACTAGTATGGGGTCCCTGTCAAGGGCGGGTCTGGAGCAACCTCGCCAATCGTGGTTCCACCCCCGACAGGGACCCCATACTAGTGGCGAGTCAGTGAGCCTTCCATGTTCCAGGTCTAGTAGTAGAGCCAGTCCAGCGTTTGACCGCAGATGCGATTTCGTGTCTGCGGTCACTTTTCCTTTTACAACCTGCTCCTTTTAAAGTTCCGATGGTAATTCATTCGAACTGGTTTGGGATCAGACAGCAGTGAATGGGCGGCAGCGAGATGTTGGTAAATCTTGAACACGTTGAAAATGCTCATGCGGCTGGCGATCCTCAAGCGGTCGATCTTTTACTGCAAGTAATCTCCGCGCCACCCGATCCCAATCAACCGCCTCCACGCGAAGGCACCTACGGTTTCGATGCGTTTCTCAAAGAGATCTCACGACCGAAATTTTACAAACAACCTGCGGAAGTTCAGGCTCTGCAGCGTCAGGAAAAACTAAAAGCTGTCGAAGCGAACGACCCTGACGATATTCATCCTCGTTATCGCAGTCACGAATTTATCTATCGGTTGTGGGAATCGGCTCAGCCGTTTGACCGCAAGTGTTTGCTTGAGATTATTCGCCGCGTGCCTCTGGTTTACGGTCCTTGGAAGGCGCTCAAAGCGATTTTCAAAGAGGCAGAATCGCGCGAGGATACAGAGGTCATGGGAGCGCTTGCTGCCCGTTTTGATGTCGCGTTTTCAAGTGGACAACACTCGGTCAGCAATCGAACGCTGGGCTATTTGACTCGTCGAGCCTGGCGCTATTTGCGGCAATTGGCGAAAACGCTTCCCGCGTGCTATGCCGATCGAGTCGTCGATTTTCTGGTTCCGTTTCCCGACAGTTATCCAGGTCCAGAACAGGGTTGGCTATGGAACCAGATCTTCCACCATGATCAAAAAGCTCACGGCCGATCCCGGTTTCGCAGCAGTTACCGTTGGAAGCGAACAACACCGGTCAACTATCATACTTCTCGAGCCTTTCCCGAATTGTGGAAACGTTCACCCCTTCCGCTGTTCGAGCTATTACAGCGTGCCCAGAATACAAAAGTTCTCAAATACGCGGTTGCTGCCCTGAAGACCGACTTCCGTACTGTCTTGCGAGCGGTTGAACCAGTTTGGGTTCGGCAGTTGATTCATCGCGATAACGCAACGGTCCACGAGTTTGCGGTTTGGGTTTTGGAGAACGTACCGCAGTTCGAACAATCCAAGTTCCGCGAGCTTGAGTTACACGATGCAGTTTTGCAGTTGTTGCAGTCGCCTTCTGGGCCCGCTCGCAGTTTCGCTGCAAAATACGCGCGGGTTCATGCTCGTGACCTGCCTGTTGAATCGCTGGTTCGCTACGCGATCAACAACGACCCGAAAGTTCGTGACCTTGCCAAAGATCTTTTAAGCTCACTCGATCCACGCAACGAGGTGGGCTTGGACGCTTGGGGGTTGCTGCTCAGGACCCGCGACGGAAATGAATTGGCGCAGAAGGTTTTGCGAAAACACTTTGTTGCCGATGACCTTACTCCCGAATGGTTCGCCGATCAGCTGCTAAGCGGGAACAAATTCGCGACCCAGTTCGCACAGTCGCGGTGTTTGGAACTTCATTCGCCAAAACAGTTGGGCGAAGATTTCTTTTTTCAATTGTTTGACCGGGCCGATCCTGACATCTGCCCGGAAGCGATCACGTTCGCGCTGAATGAGTATGGAAAGTTCGACCTGTCCGCGGTCGAGATAAGCCGTTTGGAAATGATGCTGGTTCATAGAGCTAGTACCTTCGTTGTTGGTTGGGCGAATCAAGGTTTGCTGGCGCCCAGTCGATTTGATCCTTCGTTTCTCAAGTCGATCGCCTTCGCCCCAACCTATAACGATACGCCGCAAGTCGTCGAGGCTAAGCAAAAACCTTGGGGAAAATACGTTGTTTTCTACACTCATATTTCTAATTCGATTTTTGAGTGGTTCAGCGATATTCGCCAATTCACTCCCGATCAAATCGGATTTGAATGGTTGATGAAACTGGTACAACGGGACGAACCGGAGTATCGTGAGTTTGCTTCGGACCTGTTGATCAAGTCTTATTTGCCCGCCGACTTTGCAGATGATTCTCAAGGGTCTAGTGAGCCGGAACCGGCCACCGATTCCGATGTCGAAATCAAAGTCGACTTGGAATCTGCCACGTTCGTTTTCACGGGCAAGATGGCAACGATGACTCGCAGCGAAGCTCAAAAGAAAGTCACCGAGGCCAACGGCAAGAATTCCAAAACGGTAGGTAAAAATCTTGACTACTTGGTGATCGGCGACGAAGGCTCACCGATGTACGGGATGGGGCGCAAAGGTAGCAAGCAGTTAAAGGCCGAATCGCTTAACCAGTCCGGTGCGGAAGTTCGCATTATTTCCGAGACTGCGTTTTTGCAAATGCTCTCAGGAACGCAGCGAGAGTTTTCAGAGGATGCCGTTATCGCCGGCTGTGAAAATATCTGGTCGATGTTGCTTGACAATAAAGAGGGCTCATCGCTTTCTCTGTTCGCGATCAAGTACGTACGGCATCATCACCCGGAGATTTGTTTGGCCGAAACCGATCGACCGGTTGATCCTGGGTCTGAGTTCCCGGACGAATTTTTGAACTACGATCGCGTTGCTCAATTGTTGAGTCACAAGCAACTGTCGCTACGAAATTTAGGGTTGGAGCTTTGTCGATATGAATTTGCAAGGATGAACCCGTCACTGGAGCAACTAGTTGAGCTTTGCCAACTCCCCTACCCTCCGGTTCGTAAATTCATTGCCAGTGCGTTAACGGAAAGCCCCACAGTCGAAAATCGAAGGTGGCGTCTGGACCCTGAGGGCTTTACCGCCGAATCGGTTTATCTGTTCTGTCAATCGCGCGATGCGGAAACTCGAGCGATCGGTATGAAGCTGATCGACCTTTACCCTCGAATGCGAGAGCCGGATCAACTGTTTGCGTTGACCGAGTCGCCCGATCGAAACGTCCGAGCGTTCGTGATCCGTTCGTTTTGGTCGCTCTATCGAGACCGAGGGGGCAAGCAGGATTGGCGTCCGACTGACCCGGCGGAATCGTTGCTTAAAAAGAAAAAGAAGCCTAAGCCTGGAGCGCCTGAAACACCGCGATTCGGAACAGGTGCCCCGCCCCGCCCTGATGATTTGCCCGCCGCTCCGGAGCGGATGCAGTTCTTGCTGCGTCGCCTGTTATTCGAGATCGCACCCGGTCGCCCTCCCAAATCCAAAGGCGATGAAATTGACGAGTTGAAAGTCAAACCGCTTCCGACCCGTCGTGCAAAGATTCTATTGATCGAAACGATTCGTGATCTGGCGCTTGAGGATCAGGAATTTGCTGAGGTAGTGCATCCAGTGTTGGTCGAGTTTATGGAGTCGCATGGGATGTCGGAGCATGCGGCTTGTTTAGTCGCCGTTACGCGGATCGAACATGCTTTTCCGGAATTGAAAGCCAGTCAAACGGAGGTTGAGGTATGAGCAACGTCAGTAACTTGACTTACTTTGGTGACATTAGCGGCTTGGTCGGTGAAGACAAATCGTTTGCGTTTGTGACTCGTCATTCGGAGGGAAAGCTCACTTCGCTTTACAAGATTCAGGCCGAGTCGAACAAGTTCTCCGAAGTCGCGCTTTCGTTTTCGGCTTCTGCCCTGTTTCAGTTCAACAAACGGTATTGGATCGGCGATGCGAACGAAAACGTTTTACATTCGGTGGGATTGTCCGAAAAGAAAACGACAACGCATAAACTAAAACTCCCTGCGCCAGTGACTGCGATGGCGGCCGTTGCTGGCGAGCGAATTGCCTTATTGTGTGGGCAGTCGGTCGTGATCGTAGATGCCAGCGAGAAATCCAAGTCGATTCAAACGATCGAGTTGGAAGAAGAAGGCACGGCGATTGCGACCAATCCAGAGGGCGACTGGATGGCCGTCGGTTCGGTTACTGGCTCAGTCACCGTTTTTCAGGCGGAAGAACAAGACGATTTTATGCTGAGTGAGTCGGAGGCGATTCACCGCGGCGCGATTGCGGCGTTGTTGTTCGAGCCCAACGAGCTTCGTTTCTTTTCGGCCGGAAACGATCACAAACTGTTGCTGACCCATGCTCGAGGCCGGTTGGAGCCGGAAGACCGCGGTCGTACGAACGTTCATGACAAACCGATTTCGGGGATTGTTCATGCTGGCGAAGACCGCATCATTACGGGCAGCGAAGACAAGACGCTTAAATCATGGGCGCGAGCTGGCGCGACCAAGCCGCAAACCCAGGCCAGCGATTTAGTCGCTGTCAAATTGATCGCGACGATCACCGTTCACAATCGTCCTAATCTGGTTGCGGCCTGTAGTGATAGATCGTTGCGATTGTTTCTGATCAAGCCGGATGGTCGGATCGGCGATTTGGTTTCTCGCTACAACGATGTGTTTGCCAAAGCCCGGCAGTTGTTTGGATCCAAGGACCCGGCCGAACGTGGTGAGGCGTTACACGATTTGCAAAAGATCGACGATCGAGCGGCAGCCGAGTTGTTGGCCGAGCGAGTGACCGCCGATCCCGATAACAAACTGCGGTTGGTCGCCGCACAGCAATTGGTTAAATCCAGCCACAATCAGTTGGCCGATCTGCTGTTTAATTTTCTCACACATAGTGATGCACCGGTCCGCATGTTGGCGCTGGGCACGCTCGAGGGAATCACTCCGGACCAGATGACTTTGTATCGAACCGCATTGGCCAGCAACAACGCTGATATTGGGGTTCACTCGGTCGAATCGCTTGTAAAAATCGCGACCAAAAAAGAGGTCACGATCGGAGACAAAAATCGAGCGCAGGCGGTTTTGATGGCTGCCTTGGATGCCGAGCGAGTCGAAGTTCGTAACGCAGCGATCCTGGGTTTGGAGAAGATGTTCGACAAAAAATCTCCACGCGCGAATCTGCTGACGCTGGAGACCGATAATGCAGACGCAAAACGGAAAGGTCTGATTCGGCTGCTGCAACGTGGGCTAGTTGGTCAGCCGATCGCATCAGCAGGCATCCGCCGCGCGATCGAGGACCGACAATCGCCCGAAGTACGCCAAACTGCTTTTCTGGTTTCGGTTTTGTCCCGACCCGATTTGGCCAAAGTACTTCGCAAGCGCGACAAAGATCTCGATCGAAAGTTAAAAGAGATCGAGAAGTTCACGTTTGATCAAGGCGAGGGCAAGAAACCGACCAAAAAGAAGAAGGCCAAGGTTGCAGCGAAGGCCGATCCGACGTGAAACTGTCCAGTCAAGTACTGTTATCGAGCGTTTGCCGATGATCACCATTTTGTATTTCATTCATAAACTGTAACGACATGGCCAAAAAGAAAGCAGCAACGAAGGTGGAACTTGCCCCAGCGGATTACGAACCGCTGTTGGTCGCGATTAGTTCCAGTTCGGTAGACACCTGTTTGCTGGGCGCGCAATGTTTGGCTTTGCTGGAAGATCCACGTGCGTTTGGTCTTTTGATGCAGCTTAGCCGCGACCAGAACGAAGCGGTTCGTTTTGAAAGTTGTCGGTCATTGGCTCGACTGGGTGATCGTCGTGCCGTGGATCGGCTTTGTGCGATGCTGGCGGATCCCGATCTTAAAGTTCGCGACGAAGCGTTTTCTGCATTGGATAAAATCTGTACCCAAGACCCTTTGCTGGTTGTTGAGCAAGGGTTTGCATGTTCGTTTGAAGATATTCACCTGCGAGCCCTTGAGCGGTTGGTCCGTTTCATGAAAGACGCTTCTAAATCGAAACGGTTGCCGGAGAAAGTCTCAGAGTTATTGTTGGTGGCGATTAACGATTCGTACGTACTGGTTCGCTTCGAGGCGTTTAAGTTCGCTCTGAATTCAAAATTCAATGGTGGCGAAGACTCCACGCTACGCTATCTGTTGGGTTGTATTCACGCCGACGTGCGACGGGAGGTGTGGAACGAAGTGATGGCCGAAGACTCGCAGTTGTGGTCTGAAACCATGATGTTCGAAATGTTGGACGACCCGGACGAAGGAATTCGGCGCGATGTTTTCGGCTTTTTGAAGAAGAAGTATCAAAAGAAAGAAAAGCAAACTGGGTGGCTGTCTGCCGGGATCACCAGTCAGCACGCAGACATTCGCGAGCTGGTTTGTAATCATCTGGCCAAGCTTAATACGATGTCCGGGCAAAAACTTTTAGCCTCAGCAATCAACGATTCGGAACAAAGCGTCCGCAAGATCGCATTGCATTCGTTGATAGATCGGCAAGCCACCGATGCACTGGTTGCGGCGCTGGACAGTCAGCACGTGGAGGTGAAACTGTCCGCTGCGAGGGCTCTTTCCCAGATGGGCGATCAACGCGCCATGCCTGTTTTGGAGGAGGCGATCAATCAACCTTATCCGTTGGACAGCGAGGAACAGCAAACGGTTTGGAAAAGCATCGTTGTATCGGCGATCGAGTCGATTGGGCATTTGGGTGATCCCGCCCCGCTGGCGCGAATCATCGAACTTTGCCGGGATAAAAACGAAGACGTATCTACTGCTGCCGCGAAATCGTTGCGATGGTTGGTGCGTGAAGACTCGGTCGAACAGGTCCGGGCTTTGTTGTCCCATGCGGGGATTCGTGATCAGGTCGCGTTGGCGTGCGGCTTGTACGGCGATCCGGTTTCAGAGCGGACGGTGTTGACGAATGCAGATGATTGTCAGCTTAATCTGGATCAGCGAATGCAAGTCGCAGTGGCGATGGGTGAGCGCGGCGAAACGCAGTTGGTGGCCATGTTGGATCAGCCACAACAAATTCCTACGACCAATGTAGGCATGCTGGTTTTACTTTGCCGAGATTGGTTGCAACACGACGGGACCGCGCGTCGGGTAATCGCATCGTTGGCGGTGCAGGATACTCGTTTGCGGATGTATGCGGCCCGTGCGCTGCGAGCCTTTGGCGATGACCAAGCGATGTCGGATGTAATACAGGATATGTTCAACTCGCGGGGAGAGTCGAATGAGCCGTTCAAAATCGAAACGTCAGTGGTTCGACAAGTGGCTGAGGCGTTGGTTTTTGGACAACCTCCGTTTCAATGCAAAGTCCTCTCTCACTTGCAGACTTTGGTTAGACCAGAACAGAAGCATTGGGACTTTGGATGGCAGCAGATTTGTGGGCGGTACGCAGAGGAATTAAAGGAAGCGACTCAGCAGGCATCCAAATTGAAACTTCCCAAGCTGGAATCGGATCAGGAGACACGCGATCAATTGGCCTTTGGTACGTATGTGGGTTTGGCTCGTGATTACGACTTAGGTCGCTTCGGTGGTTTTGGTTGGCATGTCGTTAGTGTCAGTCACGCTGCGCTACGTTGTCTGCGTGATATGGCTTTGAATATCAAGGATGGAAAGGCGGGTAAAAAGTCAGAACTGTTTTACGATGCAACCGTTCAAGTTATGACTCATGCTACCGGCGATTCGCGATTTGCAGTGGGTGAGTTGGCATTTGAGATTTTGGCCGAGCTGGGAGTCAGTGACCGAGACCGCGCGGAGATCGGAATCCATTGTGGTGATTTGAATCGGGCGGTTGAAGGTTTGAATCTTTTGATCAAGTCTGCCAAAGCTGCCGAGCGCAAAGAGATTTTGATTTCGACCGTTTTGAATCAGCCCGCCGATGTCGCGTTGGCAGCCGCCTCGATGTTGAACGATGATGCGGGTTCGGTGGTCGCTTGCGAAACCTGTTTGCAATGCTCGCATGAAAAGGTGGCAACGGCCGGAGTGGCCTATCTGTCCAGAGATTGTCCGGACAAACCGGCGGCAAAAAAACTGTTGCAGAAAATCGCCAACGATGCGCCTGCCGCAATGCGGAAACAAGCGGTGGCTGCTTTGGTACATCACCGGGACAAACTGGCGTTCGACGCGATTGAAAATCTATTGAACGAGCCGACGGCCAATGCCGATTTGCAAGTCTGCCTGAACTGGCTGGGTGAGTTGGGTGATGAACGAACTTGCGAGTTTCTGGTCGGGTTACTTGATCGCAGCGAGTTGGATCGCAAGTTGGTTTTAAATAGCATTGGTCGTTTGAATGATCCAGCTGCAGTGCCGAAACTGTTGGAGTTGATGGAACATGCAAAGACGAACGAAGAGGCAGCAGTTGTTTACCAGATCAGCGGCTTTGATCAGTACATTGCCGATCCCAACGACACGTGGCCTGATCGAGATTGGATGAAGGGACAACGCGAACGGGACGGAGACGTGTTGGCAAAATTGTTGCATCGCAGTGTTGAGTTGGGCAACGTCAGATTTTGCAATACGCTGATTGACTCGGTTCGTTGGTGTCTAACGGACGAGGTGAACACTCCGTTGGCGGGCTTAGTCGAGCATCCGGATGAATCGCTCCGCCGAGCGGCAATTTCTGCGATCGGTTTTCGAGCAGAAAAACGTGACGGTTCGGTCGATTCGTTGCGTCCGGCCGTCAGCCACCGGGATCCGATGACTCAGTTTTTGGCTGCCGAAGGTTTGGCACGAGCAGGTCAGAGTGACGGTTTACAGGTGTTGATGACCTCCGTCGAAATGATGGAGGACCTGCGATTGCGGCGAAGAGCGGTATCGGCGCTGGGATATCTGGCAGACGAGCGTGCGTTGGATCTTTTGTTGAATCTGGTGAACCATGATGGGCACGCGTTACAAGATAGCGCCGCCGAAGCGATTGGGCATTTGGGTCAGACTTCGCAGCGGGAAAAAATCTTTGGAATCTTGAGAAGTTTGGTTGGTCACGAAGGGACGGCGGGTCAGCGAGCTGTTGTGGGCCTTCGGCATCTTGACTACGGACCGGCATGGGACCTCATTCGCTTGCAAACCAAAAAAGAACACCTGTCGAATATGCGGTTGGTGGCTCTTGAGCAGTTGGGTTATGACACGAGCGAAACCACTCAGGGTATTTTGTTGGACAGTCTGAAAAATGTTATCGATATCAGAGAGATCCAATTTGACGCGGCGCGGCGTTCGTTTGGCGACGATTCGATTGAACCGGACTTGGCTTTACTGGCCGGCGTCAACGGTCGAATGGATTCGCCATTGGTCAATGTTGCTTTGGATCGAGTTTGCCAAAACGCGGATGCGGAGAAGATTTTCGAACTCGTGAGTGACTGCAGTGATCATGCCCGAAAGCGGCTGGCAAATCACTTACTATCGCTCGATCCATTGCCCGCTGCCCAGGCTGCAAAAGCGTTGGAAGGCGTGGATGAAAATGCGGTTGAGTTGGCGGCTCATGTGATTGGTCGACCTGGTGACAAGAAATACGCCAAGGCGATTGGCAAAACGCTTCAACACTGGTTGGATCAATTTGTTGTGGCAGACCAGCAAGTGATCTTTCTGGATCAGAGTGGTCGCGGAAGCCATGCTGAACGGCAGAGGGTTAAGAGGTCACTGCAAACGTTGAGGGAATCTCGCCGCACTTTGCAGCGGTTGCTTTGGGCTGCGGGGCGAGTTGGCGGATGTGAAAAAGTCTTGTTGAGTGTGGTGACCGACCATGCTTCCAATTTGAAGTTCGCCGATTTGCGGACGCAGGCGATGGAAAGTCTGATAGGTGGCAAGCTGACCGCTGCGATGGAAAAACAGGTGAAGGAGTTGTTGGACGACTATACGCCCGAAGTCAGACGCTTGGCCAGTCAGTTGTTGTTGGAACAACCCAAAACGAAACCGGATTCGATTGGTTCTTCGGTGCTGGCCGATCGCAAGTCGTTCGAGCAATTGGCGGCCAGTCATGCTGACCAGATCGAATCGACGATCCAAACGGCAGCCGCTTCGTCTCACTACCAACCCCGCGCGCTTCCGCAATTGTTGCGTGCCAGTGATTCGAGAACTCTGGCTTCGGTGGCCACCGATGCAAAATCAGATTTCAATACACGGTTGGGGGCTTTGGAAGGATTAGCTGCAATGAACAACAAAGCAGCCGAAAAAGCTTTGGTCTCGATCGGCAATGACAAATCGTGCGACGAAGAGCTGAGAAAGGCAGCATGGCGAGGATTGAGACGGAGCAAACGCAATACCAAGTAACGTGCGAAAGAGCTGCGAACTTTTACAGCGCTGACAAACCAGCAAACAAAATCAAAATCGCTGAACGAAATTATGACTGACGAAAAAAACAACGAAGCCACCCCCGCCGCACCCAGCACGACCGAGGTCCAATTCGGTTATGCGGGACAAAGCCGCATGGTGTCGGACACTGAGATGCCTCAGTTGGCTTTGTTCGGCAACCTCCACCGCGATCCCGTTTACGTTGACGCCATCGTCAAACAACCGTTGCGATTTCGTGAGGCGATGGCGACGTTGTACACGATTGTGGGCAGTGACTATCGCTACGTGCCCAAGGATCGGACGGCCTATAACGCTTACCGGCGAATGCGAAACCAATCGGCAAACCTCGGCGCTTGGCAAGCTCAGCAAGCTTACTTTCAGTGGCTGGCGCTCAACGATCCGCTGGCGTTCTGCATCCTGGACCCGATCATCAGCGTTCATCCCGACAAGATTTTCCTGGAAGTGTTTTCCAAAGACGAGGGTACGTACGCGAATCTGTCGGTCGATATGGATGCGTTCCAGTTGAACGGCAAGCCTAAGTTTGGCACCACGAATATTGATTTTTCCCCTGCCCTGTTCAGCGCGGTCGAGCAATTTCGCAGCTATCGCGAAACTCGACTGACGATCGGGCAGCAAGCGGTCGAAGTGCAAACCGAAGGCGCAGAAGGTGTTTTGGAAAAGAAAGTCGCCGTTCCTGATTCATGGATGCGAGGATTTTTGCAAGTTCAATCGTCGGCGATGTTGCCTCGTCATTCGTTCAAGATGAAACCGATGGACTTGTACAATCTGCTGCGGCACTTGCGAATGAACAAGGACCAAAAGGGGCGTCGTCGCGGCTTGCGAATCGAGTTGGTTCCCGGAGAACCGCCGCGAATTGTCCTGGAGCCCTGGGAGCAGGTGTTGGAATGTGGAGCAGGCGTTTACGAAGGCAGCCAGTCGAAAGTGATTCGCGTTTGGGGACGGCGACGGTTAATGATGTTGCGTCGTATGTTGCCTTTGGTCGAAGAGGTCGAAGTGTTTTTGACCGGTAGCGGTTTGCCAAGCTTTTGGGTGCTGCGGTCGGCGGAGATGACTTTTACGCTTGGCCTGACCGGGTTTAACGCTTCGAATTGGTCGCAAGCGGTGAACTTTGATTTGATTCTGCCACGGGGTGACTTGGAAAAAGCAGAAGACGGTCCACTCAAGTCGATTGTGAAACGGTTGTCCAAAGATTGGATGGCCGAGCGGACGGTGCTGGGCAAAGCGGCCAAGGTTGACGGTGAACCGCTGTTGGCCAGTTTGCAACGCGGGTGCCAGGAAGGCCAGTTGATGTTCGATATTGCCGAGGACGTTTTTCGATTGAGACCGCTTACCCACCAACCGCTGGATCTGCCTCGATTAGAGTATCGAAATCAATCTGAACGGGTGGCCCATGATTTGGTGCTTCGCAAGGGCGCGGTAAAGATTACTCAGGAGAATCGGATCTTTGGCGTCGGTATGGAGCTGACGGGCAAGGCGACTGTGGCAGAGGACAAGCGAGAGTACGCGCCGCAAATGTTGATCAACGAAGAGGGCTTTGTCGCCCGAGCCGAATGTACCTGTTCTCAGTTTCGCCAACAGGGAATCAAAGCTGGCCCCTGCGCACATTTGATCGCGCTGCGAATTGCCCATGCGATTCGAGAACGAATGCGAAAAGAATCGGACGATCCTGATGCTACGCTGACTCAGGAGACTCGGACGTTTTCTCGTCGTGAGGAGGGGCAGGAGACGGTGTACCAAATCACGTTGGACGAACGTCGATTAAAGATCCGTTGGGGCGCATCGGGAACCGACATGCGTGTGCAACAGTTTCGTTTTCCCAGTGTTAAAGCGGCACGTACCGACTATTTAGACCGGGTCGGCGTACTGGTCGAAAAAGGGTTTTTGGACGCAAGCTGATTTTTGTTTTGAAGTGCATTTTTGTTTTGCTGAAGTGAGCAATGGCTAAGCGAAGAACAGATTTAGAAACGATATGGCGCGGCATCGAGCAAGCGGGTAGTATCGATGCGTACGTCAACGCCCAACTGTTGGAGTTGGGATTCATGATAGAGCGGCGCGAAACGGACGGAATGTCCAAGAACGAGTTGGCTCGCTACAAAAAATCGCTTAAGGAAGAATCGGCGGAAAAGAAACGGCTGAAGAGCGAAGCTTGGAAGGCTTATCGGTCCCGGCACATCGTGCACTTGGGCGAAGGGATCTACTGGAACGACAACGACGATTTCGACAAATGGGATTTGGACGAACCGGAACGACGCGCTGCGCAGAACGAGTTGCCGTCGATCGATAAACCGGCTCAGCTGGCAAAGATGTTGGGGCTTTCGATCTCCGAACTTCGTTGGATGGCTTTTCACCGGGATGCGGCCACGTCGTTGCACTATCGTCGGTTTACGATCGCCAAACGGGATGGATCGCCGCGGCCGATTTGGGCTCCGCTTCCCAAACTGAAAGAGGCACAGCGTTGGGTGTTGCGAAACATTGTGGAGAAATTGTTGGTGCAAGGATCGGCACATGGTTTTCTGCCCGGTCGTTCGATCGCCACCAACGCGGCGGCTCATTGCGATTCGAAGATTATTTTGAAAATGGATCTGCGGAATTTCTTTCCAACAGTGACCTATCGCCGAACTAAAGGGCTCTTTCGCAAAGCGGGCTATCGTGAACAGATTGCGACCTTGTTGGCTTTGCTGTGTACCGAATCCCCACGTGAGATTGTGCAGCGCAATGGCAAAACGTACTACGTCGCTTTGGGACCACGGTGTTTGCCACAAGGCGCGCCCACAAGTCCAGGGATTTCCAATGCGATTTGTCTGAAGCTGGACTGTCGTCTTGCCGGGCTGGCTGACAAGTTCGGTTGGCGCTATACGCGTTATGCGGACGATTTGACTTTTAGTTTTCCCAATACCACCTCAAAGAAACATGAGCGTACGCAATTGGCGGCGGTCAAAGGTTGTGTGGCCAAGATCGTTAGCGATGAGGGCTTTAAGATTCATCCCGACAAGACTCGTGTAATTCGAGCCGGGTCCTGCCAGCGTGTGACCGGTCTGGTGGTAAATGGATCGGCCCGGCCTCGCTCGCCTCGCAAGACTCGTAGGAACCTGCGGGCAGCGATTCATAATCTGGCTAACGGTAAACCGCTTCGCAATGGCGAAACGATCGATACGCTTCGTGGAATGGCCGCGTTTGTAGGGATGACCGATCGAAGTTTGGGCCGTCAGATGCTGCAACAAATTAACGCGATCATAGAAGCCAAAAATTCAGGGCAAGTTTGATCCCGTACCAGCGGCTGCATGAATAGCGCCGGCTTTTTCTTGATTAGCTCAAGGAATTTATACGACCTCATAGAGATTGTTGAGCTACGTTTCAGATGCCACGCACTTTTTGCTGCTGGTGCCTTTTCAACATCATCTCTTTCCGGGAGGTCAGATGAACTCTTCGAATGATAGAAATTTTGCGCGCGAACTTTCTTCACCCCGCAAGTTTGTTCAGGTTTTGAGGCAGCTTACTTCGGACGCCAACGACACTCGGAGCAGTAATCGTTATCCCAAACGTCTATCGCTAAGCATTCAACCGCTTGACGAGGATTTCTTACCCGATGGCGAACCGTTCTTTGCGATATCCAGCGATATGAGTAAGCGTGGGATGGGATTTATATTGGACGAACCCATGGTTCACACTCATCTTAGAATCACACTGAAAGACGATAACGTTTCGGTGATCGCAGAGTTGCGTCACAATACATCGATCGGCATCGAATACCCTGTGTTCCTGATCGGTGTCGAATTCCTGGACGAGTATCTGGTGTAGGAAATTGTTTTGTTAGTTTTTCGGGTTCGGTTCGCAGCCACGGATCTTCACAGGTTTCCACGGATGCCGCGCGCCAATCCGTGTAGATTCGGGCAAGGACCAGCAGCCAGCAAAGCTCCGAAGGAGCGACAGCACCTAGGCACAGGCGTTAGCCTATGAACATCATATCTCCTGCATTCACCCAGCCTCGCTAGTTGCTTTCGCCACTCCGTGGCTTTTGAAAAGGTTGTGTTTTTCAGTCCTCGGGCTAACGCCCGGCCCGTGATGTATACTCGGTGCGTCACCTGAACGAAAAAAACCTGGCCTATCAAAAAGACACTATGAAAGATCTTAAATTATCACGTCGCACGGTTCTGAAGCAAACCTTTGGGTTTAGTGCGACAGTTTTGATTGGGAGTTTGCCAGCTGTTGCTAAGCCTGTTCGTCGTGACGGTGTGGCCAGTCACTTTACGATGATTGGGGACTGGGGGAAGCAGAGAGGTGGGACGGATGGTCAATCGGCAGTGGCTAGGGGAATGGCCGGCTACCTGACTAAGAACGAGATAACGCCCGAGGCGATGTTTTTTTTGGGTGATAACTTCTATGGCAAGATGCCCGGCGGTGTGAAGTGTCCACGCTGGAAGAAGCAGTTCTCTGCTTTTTATCCTCCGGAAATATTTCCATGTCCATGTTATGCGATCCTTGGAAACCATGAGTACGATGATGAACCGAAGAATAAAATCACTGCCCAGCTAAATTACAAAAAGCACAAACCTGCAACTCGTTGGAACATGCCTGCGAAATGGTATCGCGTGGACCTTGGCCCAGAGGAGGCACCGCTTATGACCGTTCTTTGCCTCGACTCCAACTTCTCCAATAAGAACGATCAACTCACCCCCGCGGAGCGGCAGGAGCAACTCGCGTGGCTAAAAGCTGAGCTGGCCAAGCCTAGAACAACTCCATGGCTGGTCGTGAACGGCCATCACCCGCTCTACAGTTGCGGTCACTACGGTGACTTTCCTGAGATGACTGAGGAGTGGGATGGTCTTTTCAGGGAACATGGGGTTCATTTCTATTTCTGTGGGCACGAACATGACCTTCAGCATCTGGAGTTCGATGGGCATCCGACATCTTTTGTTGTCTCGGGCGGCGGAGGTGCTCCACCCCGCAAAGTCAAAGACTGCGAGGACCGAGGCCCGTTTGCGGAACAGACTCTCGGATTTACTCACTTGGAAGTGACTAACGAGGAATTCATCGTGCGTCACGTAAACGAAGAAGAACAGATCGTTCACGCATTCTCCAAGACACCTGATGGCGAAGTGAATTTGCTGGAGGTGGCTGATAGAGAACCGGAAGAAGAAGGCGAGAAAGCCAAGCGGAAAAAGAGAAAAAAAGAGGCGGGAGCGAAGAACGATTAGAAAAAAGTTGTGCATGGGATATGATCCACGGCGCGAAATACAGTCGTTTGAATTCAGCACCTCTTTGACGATTGGAATGTATTGAAGTATTCAATCCGAACAATGAAACAAAAATCTGTTATCATTGAAGCGGCAGCTACGAGGTTGTCTCCAACTGTTTCCCCTCAAGCGTCATCATGCTTCCTCCGCAAAGCAATCCCATGGACAGCACTAACAACCGAAGTGACACGCAGCTTGACAGCGTTCCTTTGGAAGCCGAGGACTTGCCCAATAGAACTTTGACACGGGTTCGGTTTTTCAAAACAAAACTGGCACTGATTCTTTTCAGTGCCAGCTTGGGAATTGCTGTTTCGATTCTTATGACTCCGGCCACCAAACCGGCTTCTGCTAAAAACTCACACGCGGCATTGGGCTCTTCCAAAACCTCTGCTCCTGCGATTCGTTTGCCCTCATCTACCGCTGTCTCGAACTCAGCTAAACGGGAGATGACAACAGAAGAAGCCGAAGCGTTCTTGAATGGCTCCGACGCACCTTTAAAGCCGATCGCCAAACCGGTTCGCTTGGTCGACCACTTTCCAAAAGCTGCCAAATCTGGGTGCATGAAATGTCACTCCGAAATGGCTCCGATCCGCGAGATCGGATCGGAGATGCTCAACCAGATCATGGCCAAGGGCGAATCGCTGGGGGATCCAGCTGGCTGCATTGTTTGTCACAACGGCGATCCCAATGAACTGGAGGACGCCGAAATTGCACACGGCAAAAATCAAGAATCCACATTCTATCCGGACCCTGGAAGCCCTTGGATTAACGAGCACACTTGTGGGCAGTGCCACGAGGAACAAGTTCGCGTGCAATGGAATTCGTTGATGATGAC
>CAZDBA010000112.1:0-16719 GCA_964503615.1 uncultured Pirellulaceae bacterium
GTATGAACATCGCCGCCAAAACCTTTTACTTAATTCCCAACGACTTTAAATCGCAAATCCGTCAACCACTTCTTGCGGAGCCGGGGCGTACCCCAACGGCTCCATCGACGTTCCCGCCCTGCCCTGACTCAAGCTTCGCATCGCGCTGGAGTATCCGAACAATTCGGCCAGCGGCGCGTGGGCACTAATAAAGGTTAGACCGTTCTGCACGTCGGTGCTCACGATCTGCGAACGGCGTTGATTGAGATCGCTGACAAAGTCGCCATAGAAATCGTCAGGGGTAATGATTTTGAGACTCATCAGTGGCTCCAGCAACGTGGGGCCTGCTGTTCTGAGTGCTTCTTCAAACGCTTCTCCGGCTGCGATGCTGAATGCCATGTCGTTTGATTCTTCGGTAACCTCGGCGGAAAGCAACGTCACACGGATTTTGGTCAGCGGGAAACTGCCGATCGTTCCGCCCCCATCGCCTCGTCCCTGAATTTCGTTGATCAACGATTCGGTAATCTCCGGGGTCAACGTCCCCGGCGTAATCATGTTGAGAATCTTGACGCCCGCTTCGACTTTGTCATCGGGCTCCATTCGCAATTTCAATTTCGCGAACAACTGCTGACCAGCGACTAAACGATGGCACTCGCCAGTGACTTCGACTGTATTGTTGATCGTCTCGCGATACGAAACGCGAGGCGGGAAAACTTTTACGTTCAGATTGAAATCGCGTAGCAGGCGGTTCTTGATGATCTCCAGATGCAATTCGCCCATGCCGGAAATCAAAGTCTGTCCGGTTTCTTCTTTGATCTTGGCCTTGAAAGTAGGATCCTGCCGCTTCAACATTTCGAGGACTTCTTCCAGCTTCTTCCTGTCAGCCGTCGTCTCCGGTTCGATCGCCATCTCAATGACCGTTTCAGGAAACTCAATCGATTCAAGCAGGATCGGAGCCTTGGTATCGCAAATTGTATCACCCGTAACAGCAAATCTCGGTCCGATCAAACCGACGATGTCTCCCGCCGAAACAGAATCAACCTGTCCCTTGGCGTCTTTTTTCTGCGCATTGATCTGCCACAGTTGCGCTACGTTTTCTTTCTTCTTCTGTCCCGGACAATCGACGCGACTGTTTGACTTGAGCTCGCCCGAGTAAACGCGGATCCAGCAGAAATCGCCTGTCTTCATTGGCTGAATTTTGAACACCAAACCGCAGAACGGTTCTTTGGTATCCGGCTTACGAATCTCGGTCTGAGTTTCCTTTTTAGGATTCACCCCTTCGACAGGTGGACGGTCCAGTGGGCTAGGCAAGTAGTACTTCACCGAATCCAACACACCTTGCACACCCATGCCATGTAACGCTGAACCACAAATCACTGGCTGGATCATCCGCTCCAACGTTGCGTTGCGAACCACTTCACGAATCAACTCGTTCGGAATCGGTTTCTCTTCCATGGCAACCGTCATCAATTCGTCACTGTACTCACAGAGCGATTCGATCATGATTTGACGAGCGAATTCCGCTTCTTCCTGCAACTCCTCAGGAATCGGTGACTCTTTGATTTTTTTGCCTTCTTCCTCGAACGTCTGATACTTCATCTTGATCAGATCGATCACAGCACGGAATGGGCTGTCTACATGTTGAGGCCCCAGCCCGACAGGCATTTGGATCGGGAGTGGGTTCCCTCCAAGCCGCTGTCGAATCTCATCCAGAATTCGATCAAATCCTGCGCCCTCGCGATCGAGTTTATTGATAAAGCAGACGCGTGGCACGTTGTATTTATCGGCCTGCCGCCAAACGGTTTCACTTTGCGCCTCGACACCCTCTCGCGCACTAAATACGACGACGGCTCCGTCCAGAACTCTCAGGCTTCGTTCAACCTCAGCTGTAAAATCGACGTGGCCCGGTGTGTCGATCAAGTTGATATCGATATCTTTCCACTTGAACGTCACACACGCTGAGTAAATTGTAATCCCACGGTCCTGCTCCTCTTCGTCGGTGTCCGTTTTGGTCGTTCCTTTGTCCACACCTCCAGCGCGGTGGATCGCTCCACTGACAAAAAGCATTTTCTCAGTCACCGTCGTCTTGCCCGCATCGATGTGAGCAATGATTCCGATGTTTCGAAGTAAATTCAGTTTCCTGGCCATGATGATTCACAGTCACCAAGCGACCATGTAGGTTCGCTGGCTATCGGGTTAGAGTTCGCAAATTGGAAATGTGTTCTATGAGGTTTAGATTTGGGCTTTGGCTCGGTTGGTTACCTTGTCAAAACCGGCCCTGAAAACCGGCCCTGTCAAAACCGGCGGCTAGCGCCTTGCCGCTCACTGGTTAAGGTTGGTTGGAAATGTTTAGTCAAAAGTATATCAGCGCATAAAAAAACCGCTTTGTATTTCGCGCAGTAGCGCACAAAGCGGTTTCGATGTTTTTCTACCAGGCAAAGTGTGCGAACGCTTTGTTCGCTTCTGCCATACGGTGGGTGTTTTCTCGTTTGGTCATCGCTGCACCTTCTTTGTTGTAGGCAGCAGCCAACTCGTCGGCCAATTTCAAATGAGTCGGACGACCCTTCTTGTCGCGGACTGCGATCAAGACCCAACGAATCGCCAAAGAGGTCTGACGAGCTCGGTTGACTTGCATCGGAACCTGATACGAAGCACCACCGACACGCTTGGAGCGGACTTCGATCTGTGGTTTGACGTTCTCCAAGGCGGTTTCGAACAAAGCAATCTGTTCTTCACCCGGGATCCGTTTGCCAAGTTCTTCCAACGCACCGTAGAAGACACGCTGCGCAGTAGATTTCTTTCCATCGCTCATCAAGCAGTTGATGAACTTGCTGGCAAGAACGGAACCAAACTTGGGATCCGGTTTAAGTTGTGACTTGCTGGATGTAATACGACCCATTGTGTTTCTTTCGTCTGGCTCAATTTCTTATCATTGAGACCGCTTTAAAATTTTGTTAACTCAATTTCAATACAGGCCGCCATGCGACCGATTCAGGTTAGCCCTTCTTGGCTCCGTAACGACTTCGAGACTGCTTACGGTTTTCAACACCCAAAGTATCCTGGGCACCGCGAACAACCTGATAACGAACACCGGGCAGATCGCGAACACGACCACCACGAACGAGAACGATCGAGTGCTCCTGAAGATTGTGGCCTTCGCCTGGAATGTAAACCGTTACTTCTTTGCCGTTAGACAAACGCACACGAGTGATCTTTCGCAGCGCAGAGTTTGGCTTCTTAGGCGTCATCGTACGCACTTGCAAACACACACCCTGCTTTTGAGGACAACGGTCCAAGACAGGAGCTTTTGTAAATTTTCGTTTCGACTTACGTCGTTTGCGTACAAGCTGGTTAATTGTCGGCATGCGTTTACCGTAAACTCTCTATTGATTATTCAATTTTCAAATGTCTGCGTCTAATGCGAAGTCCCGTAAAATTACGGTTTTAATGGCAAATGTCAACCTCTAAAACGCATTTCGCGCCAGCCGACATTTGCCCATGACCTCACCTTGGCCAAAAACCCTATACGTTGGGCTTTCCGCCATCCAACTCATCCTGCAAAGTTGCCAACTCGTCCCACTTGCCGTCGCGAGCCAATGCTGCCTGCTGCGGCCAAGTTTGCGGTTGGTGCATCCCCAGTCCGTTTTCCTCTAGGACTCCACTGATATCGGCTGGATCGGCTCCTGCCAACCCGGCAAAAGTCGTGATACCGGCCGAATAAAGAATTTCCTGAACTTTCGGGCCAATGCCCTCGATTTTCGTCAATTCTTCCTTGGTTTCGGCAGCTGGAGCAACGACCTTGCCGCCATCCAACTCATCCTGCCAAACCTTCAACTCGTCCCAACGTCCCTCAGCAGCCATTTGTGCCTGCTTAGGCCAAGTCGTTGGGTCGTGGGCTCCCATACCATTGGCAGCCAAAATCTCGCGGATCTTTTCCGGATCAGCTTGGCCCAAGGCGGCCCAAGTCATGATCCCGGCATCGTAAAGCAACTCTTGGCCTTTAGGGCCAATGCCTTCGATTGTTGTCAGATCGTCTTTGGCTTCGATAGTTGGAGTGACGACTTTGCCACCATCCAACTCGTCCTGCCAAACTTTCAACTCGTCCCAACGTCCTTCAGCGGCCATTTGAGCCTGCCGCGGCCAAGTCGTTGGGTCATGAGCTCCCATTCCGTTGGCTTCCAAGATCTCACGGATCTTCTGCGGGTCGGCTTGTCCCAATGCAGCCCAAGTCGTGATTCCGTTTTGGAACAACAACTCTTGGCCTTTAGGACCGATCCCTTCAACGATCGTTAGATCTTCATAAGTAGGTTCTGCCGGAGCCGGAGTCGGAACCGGAGCAGCCGCGGGAGCAGCCGTATCTGTTGAACCTGGTGCAGGAGCACCTGGTTTTCCGCCATCCAGTTGGTCCTGCCAAGCCTTCAACTCGTCCCAGCGACCGTCGGCGGCCATTTGAGATTGCTGAGGCCAAGTCGTTGGATCATGTCCAGGCAACCCGTTGGCGGTAAGCAGTTGATTGATCTGTCCAGCATCCGCAGCTCCAAGTCCAGCCCAAGTTGTAATTCCGTTTTGGAACAAAATCTCCTGGATCTTGGGACCGATCCCTTCGACAACTGTTAGGTCATCGTAAGACGGAGCGCTGCCACCTGTAGCAGGGCCTCCACCGACTCCACCGTTCAATTGTTGCTGCCAAACCTTCAACTCATCCCAACGACCTTCAGCGGCCATACGAGATTGGTCGGGCCAAGTGGTTGGATCGTGTCCGGTCAAACCATTAGCCATCAACAACGCGTTGATCCGATCAGGGCTGGTTCCGGCAAGTCCGGACCAAGTCGTAATTCCGTTTGAGAACATTGCTTCCTGAATCTTCGGTCCAATCCCTTCAACAACTGTTAGATCGTCGTAGGTCGGAGCGGCTTCGTGCGTTGCAGTCGAACCACCAGCCAGCAATCCGTCTGTTGGACCTGCATCGCCGGTCAATTCTGCCAACGAAGAAAACTCGGTTGGTGAAGCCATCTGGCTGACCGAAGTCGCTGCCCCAGCGTCGTTGCCAGAGTCCAACAATGGGAAACTGGTTTCGAGACTCTGAACCGGCTTTTCCGCGATCTCTCGCATGGCCTGCAAGTTGTACTGCACCTCGGACTGCTGGAAAGTATGGAAACCTGTACCCGCTGGAATCAAGTGACCCAGGATTACGTTCTCCTTCAGACCGACTAGATTGTCGACTTTGCCTGCCAAAGCAGCCTCGGTCAGAACCTTTGTGGTTTCCTGGAAACTCGCAGCCGAGATAAAGCTCTTACTTTGAACCGAAGCTTTAGTGATACCAAGCAACTGAGTACTGTAAGTCGCCGAAGTTGGCTTTTTGCCTTTGGCGGGTGTACCACCAGCAACTTCGATCCGTGCGTTTTCTTCTTCCAGAATCGCTTTGGGAACGATCACGCCGACTTCAAAGCTACTGTCACCCGCGTTGGTGATTTTGAGGCTCTGAGCCAGTTCCTGGTTCGCAGCCAAAAAGTCAAATCGGTCCAAGACCATTCCAGGCAGCAAGTTCGTATCGCCAGCCGTTTCAACTTTTGCTTTGCGAAGCATACGAGAAACGATGATCTCAATGTGCTTGTCATTGATCTCTACACGCTGGCTACGGTATACGCTCTGGATCTCACGAAGCAGGTAATGCTGCACCGCTTCTTCACCAGAAACCAACAAGATATCGTGAGGCACCAAAGGCCCGTCAACCAATTGCTGACCCGCAGTCACATAGTCGCCCGAGTGAACGCGGAATCGTTTTCCAGGTGGCACCAAGTGCTCCTTCTCGATTCCGGTCTCGGCGTTTTTGACCATGATGGTACGCTTACCACGCTTCTTCTCTTTGAGAATTTCTACCTCACCGTCGATGTGGGCCAGAACAGCGGGGTCTTTTGGCTTTCGAGCTTCAAAGATCTCGGTTACACGTGGCAGACCACCTGTAATATCGGAGACACCGGACGCTTCACGCGGCGTTTCCGCGATCGTTGTACCGGCCGATACAGTTTGGCCATCCTGAACCAGAATATGAGCCCGCTCCGGCAAGTAATAAACATCGCGAGTGATCGAAGAATCTTCGGCGTCTTCCAAAATCAACTGGGGATGAGCATCGCCACGGAAGTCGATAACACTTCGTCGCACCTGACCGCTCGCATCGGTTTCTTCTTTAACTGTTTCGCCATCAATAATGTCTTCGAAGCGAATTTTACCTTCGACTTCGCACAACAATGGAATCGCAAACGGGTTCCAGTGGCAAAGCACGTCACCGGCTTTGACTTCGCCTTCATCGGTGACATTCAAAATCGCACCCGTTGGAACTTTGTGCGTCTCCAACTCACGACCACGTGGATCAAGGATCGAGATCTCACCCGTTCGGTTCAGAACAACTGATTCACCCTTTTGGTTGGTCACGTAACGCATTCGAGTCAATTTGACTTTACCCGCACGCTTACATTTCTTTTCGTTCTCTTCGGTACCGGCCAGAGAAGCCACACCACCGAGGTGGAACGTACGCATCGTCAACTGAGTACCAGGTTCTCCAATACTCTGAGCAGCGATGATTCCGACCGCCATCCCCTCTTCGACCATGTCGCCGGTGGACATGTCCATACCGTAACAACATTGACAAACACCGAGTGGAGCTTCGCAAGTCATTGGGCTGCGGACTTGGATCTTTTCCAGTCCCAGGTCTTCGATCTTGCGAGCGATTTCCATCGTGATCATCTCGTCCTGCCGAACAACCACTTCGTCAGTCACCGGGTTAACGATGTTCTGACGCGAAACACGTCCAACGATCGCGGTCGCCAAACGAACTTCGACATTCTCACCGCGATAGACAACACCCTTGGTAACACCTTGAGTCGTTTTGCAGTCATCCAACGTGACCACAACGTTCTGAGCAACGTCAGCCAGTTTACGAGTCAAGTAACCGGAGTCAGCCGTCTTGAGCGCGGTATCTGCCAAACCTTTACGAGCACCGTGCGTTGAGGAGAAATACTCCAACACGGACAAACCTTCGCGGAAGTTCGCCTTAATCGGCGTCTCCATAATCTCACCCGTCGGCTTGGCCATCAAACCACGCATACCAGCCAACTGACGAATCTGTTCAACACCACCACGAGCACCAGAACGAGACATCAGGAATACCGGGTTCACATAACCTGGTCCCCCACGAAGCTCAACTCGATCGTCGTGCTCCATCGCCTTCATCATTCTCTTTGTGATCTGCTCACGAGCATGAGTCCAGGTATCGAGCACCTTGTTGTAACGCTCTTTCTCGGTGATCACACCACGATCATAGTGTTTGCGGAACTTGAGCACGTCTTTTTCCGCAGCAGAAATGATCGAAGTCTTTTCTTCCGGAGTTACCAGATCGTCGGTCGCAAACGAGAGACCTGAGCGGAAACTTTCGCGGAAGCCCAAACGATTCATATCGTCCAGCAACTCGATCGTTTCACGACGGCCCAAAGTCTGGTAGCAATCGGAGATCACGGTTGCAAGATCACCGCTCTTCATTGGGTAGTTGTAATAATCCAAACCTTCCGGAAGCATCATATTGAACTGAACGCGACCAAAGCTGGTTTCGATGATCTGACTTGGCAAACGCTCTTCTTCGTTCAGACGAACAAAGCGACCTTCTGGCAAGCGAACTTTGATCTTGGCGTGAACGTGCAACACGCCTTGCTGGTACGCAGCATCTGCCTCTTCCAAAGAGGAGAACATCATGCCTTCGCCTTTTTGGCCCGGCAACACCAATGAAATGTAGTAACAACCCATCACCGTATCCTGCGAAGGACTCATGATCGGCTGGCCATTGGACGGCGCGAAAATATTGTTCGTTGACAACATCAACGTGTGTGCCTCGACCTGAGCTTCGATCGAAAGCGGAAGGTGAACCGCCATCTGATCGCCATCAAAGTCAGCGTTGAAACCCTTACAAACCAGTGGATGCAAGTGAATCGCGTTACCCTCAACCAAAGTCGGCTCGAACGCCTGAATACCCATACGGTGGAGTGTTGGAGCACGGTTCAGAAGGACAGGGTGATTCTTGATCACCTGCTCCAGGATATCCCAGACCTCTTCGTCCTTACGCTCAAGCATCTTTTTCGCAGACTTGATCGTGTCTGCGTGGCCCATCTCTTTCAGCTTGCGAATAATGAATGGCTGGAACAGCTCCAGAGCGATCTTCTTCGGCAAACCACATTGGTGCAATTTCAGACGTGGACCCACAACGATCACTGAACGAGCCGAGTAATCGACTCGTTTACCCAACAGGTTCTCACGGAAACGACCCTGCTTACCTTTGATCATATCGGTCAAAGATTTCAGCGGGCGGTTACTACTGCCCAACACAGGACGCTTACAACGGTTGTTGTCGAACAAAGCATCAACAGACTGTTGCAACATCCGTTTCTCGTTACGAATGATCACCTCAGGGGCATTGAGGTCGACCAATTTTCGCAGACGATTATTTCGGTTGATAATACGACGATAAAGATCGTTAAGGTCAGACGTGGCAAAGTTTCCACTATCCAACAAAACCAACGGACGCAAGTCGGGCGGAATCACGGGGATCACGTCCAGCACCATCCACTCCGGCTTGTTCTCTGAATCGCGAATCGACTCGACAATCTTCAAGCGGTTGGTGAACTCTTTCGCCTTTTGCTTGGAACCAGTCTCCGCCAAAGCGATACGCAAGTCCTCAGAAAGTGCAACCAAGTCCATACCGGTCAACAATTCGCGGACCGCATCGGCACCCATGCTGGCTTTGAACGAACCGTCGCCGAACTGAGCTCGCGCCGCGCGGCATTCTTCTTCGGTCAACAACTGCTTACGCTCAAGATCGGTCTCACCCGGATCGGTAACCACGTAATCCTGAAAGTAGATCACTTTTTCCAGACTGGAAGTCTTCATGTCCAGCAAGTTGCCCAAACGGCTAGGCATCGCTTTGAAGAACCAGATGTGAACAACGGGAGCGGCCAACTCGATATGACCCATCCGCTTTCGACGCACGCGCGAATGGGTAACTTTTACACCACAACGATCGCAGATCATGCCTTTGTATTTCATGCCGCGATATTTACCGCAGGCACATTCCCAGTCCTTTTCAGGACCGAAAATACGCTCACAGAACAAACCGTCTTTTTCCGGACGATAAGTTCGGTAGTTAATCGTTTCGGGCTTTTTGACTTCGCCCATGGACCAACTGCGAATGTCATGCGGCCGCGCCAGGCTGATTTTGACTGCGGCGTAATCGTTGACTCGTTCGTATGCTGTGTCGGCAAGTGCCATCACCTGCTCCTTTGTTGTTTTGAACCTTGATTTGTAAACTTGCCGCTGACGAGCAGCGGCACTCAAGTGGTTGGAGAAAGCCCAACCAGCCTCGGCCTCTTCCGGAAATCAATCCGGATACTAGCCGCGGCGTTTTTCCAATTGCATGTTCAATGCCAAACCGCGAATCTCGTTGGTCAAGACGTCGAAACTGGCAGGCGTGCCAGCCTCAAGCGTGTTTTCGCCTTTGACCATCGACTCGTAAATCTTGGTACGACCTTCAACGTCATCACTCTTGACCGTCAACAATTCCTGCAAGATGTAAGCCGCTCCGTAGGCTTCCAAAGCCCAAACTTCCATCTCTCCGAAACGCTGACCGCCGAAGCGAGCCTTACCACCCAACGGCTGTTGAGTAATCAACGAGTAAGGTCCGGTACTACGTGCGTGAACCTTGTCATCAACCAAGTGATGCAGTTTCAGCATGTAGATGTAACCCACTGTCGTTTCCTGTCCGAGTCGCTCGCCGGTTCGACCATCGTGCAGATAAACTTTTCCGCATCCTGGCAAACCCGCTTCTTCCAGACACTTGTTGATCTCTTGCTCGGAGGCTCCATCGAAAACAGGAGTGATCGCCTGGAAGCCCATCTTGGAGCCGGCCCAACCGAGGTGCGTTTCCAAAATCTGACCCACGTTCATACGTGAAGGTACACCTAGCGGATTGAGCAAGATCTCGACGGGAGTTCCATCTTCCAAAAACGGCATGTCCTCGACCGGGAGGATCTTTGAGATCACACCCTTGTTACCGTGTCGACCGGCCATCTTGTCACCAACAGAGATCGTACGCTTAGTCGCGATGTAGACTTTGACCATCTGCAACACGCCGCTACGAAGTTCATCACCCCGCTTCATACTGTTAACAGTACGGTCACGATCGTCGATCGCTTTCTCAATCTGTGGCCAGTGCTCCTTATAAAGCGTCTCAACGTCTTTGATCCGCGATTCGCTTTTGAGCTTGCTCGTCACAGTCGTCAAACGGAACGCACATGCTTTTTCCGCAATGAACTTTGTGTTCTGGTCGCGAGTCAAAGGCATCTCGTCTTCGTCGTTAAGCGTTTTTCCGATTACGCCTTCGATAGCTGACACCAATTCAGAGAAAACGTTCGCGATATTATCGTTACCTTCGTTTTCCGCTGCTTTCAGGTCTTTCTCGAATACTTTTCGCTCTTCGTCTGATAGCGACATACGACGTGAGAACCGCTGTGTGTCGATCACGATCCCCTCGATGCCCGAGGAAACCTCAAGCGAGTCGTTCTTCACGTCTTCGCCCGCACGACCGAAAATCGCGTGCAACAGCTTTTCTTCCGGCGTCAGTTCTGTCTTCGACTTTGGAGAGACTTTACCGACGAGAATATCGCCCGGCTTGACATAAGTTCCCACCTGAACGATTCCTGTTTCGTCCAGATTTCGCAGAGCTTTCTCGCTGACGTTAGGAATGTCGCGAGTAAATTCCTCACGGCCCAATTTCGTCTCGCGGATCTCGACGTCGTACTCTTCGATGTGGATCGAAGTGTAAGTGTCTTTCTTGACCAACTGCTCGCTGATAATGATCGCGTCTTCGAAGTTATATCCATCGAACGACATAAACCCGACCAGTACGTTTCGGCCCAGTGCCAACTCGCCGTTATGAGTCGCAGCACCATCGGCCAACACATCCCCTTTGGCAACTTTGTCACCCAAGTTGATGATCGGTCGCTGATTGAGGCAAGTTCGCTCGTTAAGCCCGACATACTTTTTCAAAGGATAAACGTCGCTACCCACTTCGATACGAAGCGAATCCACGTAGGTGACTTTTCCGGCTCGTCGAGCTCGGACCACCATGCTGGAGTTTTCGGCGATCGCCTTTTCCATTCCGGTACCCACGATCGGTGGTTCGGCGACCAAAAGCGGAACCGCTTGTCGCTGCATGTTCGAACCCATCAAAGCACGGTTCGCATCATCATGCTCAAGGAACGGAATCAAACCGGCCGAAACACCGACCATCTGCGAAGGTGCGATGTCGATATACTCAACGTCGTTTGGATCGGTCAATTCAAAGTCACCACGACGACGTGCGATCACGTTGCCAGCAAGCGCTTTCTCACCAACGATCTCACCGTTTTCAACACGTGTATCAGCGGGACAAACGGAGGCTTCGCCTTCTTCGTCCGCTCGCAGCCAACAAATGTTGTCAGTGATCTTTCCTTTTTTGACTTCCGCGTAGGGAGTCACGAGGAAACCGTAATCATCCACGCTGGCGTAAATCGCCAAACTGGAAATCAATCCAATGTTCGTACCTTCGGGAGTCTCAATCGGACAAATTCGACCGTAGTGAGAAATGTGAACATCACGAACTTCGAAACCGGCTCGTTTTCGATTCAGACCACCTGGACCAAGAGCAGACAGACGCCGCTCGTGGGTCAATTGCGACAACGGGTTCGTTTGGTCAACGACCTGAGACAACTCACCACGACCAAAGAAGTAGTCGATCGCTGCGGAAACCGATTTCGGATTCACCAAGCTGCGAGGTGTCATGTCCTCTTGGTCTTTAAGACTCATCCGCTCCTGAACGGTTCGACGAAGCTTCAAAAAGCCCTTACGAAGCTCGTCCGCTGCCAGCTCGTCGATCGTACGCAAACGACGATTGCCCAAGTGGTCAATATCGTCAACATGAGCGTCATTGCCGGGAGAAGAAAGAGCCAACAGATATCGGATCGAAGCGAGGATGTCCTCTGGACGTAGAGTCATCTCTTTTTCGCTGACACCTAAATCGAGTTTTCGGTTGATACGAAAACGACCGACTTGTCCAAGTCGGTAACGATTGGAATCGTAGAACTTTTCCTTGAACAACGTGCGAGCTTTTTCAAGCGCGGGAGGGTTACCCGGACGCAAACGCTGATAGATCGCAAGCAACGCACCTTCGTGAGACGAAGTTTTGTCATCACGAATCGCGTTGAAGATCAACTCGTTTCGCGGGGCGTCCATGATCTCCAGGACTTTAACGCCCGAGGTCACGATAATCTCCGCTTTCTCTTCGGAAATCCGCTCGCCAGCATCAACAATCAACTCACCTGGTCGATTAGAATTGGCGGGGTAGACAACATCGTCGACGGCGTACTTACCTTCCAATTTCTTGGCGCTGCGGCGATCGACGACCTTAACTTTTTTGGTCTCGTAGAACAGTCGAATCAGGGCTGCATCTTCGCCGTACTTGGGTGTCATCGCGCGAAGCAACGTCATGGCTGAGAATTTACCACTCTGGTCGATACGAACAGTGATCGAATCCTTCTTGGTAACATTCAGTTCGATCCAGCTTCCACGCTCGGGAATTACTCGACAGCTGGCCAACAAACGATTCGAAGTCGTTCCATCGGTCGCGCGAACAAAGTCGATTCCGGGGCTACGGTGCAACTGGCTAACAACAACACGCTCCGCACCATTGATGATGAACTCGCCACCACCCATCATGATCGGAATATCGCCGAGGAAAACTTCTTCTTCGACGGGCTGCTCTTTTTCCAATCGAAGCCAAACACGAAACGGTTGACCGTAGGTCAAACGCAACTGACGGCACTCTTCAGGCGTGTAACGAGGCTTGCCCAATTCATAGCGCACGTAACTCAATGCGAGTGAGCCATCATAGCTTTGGATCGGAAAAATCTCTTTCAAGACACCTTCGATGCCATGGTCTTTTCGCTTCTCAGGTTCAGCATCTAACTGAAGGAAATTGGCGTAGCTCGCTGTTTGGATTTTTGTTAAATCCTTGGGCAATTGATACTCACGACCAGTTCCGAACTTGCGGACAGTTTCCCAAGTCAGTCTTCGTTCTTTTGTTATCGCCATAACGGAATGTCTCCGGCTAGTTGGGGGATCCGTTACTTACCTTTGACCATCTACGGCATATTGATTGCGCAGATTCCCCGCAAATGAGGGAAACAACAACACAATCACAAGAGAGAATGCAACGCTGGGTCAGCGCGCACCTTCCATAGGGCCTATTCGCGACAGAATTAAAAATCTGCACTCTTGGCACGCCGGTGGGTCAACGTAGAGTAAACGGGAGGACTGGATATCACGCTGCGTGTTATCGCTGCGGGCCAATCCAGAACCCGCAACGCACGTTGATCAACCAATACAAAAAAGCGCTCGACCTGATTTCGTCAGGCCTGCGCTAATTTCCATTGGTAAAAGCTGACTACTTGGTGTCGATTGCACCGCCAGCGCCTTCGACCTTTTCCTTGATCTCTGCAACTTCTTCTTTCGAAGCGCCTTCCTTGAGAGTCGCTGGGCAGCTTTCGACCATCTTCTTGGCTTCCATAAGAGAAGCGCCAGTGATCGCTTTGACAATCTTGACCACGTCCAACTTCTTGTCGCCAAAGCCAGTGAGGATAACATCCCACTCTGTTTGAGCAGCAGCTTCTTCACCGCCACCACCGCCACCTGCAGCCATCACAACACCTCCGCCAGCAGCGGCTTTGATACCGTGCTCGTTCTCGAGGTAATCGCTCAACTCTTTGGCTTGCTTCAAAGTCAAACCAGCGATCTGATCGCCCATAGTTTTTGCTTCGGCAGAGTATTCGATTGTTGCTGTTTCTTCGGACATAATTAAAAGGCCTTTCTCTTCAAGCTGTTCGTAGCGGACGTTTGCGTTTGCGCCCTGACAGCAAGATATAGTTATTGTTGTTGTTTGTTTTTAACGGGTATTTAAATCGAAAGCCAAAGCAGGCTTCCGCGAAAAAAGTACTAAGTTCGGTCTATCCTTCGCCGTTTTTCTCACCAGCCTCTTCGACCTGGCTGGCAAGTGCGCCACCCGGACCTTTCAGCTGTGCAGCCAATTGTGAACCAGGGCCCAGGATCTGACCAACCAGCATGCTGAGTTGCTCGGCTCGACTTGGCCACTTACTGATCTCCTTGACACGCTCAGGTGTCAATTGTTCGCCGTCCATGACGCCGCCACGAGCTTTAAAATGCTCGTAAGCCTCTTCATCCTTATCCAACTCGGTCACTTCTTTGACGAGCGAGACAAAGTCATCCGCTCCCCAAACGATAGCAGCCGGTCCAGTCAGCCCCTCAAAAGCAGGAGCCAACGCTGTTCCTTCTGTTGCGCGACGGGCCAAGCTGTTCTTGACCACCATCAACTTGATGTCTTTTTCGCGAAACTTACGTCGCAATTCGACAGTGTCGTTCGCTTCGATGCCCAAGACGTTTACGACCAGGCAATCCCCAACTCCTTCTACGCGAGACGCCAACTCCTTGGCCAACAAATCTTTTACGTATCTACTCATGACTATTTATCACTTTGTTGTTTTTTGAATCACAGGCTTGCCAAAAAATGCAAAGCCCAAATGCTGCTGAAAATTAGCAAGCCGATCCAACCGCCAAACGGCAGGCGACTTACAGGCAAACCCATTATGCGACGACTGGAACCGAAGGGCTCATAGTGGCAGTAATCGAAACACTACGCATATAAGTTCCCTTTGACGAATTAGGTCGTAGTGAGTCGATCAAAGAGATAAACGCAGCGATATTCTCCTGCAATTTCTTCTTTTCAAAACTCAGCTTGCCCACGATCGCATGAACGTTACCGCCATCGTCGTTTCGGAACTCAACTTTACCTGCCTTGTATTCCGAAACGGCATTGGCCACATCAGGTGTAACCGTTCCAGCACGTGGTGAAGGCATCAAACCACGAGGGCCCAACACGCGACCCAACGGCCCAACGACACCCATCATGTCAGGTGATGCGATACAGACATCAAAGTCCAACCAACCACCCTGCACTTCTTTAGCCAACTCTTCCTGACCAACTCGATCCGCACCGGCCGCCTCAGCAGCCGCTGCCGCGTCGCCTTTGGCAAAGACAATTACACGCTGGCTTTTTCCGATTCCATGCGGCAATACAATCGAGCCACGAACAAGCTGATCAGCCTGCTTGGAATCGATTCCTAATCGCATGTGAACCTCGACCGACTGATCGAATTTAGTTCCCTCGAAACCCTTTAAGACTTCGACCGCTTTTGACAAATCGACCGCCTCTGCAGGGACCGTCTCACCAAGAGCCTTGTATCGTTTTGAACGCTTGACCATCTAACTTTTACCTAATGTTTCTTGACACTGAAAAACAGCTCAATTCAATCCGTTTGAAATAACGCCAAAGAGCCAGTTCACCTCAAATTTGGCAAACTAATCTACGACGTTGATCCCCATACTACGGGCCGTTCCTTCGATCATGCGACGAGCATTGTCGGGATCTGTGGCATTCAAATCCGCTTTCTTCTTCTCCACAATCTCATCCAATTGAGATCGTGTTACCGTGGCAACCTTTGTCAGGTTCGGAACTCCCGAACCCTTTGCAATTCCCGCAGCCAGTTTGAGCAGCGCCGCAGCTGGCGGGCTTTTCGTATCAAACTCGAACGAACGGTCATTGAAAACACGGACCACTACCGGGATCGGAATCCCGTTATATTCCTTGGTACGGTCATTAAACTGCTGAACAAACTGCCCAAGGTTAATACCGAACTTACCGAGCGATGTACCAACAGGTGGCGCGGGAGTCGCCTGACCACCGGGAACCTGAAATTTCGCTTGACCTGTAACTTGCTTTGCCATGATTCTTTTCGCTTAAAATTAACAACACGATCGAGCCAGCCGATCCTCTGCCGTTACTGTTTCCTAAATGTCTTCCACCTGCCAGTGATCCAACTCTACCGGATTAGGTCGACCAAAAATATTGATCATCACCTCAATACGACCATTCCGTTCGTCGATCTTGGAGACATCACCTTCGTAATTCTGAAAATAACCTTCTTTGACCCGCACTCGATCACCAACCTTGTGTCGAATCGAGGTCTTGATTGCATCCGCGGCATCTTCATCTTCCACCTTCGGACGCGTAGTGGCCATAATTCGATCGATCTCCTGCTGACTCAACGAAGCTGGTTTGCCAACCGCACCCGTAAAATCACCAATCCCAGGAGTCTCACGGACCAGGAACCAAGTGTCATCGTTTATCGCCATGTGAACCACGATATAACCAGGATACAGCTTTCGCTTAACGACACGCTGCTTGCCTGACTTCGAAAATTCACGAACATCCTCAGTCGGAACCAGGATGTCATCAAAATAAGACTCCATACCCGCCTGCTTAACGCGACGAGTCAAAGCCTCACAAATCCCCTTCTCGCGGTTCACCTGAACCTTGAGAATATACCAATCCATCTCCAGATCGTCTGAAGCCACTACCGGAGCCTCAACAAACTCTTCGATCGGAGAAGCGTCCTCATCACCATCTTCTTCGAGATCATCATCAGTTACGATCTCGTCATCGGTAAACTCCAATTCTTCGGGCGACAATTCCGGCTCAGCCTCCGCTTCGGGCTCAGCCTCAACTGCCTCCTCAACCGCTTCTGACTC
>CAZDBA010000113.1:0-16650 GCA_964503615.1 uncultured Pirellulaceae bacterium
TGGACGAAGGGGCCTTAAAAAGGGAGAGATCTAATTGTGAGAGACAGGGGCTAGCGCCCTGCCGCTCACGAGCGTTGCTAGTACCCCGTCGAGGAATCGAACCTCGTCCAACTGTTCCGTAAACAGTGATGCAATCCATCACACCCACAGGGCTTGTTTGGCAAACTCCAAATCGAATTTGAGTTTACTCAGTACCTCGTCGAGGAATCGAACCTCGTCTAACTGTTTCGAAGACAGTCGTGCATCCATCACACTCACCAGGCATAAATTTTGTCTTTCAAACACGGTGGTTGAAAAACGAGAGCGGGAAAGGAGGGATTCGAACCCTCGACCTTGCGGTTAACAGCCGCCTGCTCTTGCCACTAAAGCTACTCTCCCAATATTCGCATACGTTTTTAAATTGTTTTGGTCGGTCACGATCCAGCAACCAAACTGTCGCAAAACTACCAAGTCCGGGGAGAAGGATTCGAACCTTCACTATCTGCTTCAAAGGCAGATGGCCTAACCGTTAGCCGATCCCCGAGAAAAAAATTGAATGTTAAAAGTCGTACGGGCGAGATTCGAACTCGCAAACACTTGTTCTTGAGACAAGCCGCTCAAGCCGTTGGCGTACCGTACGATTCTTGAACACGAAATTCTCGAATACAAAAGCGACCCATGCCGGATTTGAACCGTGCGATCTCCGCCGTGACAGGGCGGCGTCCACTCCAGACTGGACCAATGGGCCTTGAGAAAGAAATCAAATGCAAACCCAGAATGGGTTTCGCGATGAGACTATGATTTGAGTGTTTGAGCGCTTTAGTCGCGCACACTCACAAGCATGTGGCAAAGCCCTGCGGCGCGCCATGCCATTGCATTGTCGGCATGCTCGCTTGGCCTCGGTTAGCCAAGGGTGAATGCGTAAGAACCGCCTGCTAACGAGAAATGGCGGAGACTTTTTTCGATCCGTCAAAAACCAACGCCTCTTCGGGTACCCGAAACAGGTAGATCATTGTGGCGTTATCGCGAATGAAATCGTTGTCCGAAGCAACCAAAAGCAGCCGATCTCCATTCGAGAAATCTGGCCCAAATGCCAACCCCTCGATCTTCTCCGGCATCTGAGTGCCAGCAAGATTCCACTTCGGATCCAGCAAGTCAATCAACACTCGTTTGCTGACACTTTTGATCTCTTTATCCAACTCTCTGGGAGGCAGTTTTTCGACGCTGCGAACATCAGATGCATCAGCGACCGAAACCAGAACTAGCTTTTTGAATTGAGCTTCCTCGCCTGCGAGACCATCTCGTTCAATCGCAATAAAACTATTGCTGTCGCAAGCCAAAATCTCATTTAGCTTGTTCGAGCCATCGTCCAGAGAGTAAACATACTCTTGGCAACATTCACCTGTGGTTTCGAAAACTGGCAGGCGGCAGTTCAGCCCCGTCGGCTTGTCAGTCGGAAGCATCCGAAAAGAGTCTTGTAATAAAGGGCTCTGCATGAGACCAAACAATCGTTTCCCATCGGGAGCAATGGCAAGCCCTTCCATGCCTCGATTCGACTGGCGACCCGAAACGTTTTTTGGGTTCTCCGTTGGCTTCGAAACATCCGGGTTTTCCACTAATAGGCGGTTGGGCATCCTAAACTCTCGAATGAACTCGCCGTTTGGCGAAAACTCAATCAATCGTGGACCATACTCATCAGAGATGAATAAGTTTCCATCGTCGCCAACTCTTATGCCTTCTGGGTCTAGCCGACTCGTGTGTGTTTCAGAAGCCACAACTGATGACGCCAAACCTGTATAAGGAATTCGCCGTTTGTCCTTGAGTAAAACCGTGCTGACGAGTTCGGTCGTGATGTCTGGATGCTGGTCATCTTCGGAGTTGATCGAGATTCGAACTTGATGAACTCGGCAGCTCCAGTCCACAGCACCATCCAAAGGGCCTCGGTCTGGCAAGCACCAGTAACGATCCCCTTCTCCAGTCCACGCAATCGCTGAAATGCCGCCCAGCATATTGTTGGTAAATTCTGTGCCCGGAGCGATAACGTCATCGGTGGTACCTGACTCAGGAATCAATACCTCTGACAAATCGGACAAGTCTAACGAGTCGCCTGCAATCGAAGCTGCGCCGATCAAAGCGACTGATTCTTTGACCAAATCCTGTCGCGTCTGCCCTGACAAGCTCGCTTCGATCAAAAAGGTGAAACAAAAAGCAATCAAGCAAATAAGTTGAATCCGAAACATCCGTTGTTTTTCCATGGAACGAGCTAAATTAAAAGTCTTCAACTACTTCGCCGCCGGCACGTGTACACAAACCAACGAAGGTCTCTGGCGCGATCGAATCTGAAATGAAATGAGTCGACCCATCGGCCATGGCAAAATTTGCCCCGCCATCGTGAAACGAAAAAGCCTCACTTACGTTGATCGCATTGATCATCCTTGGGCCATGCCTGTCTAGCCCATCGTTGGTGGCTCCGTTGATGCTGAAGCCGCAATCTGGGTCAGCCCATCCCGTACCATCCTCGGGTACGAAGCTGCCGTTGAAATCAATGACTTTGTCGTCACGGTATCTGGCAAAGTCTTCGCTGGTCATTTTCCCGCTGGCGATGTGCACTTCGGGTTGCCCTGCACACTCGGCCACATAAAGTGTGTTGCTCAATCCATCTGTAGCCACAGCAATCCGGTTTTCGACGAATCTGGACAACAGTCCAGATCGGGCCTCTTCGCCAGGATCAGCGATGCCGAGGACATCGGTGTAAACTCGCCTTTTAACCTCGTTGATCGATCCGTAGTCTCCTGCTGCCGCCCCCAAACAATGATAGGGATCTACTCCATCGGGCGTGGGCGAAGAAGGGCATTGATAAATCGACAGTTGTGTTGAGATTACGCTCAAGTTGCCTGATCCATTCGCATCAAACCATGGGGCGTTGTAGTCAAAGTTGTCGCTGAGATTGACTTGCTCGATGAACGGCAACAATAACGTTGTCCAACTTTGAAACGCTGTTTCAGCACGGGAGTTCGCAGTCTGACTGGCGGGAATCCGCTGATCATTGGGTTCCAAACGACTGGGAGGAAACGTATTGTGAGCACTTTCGTAGTTGTGAAGGGACAGGCCCAGCTGACGCATATTGTTCAAGCATTGAGTCCGTCTGGCCGCTTCACGCACCGACTGAACGGCCGGTAGCAGCATTCCGATCAGAATGCCAATGATTGCAATCACAACCAATAACTCGACCAACGTAAATCCGTTGAACCGATTAGTATTTCTCATAACTTTCCTAACTACGAGTTGTACAAAAAGATCTAAACTTTCGCTTCGCGATGCTTGAAGCCTTACTGCGGATTACTCAGCAATCCAATGAAAGGACTAATGTCCTGGAAATCCACCATTTGGTCCTGATTGATATCAGCTTCAGCAAGAAACATGTTGCTTGAAAGGAAGCCAATGAACGGACCGATATCCGAAAAGTTGACTTCACCGTCCTGGTTGACGTCTCCCAGCAATGTCTGAGCTCGTAGAGCGGACAAGTCTTGCATTTGTGTGCCGCCGCTAAACAAGTTGGCTCCACCAAAGCTACTGGACGTTCCGTCGTCGTAGGGGGCAGTGGCAAGCTCCAAAGCCAGCCAGCCATCTAGTGTTGCGTCTGGTGCGATCAAGCCTTCTAACTTGCCAACTTCTCGACTACTCACGCCTGATAGATTGCCATCACCTTCGCCGGTTGGTCCAGAGACCACATTGCCATCAGCATCCATAATGGTTAGTTGCCAGTTGTCATTTCCAACAGAAAACTCACCTGCCAAACCGTCATTGGTAGTCGCAGTCAAAAGTGTTCCCGAGACCTGCTCCTGCGTCGTGCAAAAATTCATGTGCCAGTCATCAGCGCTCGGATCGAACGAAACATCGGTCGACGTGTTGATTCCAGCTATTCCACCTGCATCCGGAGTCTCGATGAACGTGAGCATGGTGCCGCGCTCGACTGCGGCCCAGATACTGTCGTTGCTGAGTGTGATTGTTCCCTGTGCATTAACACCTGGGCTCACCTCTTCCTCTTCAGTCCAGTTGAGCGTCCAGCCTCGCATATCTACGATTGATGATTCTGCATCGCCAATAACGAGTAACTCGAACCAATTGCCGCCATTGCCTTGAATTCTTCCAAAGGCAGTGTCGGCTTGATCACTGTCTGCAAACAGCACCTCATCTAGGTGGTTACTCCCTGATACTGCGTTGTATTCGTTAAGGATAACTTGGGCGTTTAGCGTCGCGGTTGCAGTAAATAATGTAGTAACAACAAATGCGATCAGCAGTTTTTTCATCGGAACCTCAAAGTTGATTTGTTTTGAAGTGCCAGATGATAATGGTACAAGATGAAGAAACTGTTAAGTCAACGTTAACATCTAAATTAAAAGCACAGCCTCAATTCGAATTCAAAACGATTCGTTAAAAGTCGTACGGGCGAGATTCGAACTCGCAAACACTTGTTTCTAAGACAAGCCGCTCAAGCCGTTGGCGTACCGTACGCGAAAACACTAGCGACCCATACCGGATTTGAACCGGTGATCTCCGCCGTGACAGGGCGGCGTCCACTCCAGACTGGACCAATGGGCCTTTAGGGAAGAAATGTGATCGCCTAGTGGCAATTACTTTGGACGCGAAAGCGTCTGTAATGGTAACTCGCAGCTGTTTCTCGCTGACACGTCAGGTTTCCATAAATTAAGAGTGTCCTGCGAGAATCGAACTCGCCTAACCTGAGTGGAAGTCAGGCACCTATGCCGCTCGGCCAAGGACACGATTTTAAGTTTGCAAACTTCATTGGCTGAAAAACGATTTAGCGTTCATGAAACTTGCAGCGTAAAGATCAAAAAGAATGAAGACCGTTTCCTGCTACGCGGACCGATTTGTCCGCGTAGCCCGTCATCTTCCAAGAGCACCCAGTGGGAATCGAACCCACACTTCCGCCATGGCAAGGCAGTAGGCTACCGCTACATCATGGGTGCAAAAACAGGTGAGCTTTACAACGCCATCCGAAGATGAACCCGGCCAATTAGTCGTGCACTCCAGCAGAGCCGCATCAACAATAGCCGTCGCAAAGCCACCTGTGTAAAAAGGCTTTATGCAATTTCCAATTTTCAAAGATCAATACATTGATGCGATGGTCACATCAACAAGAGCACTGGGCGAGAATCGAACTCGCGTCGCCGCCATACCAAGGCGGAGTCTTGGCCGCTAGACGACCAGTGCTTAAAAAGTTTTCAGTGGGTTCAGAGGGATTCGAACCCTCTCCGATCTGGGTAAGAGCCAGACATGCTGCCAATAACACCTTGAACCCGGAGTGTTTAAAACGAAGTTGTGCTGTGTTTTTTAAGTCCCTTAATTAGTTTGTGTTGTGCTCGGTTGTTTGTTGTTTCTGGTTTCAGTCGGCGCGGAAGGAATCGAACCTTCGCCCTGGTGCTTATAAGACACCTGCTCTTACCACTGAGCCACGCGCCGTTTTTGGCACATTGTCAGAGAGTCGGACCGAAGGGATTCGAACCCTTACTTAGAGGCTTAAAAGGCCACTGTGCTGCCGTTACACTACGATCCGAAATTTGATATTCGGGCCGCGCGTTTCCATCGAGATCGCATGGTGGATTGTTCCTTTGACTAAGTAATTAGATTTGTTTTGAACTAATGTTTTTTCAGTGGTAGCCCTGAGAATTGAACCCAGCGCAACTTAGTTATCAGCCAAGTTTGGGCGACCAGCCCTCGACTACCGTTGTTTAGTTGTGGAGGCGAGAATCGAACTCGCGGCCCTCTCGGGCACAGGCTTATGAGACCCGTTGGGATTGCCAGCATCCTCTCCACAAAATTTTTGCGAACCTTTGATGGGTTCAGTAGTCAAGTCCGCGGGAGTCGAACCCGCAACCTCGTGCGCCCAAAGCACGCGTGCTACCTTCTGCACCTCGACTTGATGTTGTTTCTAAAGTTCATTTCCCGCTTTCCGTTTTGTTAGTTACGAGTTTTGAATTTCAGAAGCACCCCGTGAGGGAATCGAACCCTCATCTGCAGATTGAAAGTCTGCTATCCTGGACCGTTAGACGAACGGGGCGTAGTTTGTTTTTGCGTGTTTGGTTTTTCCTCTCGGAGTTAAAGTTTGTGTTAGTAAAAGGGTGAGTTAAGTTCGGTGATTGCGCAACTCGATCGCAGCGGTTCGAAAGGCGCTCGAATCCTTGTCTTCCGGGCTTCAACCGGACGCTTTGCCGTCTAAGCTATCGAACCGTGTTGTCTTTTTTTGGGTGCCGCCAGAGTCTTGCGGGCTTGGGTGTGTTCCTGAATTAAGTCAGGGCAACAAAAAAGCCCGAGGTCTGATGACGCCGGGCTTCGAATCTTTTCAAAAAGTTCAGGCCAAGCATCAAAGGCGCATCGGTAGCAACAACCCCTGTTCAGCGAAAATGCCGAAGGCTATTGCATTGCGAATGCAGCCATTGACCGCGGTATCGCAATAGGTGCGTTTCGTGATTGACCGTACGTGACTCATTGAACTGTCTGATTCCTGAATTTGATGTGTGTTGTTTTTTAAGTGGGTTGGTCAGTTGCCCTGCTTTGTGTTGCGGGCTTTCTCATTACTAACCAATCCGTTCCGTTTGGTCCCTTAAAGACGCAAACTGTTTTGATAGGTTCGCCATGCTCAAAAAGATCTTGGGAAAAAAAGATCAGCTACTGGCAAATGTGCATTTCCACAAGTCGTTTACGCGGGGCAGGATCCGTGTTTGTCCTGATAACGTGTGGGTTGTAAGCACTTCTGGCAAAATATACGGGCCATCGAATATGCGGTGAAAATGCCCAGATGGTTGGGTGAGCAACACAGTGTGTAGTTTGAGTTGCGAAAAAAACCGAGGTAGTTACCATTTGTATATCTCATTTCCTCCCGTTTCTTACCAGATTCGACCTCCTATTCAACGAGCGCCAAAGTGACACCTCTTACGAAATTTGCCATGTACGCACTGGTTGTGATCGCCACGGTCACGGGCGCGCTTTGGTTTGTAGGCGGCAAAAAGAAGGAATGCAGCACCGAAGTCACTTTGAACGCAACACCCCAGGAAGTGTTTGTTTTTCTCTCGACTCCCAAGTATCTAAAGCAGTGGATTTCGGGGCTGCAAGAAATGGATTTGATCGATACGCCAGAAGGTCAGAGTCCCATGTACGAGATTGTCATGTTAGACAAAGGTCGTAAGGTCACTCTGCGGCAAGAAGTGATCAAGTACGCTCAGGATTCGATGATCGCGTTGCAGAACAAAAGTGACTCTTTGGTTTCGACTGCAATCTTTCGCTTGGAAGAAGCCGGTGAAGACAAAACCAAGCTGAGCTATAAAGTCAAAGAAGAGGGAAAGGGCCTTGCTCGAGTTCTCGTACCTTTGAATAAAAATCCAACGCAAGAACGGATTCGCGAAGAGTGTCGCATGCTTAAACGGGTGATCGAAGAGAACTTGGACAAACTGGAGTTGGAGCCGCCCGTCAGCCCGATGGATGACGCGACCACTCCAGAAGAGGAACCTGTGCCAGTCAGCTAAACTGCCAAGCGTTCTTTAACTCGGCAGGTCTTATCGAATCGTTAAACTATTGAAGGATCAAGTAAAATAGTGACTGCAAAAATTTTAGACGGCAAAGCAATTGCCAAGCAGGTCCAAGCCGAAATTAAAACCGAAGTCACCGCGTTTGTGGCAGAGTCAAATGTGACTCCAACTTTGGCCGCTGTACTGGTTGGCGAAGATCCTGCCAGTCAGGTTTACGTTCGTAACAAGGAACGAGCTTGCAAGCGAGCGGGTCTCAGCAGCCAATTGCATCGAATGTCTGCGGAATCAACTACCGAAGATGTTTTGGCCAAAGTCAACTCGTTGAATGAGGATACCAACGTTCATGGAATTCTGGTTCAGCTGCCTCTGCCCGATCAGGTCGATACACTTCGAGTGTTGGACGCAGTGGACTGGCGAAAAGATGTTGATGCTTTTCATCCGACTAACGTGGGCTTGATTTCACAAGGCCGACCGAGATTTCTGCCATGCACGCCTCACGGTATTGTTCAAATGTTGCACCGTTCCGGGGTGACGACCGAGGGGAAAAACGTCTGTGTTGTGGGCCGCAGCGATATTGTCGGAAAACCGATGGCACTGATGTTGGTGCAACGGTCGTCTGATTTGGGTAGCGCTATGGCCAACGCGACCGTCACGATCTGTCATAGCCGGACTCCTGATCTCCCTTCGGTTACCCGGCAAGCCGACATTTTGATCGCAGCGGTCGGGCGAGCCAAATTTGTGACCGCAGATATGGTCAAACCAGGTGCGGTCGTGGTCGACGTAGGAATCAATCGCACCGAAGAGGGATTGGTTGGAGATGTCGATTTCGAAGAGGTCGCCAAAAAGGCCTCTTGGATCACTCCCGTCCCGGGCGGAGTCGGTCCCCTGACGGTAACAATGCTGTTGCAGAATACGTTTACTGCCGCAAAATTCCTCTCGGCCTAGTGCAGGGAGATGGGCCCAAAGATACCGCTCACAGCGTTCGGATCTTCATGGACTCAGCAGTTTCCGGTTGAAAAATCTTTTGTTCAACTAAGCTTACCAACAACATCTGGGTTTTTTAATTCGTTAAACTATCTCTTGGGGCAAGCCCAAGGAGTTACGATAGGTGCTGGGCTTGGCGAAGATTAATTTTCATAATTGTTTGCAAAATGCAAACTGAGGGATTTCGCAAACAGATGGCAGGTTTTTGGTTTCGCTGTTTCTTTTTTCCGTTGCTGTTATCGTCGATGGTACTCATCACTGGGTGTGGTGGTTGCAATGATGACGAAGGGAAGGACAAGAAGACTCGAGCGGAATTGAAGAAGGAAAAAGAGGAAAAGAAAAAAGAGAAGCCCAAAGATAATTTTGAGTCTCGCACCCCCATTATCTTTCCAGGCACGTTTCCAAAGCCAATCGATCCTGATGCAAAACCTGAGGAAATAGACGAGGAGCTAGTTAAGGAAAGACGTCTCAGAAACCTGCTTTCCAATCGCACCAAACCTGGGCATTGGGTCAACGTGCACTTTCCGTTGATTGCAAATAATTTTGATGCGAATGGTCGGTTCACTGCAAAAGTTACCAGCGCAAGCGGAGCGCCGGTTCGAATTTTGGGGACTGACTATTATTCATACGCCGAACGTCCGGTTTCTCTGGCAAAGGGACAATGGAAGAACCTTGAAACGACCGTTTACCTGCCTAGAAGAGACACGTCATTTCGTTCGGCGAACGTTGAGTACACGCTGGGCGGTAGAACGGGAGTTCCCCAAGTCAGTATCCGCCAACCCCATCCTTTGATGCATCCAGGCCAGTTTCATTTCGTTGTGCTGACGAAACGGCCAGATGTGTTTCGCTATCTGAACAAGCTCGACTGTATAGCAATGCCTGATGTAGGCACCATGGAGTCGAGAATGTCGGGCCAGCCGTTTTACGAGGTGGTGATTTCTGATCCAGCAGATCCTTTGCCGCTATCTCGCAACGCGATGACTTGGACAACAACGGCTTATCTGCTTTGGGACGATATATTGCCTGAAGAATTGGATTCACAGCAACAACAGGCGATGTTGGATTGGTTGCATTTTGGCGGGCAGATTATCTTGAGCGGTCCAGACAGTCTGGACAAACTGCGAAACTGTTTCTTGACACCCTACTTACCCGCGACGTTTGAAAGCTCCGTAAACCTGACGCAGGACGATTTCGACGAATTGAACGCGTCTTGGAGTGTTTCCGTTCGCGGAATTAAACAGCTCTATCGAGTCGGGTCTGAATTGTTGGGTGTTGCTTGGAAGCCCCACCCGGATGCCAGTTACATCGAGGGAACGGGCGAGTTAGCGATCGAACGAATGGTGGGTCGTGGTCGGATTGTAATGACAAAGTTCCCTTTGAACTCAAAATCGCCAACGGTGAGTTGGAGAAGCTTTTCCAGTTTCTTTAACGGCTGTCTGCTGCGAAAGCCTGCTCGCAAATTTTATGCTAAAGACTTCTTCGTTGATTTTAAATGGACTAAAGACTTAACCAGCCCTTACGATCCGCTGTTGGGTTCGACGGTCCGCTTCACCAGTCGTGACTTGCCCGCAGCCGAGAAGGTCTCTTTGCCCGGCCTGAAAACAGATGGTACTTTGCCGGGCCAGAACCGGATCTACGGAAACTACGATGTGGATCCGTATGATATGCAAGAGGTGGGTCGAAACGCTGTTAATCGAAACTCCAAGGACCATTGGCACTATGGTGGCTACAAGCACGACGATCAATCAGGTGTTGCCGCGTGGGATGACTACAGTGGTATCAGCAGCGCCGCGCGAGTTGCTTTGAACACAGCAGCGGGTATCGACCCGCCCTCGCCCGGGTTTGTGCTTAAGCTGCTAACTGTTTACGTTTTGGTTTTGGTACCGCTTAACTGGGTTTTGTTTCGTTTGATCGGTAAAGTCGAATGGGCTTGGATCGCTGCTCCGATCATTGCGGTCGGAGGTGCGTTTGCTGTTGTCAAAATGGCAACGCTGGATATTGGATTCGTTCGCAGCCAGACCCAGTTGGCTTTGCTGGAATTGCATGGTGATTATCCACGTGGGCATTTGACTGAGTATTCGGCAATGTACACTTCGCTATCAACTCGATACGCGATGTCGTTGGAAAACTCTACCGGTGCTGCCCTGCCCTTTCCCTCCAAAACCGCGGCCGACTTTCGAGCAGATCCGGACAAAATTATCCGAGGTGTGCGTCAAAATCAAACTGTCGATAACCGGATGGAAGAGTTTTTGATCCAATCCAACTTTACAGGAATGTTGCACACGGAAATGGTCCTTGATTCACAAGGAACTTTTTCGCTCAAGGGAACAACGCTTTCGAATACGACGGCTCTGGATCTGAGCTCTGCGGGGGTGCTGCGGCGAACGGCGAGTGGTGGATATCAACTGGCGTGGATTGGAGACCTCGAAAGTGGAGCGAGCACAGAGCTCGCTTTTGAATCGGTTGATAAGCAGAGTAGTTACGAGAAATGGTTTGAAACTTCTGAGTTCAGTTACTGGACCAATGAAAAGATTTGGGAGAAGCACTTTGGTGAGAGCATAATGGTCTCGTTTGATGTTTTAGACGATGGCAAAATTCCGCAAATCAAGGACTTTGAAGAATTCAAGACCGAAATGGCAAAGACGCTTGAAAAGAACAGTGAACTGGACCAGAGCGGACTGAATCCCTCTACGCCAATTACGAAGGAGAGGTTCCTCCAGGTTTTTGACAAGCTCTACCCGTCTTCGGTTCCCCAGTTAAACTTGGGACGGATGCTGTTCGGAATCAAAAGCCACTTGCAAATGGGCCCCGGTGAGGATCGTTTGATCGGATTTACGGGTAAGAAGATCACTGAAAACCAATTGATTCCCAAGGCGACTCAATTGCATCAGTTAACTTTGGTACTGGTACATCTAAACCGCAGTCCTCTTTTGAAAGCTGTTCCTGACAAAAATCACTGGGGCTCATTTTTGAGGCCGGAAGATTTCGACTTTGAATTTTCCGAAAAATCTAAAGAGGCAGAAGAAGCCGAAGACGACGAAGAAGATCCAGAGAGTTTAGAACCGACCAACTGAAAACAGATTCAAATCCGAGAAAGCCAAAGCAGACGAGAGAGATAGAAAAGCATGATTGAAATACGTGGATTTGGCAAAGAGTATGGCGGCTTTACTGCGGTGGAGAATCTTGATTTGGAAATCAAGGAAGGAGAAATGTTCGGCTTCATCGGTCCCAACGGTGCTGGGAAAAGCACTACGATCCGTTTTCTGGCTACGTTACTCAAGGCGACTCGAGGTGAAGCGACCGTTAACGGCTACAGTGTGACACAGGACCCGATGAATGTTCGTCGGAGCGTAGGTTACATGCCTGATGCGTTCGGTGTTTACGATGGAATGAAAGTCTGGGAGTTCTTGGATTTCTTTGCCGTGGCTTACCGGCTTAGTCGTTCGCAGCGCAAGCAAGTCATTCCGGACGTATTGGAGTTGCTGGATTTGACCTACAAACGAGACGACTACGTAAACGGACTTTCACGTGGAATGAAGCAGCGTTTGTGCTTGGCCAAAACGCTCGTCCATGACCCACCTGTATTGATTCTGGACGAACCGGCGAGTGGTCTGGACCCGCGTGCTCGTGTCGAGGTAAAAGCGCTTTTGAAAGAACTGCGGCGCATGGGCAAAACCATTCTCATTTCCAGTCACATTTTGACCGAACTGGCCGACTGTTGTACTTCGATCGGAATTGTAGAGCGAGGTAAGCTGCTGATGCACGGTCCGATCGGCGATGTCTACAAGCGAATCCGTGGCAACCAGGTGATCGAGGCTCGCATCGGTTCGAACCTCGATGTTGGACTTTCGATTATTCGCAGCAACACCGAAGTTCGTGATGTCCAAGTCGACGGAGATAAAATAACGATTGAATTTTCGTCTCCCGATCACAACTCGGCTCAGCTGCTCGCCTCTCTGGTTAAGCAAGAGGTCGAAGTCAAAAGCTACGCAGAAAAAGAGCCCAATCTCGAAGACGTGTTTATGATGGTGACCAAAGGACTGGTTTCTTAAGCGTTACCAGCCGTTGCAAATTGGATTTCGCTTCCTTTTGTCGCCTCGTCGAATTTCGCCCCGTTTTCCCAGCGGTAGACTTCGCGTCCCATCACAAACGTTTTAACAGGCCAGCCGGTAAGCGTCTCACCCGCCCAAGGACTCCAGCCGCACTTAGTCTGCTGCTGTCCGTTTTTGATTTCGCGCGATAGATTCATGTCGATCAGGACCAGATCGGCATCCGCGCCGACTTCGATTTTTCCTTTGCCAACCATGTTCCAGATTCTTGCTGGTTCGCTGCACATCCATTTGGCAACTTGCTCCAGTGAACATCGCCCCTGATTGACTTGATTCAAAATCAAGGCGAGATAATTTTCCACTGCTGGTAAACCGGATGGGCAAGCAGGATAAGGTTGTTGTTTTTCTTCCAAAGTGTGCGGCGCGTGGTCGGTGGCGATAACAGTGATCTTGTCGTCTAACAGAGCTTGCCACAGGGCAGCGTTGTCTGATTTGTTTTTGATCGATGGGTTCATTTTTACCAACGAGCCCAGTCGATCGTAGTCTTCGATGTTAAAGAACAAATGGTGCGGGCAAACTTCGGCAGTCACAATCCCTGGTGCTGATGAGACGACCTCAATCTCGTCCGCCGTCGAGACATGCAAAGTATGAAAGCGATGTTGATGCCGAACCGCCAGGTCCACAGCCCGCTTGGTCGCGATCAACGCCGCCTTGTGATCCCGGATTTTGGAATGTGTTGCAATCTCGGTGTTGCCTGCATGCGCTTCGGCGTTGGCACGAACGGTTGATTCATCTTCGCAGTGGGCACAGATCGGCAATGTCGTTTCGGCAAAAATTCTTTCTAGCGTGTCCTGGTCGTCGACCAGCAAATCTCCCGTACTACTTCCGATAAAGATTTTGATTCCCGGTGTGCGACTTGCGTTTTTCAAGTCTTCCAGATTGTTGGGTGTTGCACCGATGTAAAATCCATAGTTGACCAGACTGTTTTTCCGACCGAGCTCCAATTTCTCATCGATTCGCGCTTGGTTTGTCGCGTTGGGAATCGTATTGGGCATCTCTAAAAACGAAGTCACCCCTCCCGCCGCGCAGGCTCGTGAGGCATGGGATAGATCTTCTTTGTGGGTCAAACCAGGTTCGCGAAAGTGAACTTGGTCGTCGATAATGCCAGGCAATAGGACAAGACCTTGTGCGTCGATCACCTCATCCGCCTCAAGCGAGATCGCTGGGTCGATATCCGCGATCTTGCCATCTACGATCAAAACGTTGGTTTTATTGGAACCTGAGGGCAGGATGACATCAGCGTTTTTGATCAACGTCTTCATAAAGTAGTTCTCTGGCTAGGTCTGTGATTCATTGGGTAGGCACTTGCCTGCCTATGATCGAGGCAACATTGTACGGTTTGCGAACTCTACTGGTATGGTCGATGCCCAAAAACTGATTCGGTTTACCATTTTTGATCAAATGTCCTGTGTGAATATTGAAGTAATTTGCGAAAAAAATCGGAACGTAAATACCGAGGTTGGAAAATTATATGCAAAACGCGATACTGTAAGCCGCTTGCTGACGCTTTGCGAAATGGTTCGCGGAGTTTGCTTGCCGCGAAAGATCACTACCTTCCGAAACACTAATCAGGACCTATCGTCGATGCAGGATTTTGAAAAACTTGGCGTATTCTACCTTGGTAAGGAAACCTCCATTGGTGACCACAAATCTGATGAAGAGCTCTTGTTGTACGATTCGAAAGATCTGACCACGCATGCCGTCGTGGTCGGCATGACCGGTTCCGGAAAAACCGGCTTGTGTCTTGATCTGCTTGAAGAAGCTGGGATGGATCGTGTACCGGCAATCGTTATCGATCCCAAAGGCGATATCTCGAACCTGTTGCTGACTTTTCCTGGCTTGAGCGCCGAAGAGTTTGAACCGTGGGTTGATCCGGGCCAAGCCAGTAGGAAGGGGATGGAAGTTGGCGAGTTTGCGGCTGCCGAAGCCAAGAAATGGAAAGAGGGTTTGGAAAGTTGGGGACAAACGGGCGAACGGATCAAACAGTTCCGCGAGAACGTCGACCTACGCGTTTACACTCCTGGTAGTACTGCCGGCCGACCGGTTACGGTTCTTAAATCGTTTTCTGCACCGCCACCCGAGGTACTGCGTGACGCCGATGCATTTCGTGAGCGGATTCAAGCCGCGACGTCGGGACTGTTGGCATTGATGGGCATCGATGCTGATCCCATTCGCAGCAGCGAACACATTTTGATCTCGAAGATTTTTGAAACGCACTGGGAGGCGGGAGAAAGCCTGGATTTGGGCAAGCTCATTTCCGAGATCATGGACCCACCCTTCCAGCGTGTTGGCGTTATGGAGTTGGATTCGTTTTTCTCGAAAAAGGACCGCAACGCGTTGGCGATGTCAATGAACAATCTGTTGGCGTCGCCGTCGTTCTCCAGTTGGCTGGAGGGCGAACCGCTTAACATCAAAAGCTTGTTGCATACGCCCGAGGGCAAGCCGTGCATCTCGATCATGTCGATCGCGCATTTGAGCGATGCGGAACGGATGTTCTTTGTTACGATTTTGCTAAACGAAGTTCTCTCGTGGGTGAGAACTCAAGCCGGTACCAGCAGTCTCCGGGCGATTTTGTACATGGACGAAGTGTTCGGTTACTTTCCGCCTACCAAAAACCCGCCTTCAAAACAGCCCATGTTGACGCTGTTGAAACAAGCTCGCGCGTTTGGTTTGGGGGTCGTTCTGGCAACACAAAACCCGGTCGACTTGGATTACAAAGGACTTTCCAATACGGGGACCTGGTTCCTGGGCCGCTTGCAGACCGAACGGGACAAGGCTCGTGTTCTGGAAGGGTTGGAGGGAGCGGCCGCGCAGACAGGTGCCTCGTTTGATCGCCGAGATATCGAAGAGATTCTGGCGGGGCTAGGCGCCCGAAAGTTCTTGATGAACAACGTGCATGAAGATCAACCGGTTGTTTTTGAAACTCGCTGGGCGATGTCCTATCTTCGAGGTCCGCTGACAAAACACCAGATACAGGATTTGGTAGGCGACGACGTAAGAGAGGCTATTAAGCAATCTGCCGAAAATTCAGCGAGTGCAATGACCAGCCCGATTGCCGAAAAAGAAGTCAATACGGAACCTTCCGTCGATACTCGCGAGTTAGTGCCTAAAGATATTGCTCAGCGGTTTGTTGAACCTCGAGAGCGAATCGGGTCAGGCGACCGGTTGCTTTATCGACCAGTTCTCATGGGTCGCGGACGTTTACATTTCGTTCGCGCCACTTACAAGATTGATGAGTGGTGTGAGAAATCGCTGCTTGCTCAGCTCAAAGGCGGTGAGCTGCCCGACGAGGTTTGGGAGAATGCGGAAATACTCCAGGAGGATTTGGACTATTCGTCCGAGGCACCTGGCGGAGCCGAGTTCGCTGACTTGCCCGAAGATATGCAGGTCACCAAAAACTACAAGACTTGGGAAAAGGAATTCAAAGAGTTTCTTTATCGCGGCCAGGAGATGGAAGTTTGGAAATGTTCCAGCCCCAAAACCTATTCTGAGGCGGGTGAGACGCTTGGCGATTTCAAAATTCGTTTGGAGACCAAGCTGTCAGAAAAGCGTGACGAAGCTGTTGAGAAACTCCGCGCAAAATATGCGACTAAGTTCACATCGCTTCGGGACAAAATTCGTCGCGCTGAAGATAAAATCGAAGTCGAAAAAGACCAGTATCGTCAACGCAAGATGGAGTCAAAGTTCTCCATGGGAGCCTCGATCCTGGGCGCATTATTGGGGCGTAAAACCCTCAGCTCGACGAACGTTCGGCGAGCCAAGTCGGCTATGACCGCGCGTGGCCGTGCGAGTAAAGAGCGCTCGGACATCGACCGCGCTGAAGATAAACTTGAGGATTTGGAAAACAAGTTCCAGGATTTGGAGGTCGAGTTTCGTGATGCGGTTGAGGCGCTTGAGGAAAAAATGTCGGTCGACAACTTGGAGTTCGAAGACCTTACGATCCCACCTCGGAAAAGCGATATCTCGATCGAGGAATATTGTGTTTGCTGGTTACCGTGGCGAGTCGATTCCAACGGAATTGCGGAACCTGT
>CAZDBA010000114.1:0-11265 GCA_964503615.1 uncultured Pirellulaceae bacterium
CTGCATTTTCGCAAAAACGAATCGACAGCCGCGTTGAATTTCTCTGGCTGCTCCAAAGGTGACATATGTCCCGCCGACGGAATCTCGACATAGCTTGCGTTTGAGATTTGGCAAGCCATCTCTCGCATCTCCTCAGGCGGTGTGATCACATCATCGGTCCCACAGACAACGAGTGTGGGTTGAGCAATCTCACTCAGCATCCCACTCATGTTTGGCCGCACCGACATTCCTAACTGGGCGGCTGCCACCGAACGCGGATCGCAGGCAGCAATCACGGCTCTCAATTCCGCTTCCAAACCGTCTTCGGATTCCGACGAAAGTAGCTTGAGTGGCATCTGGTAGGCCAGCTCACGAATCCCATGCTTGAGAACCTGCCCCGCCAACAACCTCCGCCCCCGCGCGGTTTTTTCGTCGTCCGCTCCGGATCGAGTGTTTGTGAGGATCAACGAATCGACCAAATGACCGTGAGTGGCAAGCAATTGCCAACCGATATAACCGCCCATCGAAAGTCCGCAAAACGTAACCGGCGCGACAGGAGCCAAAGTCTCGATCAGCTCGACTAGATCTGCGGCATAGTCCTGCATCGTAATCTGCTCGGCATCATCTACAGAGCTGTTGCCAAAACCGCGAAGGTCAGGAGCAACGACTTGCATCGTTTTTGAGAAGAAGTCGATCTGGTGCCGCCACATTTGATGGTTCAGAGGAAAACCATGCACTAACAGTAACGTGGGACCTTCGCCAGCGATCGTGACTTTCATGCGACAGCCACGTATCAAAAACTCTTTAACCAAACTTGCGCCCATTCAGAATTCCCAAACCCCGCTACTCATTCGAATCAACCATTGCACAATTAAAGCGATGGCACAAATTACCATCGGCAAATAGCTCCAAAGCGTTCGAATTTCAGGCAAGTTTTTTCTAATTCGCGATATCTGAAACGCCCGCCAGGGAACTTGCATCCAAACAAAACCGTAAACCAAGAACGACGCTGCGTTCGTGTTCCAAGCTTGTTTGAATTTTCCGTGGCTGATTGCGATAAACGAACGAGTCAATCCGCATCCGGGGCAACTGATCCCGAACGTCATGCGAGAACCACAAGACTGAGGCAGTGGAGTATTAGACCAAGGCAAATAAACAAACTCACTGGAACCTCTCAGAGAATTCGACTGTCCACCCGTGCGCATCGAAAACGAAAGCAGAACAATTACCACTGCCGCACATAAAAAAAACAGATGCGGCAGGAGTAACTGCCAAACGGTCGGTGGTGAATAAGATTCCGAGGGTGAGGTCACTGATCGCGCCAAAAAGCCGGAATAAGTAAAACAAGAACCGGGAAAATCTCCAACCGGCCCAGCATCATCAAAACACTGAACAGCAGCTTTGTCAAACTGCTAAAGTTCGCATAGTTTCGAGTAGCACCGACTTCACCCAATCCTGGGCCGATATTGTTTAACGTCGAAGCCACCGCGCTGGCAGAATCGATCAACTTGTGTGACGGATCCGCTCCCCAAGTGTTATCCGGTTCGATCATCACAACGCACAGGAAACTCAACGCGAATATTAGTGCGATCAATCCGAAGTAAACCAAAATCCCCATGGGCAAAGTTTTATCTTCTACCGGTTTGCCGCCCACTCTCAGTAGACGGACTACCTTCGGCTGAAAAGCATGGTCGACTCGCATTCCGAGGATTTTGACCGCCATCAAATGACGAATTACTTTCATGCCGCCGCCGGTACTGCCCGCACATCCGCCGACAAACATCAAAACCAGTAGCGCAGCCCGCCCAGTCTGATTCCACTGATCGAAGTCGTTAGTTCCGAAACCGGTCGTCGTGATTATGGAGACAACTTGAAACAAACCGTAACGGACCGATTCGCGAAACGTCCCGAACCCGTCATCCCCCGATACCATTCCAAACGCGATGACAACGGCCGAAACAACAAAGATAATTCCGAAGTACGTTTTGAACTCTGCGTCAGCAAACAGCTTTTGCGGTTTTCCAATCAGTATGAAAAACAGCAAAGTAAAATTCGTTCCCGCCAGGACCATAAATAGAATCGTTACGTACTCGACCGCTTCTCCGTTGATTCCGGCCAATGATTCGAAGTGGCCCAAACTGGCGTTGTAGGTGCTAAAGCCACCCGTGGCCATCGTCGCAAAAGCATGGCAGATCGAATCGTAGATCGTCATCCCAAGTACGAGATAGGTAATGACCAGAATCAAATTCAGTCCCAGATAGATCGCGCCAAACAACCATGCCGTATGTTGCATCCGTGAAGTGTAACCATCATGCGTCGGACCTGGCATCTCGGTTCGCATCAGCGCCTTGCCTGCCGACCCTTGGCCGAGGATCACGACAAACAGAACGATAATCCCCATCCCACCCAAAAAATGTGTACTGGCTCGCCAGAACAAGATGCAATGCGGAACCAGGAAAGAATCTTCCAGGTCCGTAATCACCGTCGCCCCTGTCGTACTGAACCCTGACTGAGACTCAAACAAGGCATCAGCGACGGTCATCGGCACCCAAGCCAACCGGTAGTTTGCCACACGATCGGCAGGCAGATTCTTACGTGATTCGCTGTTAAGTGTCTGACCGGGGCCCAGCAACAAATGGTCCCAAGGTGCGGATTGGACCAAGCTTGCGAAAACGGCTTTCGAATCTGGCTGAGAAGGATCATCTGAGAGGAGTAGCGAATCAAATTGCTCTTCGGAAAGCCCCTTTGCTCCCGCCTCACATAGAGCGTCAATAACTGCGAACTGATTTTCATCAATTGCTTCGCCGTTCAGATCGACGAACTCCCACGATCGCCAAAACTGATATTGGGGGCAGACGACCGCGACACTGCCATCGGCTTCAAAAGTTCGAACAGCCGGCCCCCTTACCGTTCCGCTTAACAGGTACGGCAATGCACCCAAAACCGTTGCCAGGATCCAACTGAGCCCAACCACAGCCATCGCCTCTTTTCGATAGAGCGCCCCTGAGCTGTTGCGGCCCAAGTACAGCAACCCTCCCCCCACTGCAAACGAGATCAGCACGCTAAAGATCAGCCCGATGAATCCGCGCGTTTCGAATTGCTGAGCTGCCAAGCGGGAGTCAGAGCGAATGCCATATACGGGGTTTGCCCAGAACAGGCTGAGCAACATAAACGCGCCGATTAGAATTGCCAGAATCCCCAGCAGCTTGAATAGCAGTCGAATGTTCATGCAAAGTTCCGACTCACTCTTGTTCCGCTTCGACTGCTGAGGTTGAACTGTTGCCGGCAAACTTTGCCCCAATCAAAATAGCGATCGGGAACACACCCATCATGACGATCAACTTCAAACGCAATTCGTGAGGCACCTTCAACGCTGTTTGCAACAAACTGACGAACACGATTGCGGCCACAAAAATCGCATGATTAAACTTTGCAAATGGCGAAATCCTACTGACCAGCCAGCCAACAAACGCACAAGTCATAGAGTGAAAGACGAGCAACATTAACCACAAACTTGTCGGCAGCGTGGTGTCCGGATCGGCAAACAACTCTTCAGGAGTTATATCTTTCTGGCTTAGCAATTCTGCAGTTTCGGGAAAGAAATTGATTACCAAAAGACCAGTCAACGTAAGCAAGTTGAATGCCGTAATGACATATGCCCCGCCAACAATTACAAAGCTCTTGAACAACACTCCCGGTGGTATTCGATAGGTTTCTTCTTCCATTACTCTTTTCCAAACACGATGTCGGCATTCTAGATGTCAACGACCAAGTTGTCAGCGCATAAAAACAGCCCGCTGGAAACAAGCGAGCTGGAACACCTCAACGGGTTTGTCAATTTTTCCTGCCGAAACTAGCGCGGGCCCGTTTCAGCTGCGGGTTGTGCTGCGGTCCGAGCGTCGGGCAAGTCGGTGATCCGTTGAAACTGCATCACCGCATTGAATCCGGCTAAATCATCAGCAACCGGCGCTGGCATCACAAACTGGTCGCCATTGGGATAAAACTGAAACAGCCATTCGAGCGTCGTCGTGGTGCCATCCTCGGCCACTTCAACGACTTCGACAAATACATTTTCGTTTTCCTGTCGGACAACGCTCCAAGTTCCGCGTCCAGCAATTTGTCGAGGTTCGCCTTCAAAGATCACTTCGATGTTTTGTTCCATCGTGCGATCGGCATTGAACTCGACCCCCATTTTGGTCGAAAGGAAAAATTGGGCTGAGGCAAAAAGTTGATCGCTTGTCTCAGCATCAGCTTGTGAATCGATCGCCCGTTGAACTTGAGCCTCTTGCATCGCTGCACTCCCGAACCAAATCCCAACCAGTTTTTGCTCCGTAGTAGACAACGGTGGAACTGTGCTGGGAACCTTGCTCGACGGCTGCGCGACTTTGTCCTTCTCCTTTTGTTCCTGCTGCTTCTGTTGATTGGGTTGCTTGTCTTTGGTGTCAGAGGACGAACAGCCGACCACCATAGAAATACCAAGCAACATAATTACGGCCAATCGGTTTGAACGGCCGATGAAGAACGGTTTTAGACTTTCAGTCACAGCGATATTCCTTTCTCACTTTAAGTAGTGAGTGGTTTGAAAAAATCCAACCTCGGTGTGTGGATTGCACAAAGTTGAGTATCGGATTTTTCAAAACCTCGTCATTACTTGTGGCCCAAAGTGCTGGCACTCGCCAAGAGCCACTTTCGTAAAACTCCAGATGGAAGGAGCCGTTGGAGAGATCACCAACAAAAGTCTGCCCTGCCTCCAGTATCCGCATTCAATCGTGGCGGAATTTCAGCTTTTTTGTCGTGCCGGCCATATTCGGGGGCACCAACTCGATCAGGTCCTCGGCGAGGAATTCGACCGCGTGTTCATTAGACTCACCGCCGATTTTGCACTCGATTTTTAGAATATTGGTTGCCTCATCAAAACCAACGACTCGCCAGGTTCCTTGTTTCTCTGATTGAATGTTGCCGATCGAGGTCCGAGTGTAAAAACGTCCTCCTCCGCGAAAATCGAGAACCAGCTCGCTTTTCGGACCCAAATCAGCAACATCAGCGACTTGATTTTCCAATCGAGTCGGTTCTTCCAAGTGCCATTTTCCCACCAGCCGATGGCGGTCTGGACTTCCACATCCACTGATGGCGACTACCGAAAGTGCTATCAATAAATGAAACAGGATTTGCAGTCGTCCTTGGCTGGATCGGCTTTGTTCAAAGCAATAATGCATTTAGTGGCTTTCAGCGAAAAGTATTGCGCCCGCGACACTCGTTCGCCAACACGTTAAAGAGTTAAAGTTTAGTAATTATGCCGTTTTTTTTGATTATCGAAACCGTTTCGGTCGATACCCCCTTTAAGGACAAACAAACTTTAACGTAGCGGCTCTTTTACATCAGGGCCTTTCGGTTCGAAGCTCGCTACGTTGACCCATTTGGGGCTAGAGGACAAGTATGTTAAGCAACTCAATCAACTGGCTAATTGCTTCCGCAATTCTTGCAATGTGTGTAATTTCGGTCGGCTGCTGCGGACCTCAAGGTTGCGGTGTTGGCTGTGGTGCCCTCGCCGGTGGGTGCAACGATTGCGATGGAGCTTACTACGGAGCTCGGCCAGCCCCATGCGGGCCGATTGATCAGCTCCGTCAACTCAAACGTTCTTTGGTTTGTGGCGGCGGTTGCGGTGAAACGTACTATGGTGAGTGGATAAGCACACCACCAGACGCAAAAGATCCCTGCTATGGTAATCAATTCGTAGGTGGAGCGACCAAGTGTACTCCGTTCTGCAATTCGGGCTGCCGTCCTGGTTTGGCCCTTGCTGCCGGCTTGTATGGCAAACGCTTTTGCGATGGCACAGAAAGTTGCGGCTGTGACTCCTGTGAAGTCAGCTACGGTGAAACCTATGTTGACAGCGGACCGGTTTACAGTAGCGGACCTGTTTCAGGCTGCTCAACTTGCGATCTTCGATCAAGTGGAATCCCTGCTCAGACACGAGTTGCCAACAACCAAGTCATGATGACCGAGCAACAATGGTTGGCTCGCCAGCAGATGCAAGAGACCACCCACCTGATTCAGGACAGCGGTCACGGAAACCAAATCCGCACAGCTCGAGCGGTAAATACCAACGGACGGGTCTACAAATAGTCCATACAATTCAAACTGGAAACAGCCACGTGCGCCGATCGTTCTTTTCTAAGACGGTCGGCGTTTTTTGGTATCCAGTTCGCTTTTGAAGCTCTAACCGGGCGGCCAAGTCAGTTTTCGACCGCCAAGAATATGGAAGTGTAAGTGGTCGACCGATTGACCGCCATCGGCGCCGCAATTGGCAACGACTCGGTATCCATTCTCTAAGCCAGCCTGTTCCGCGATCTGTTTGACTTTCGTCATCATGTGCCCCAATATTTCGGCATCCTCAGCCGTCGCTGCGGCGATGTTCTCGATCTCTTTCTTCGGGATCAACAAAATGTGCTTAGGGGCTTGGGGGCTAACGTCATGAAACGCCAAGCAGACGTCGTCCTGATAAACGATATCGGCTGGAATATCGCCATCGATAATTTTTTTGAAGATCGTACGCTCGTCACTCATTGGTCACTTCCATCGTGGGGACTGGGGTCGGCAATTTTTGTATCGAGCACTTTTCCGGCAATCGCTTTGTCTTTGATCAGGCTGATAATTCCATCCCGCACCGGGTAGATCCAACTTTGCTCCTGATTAATCGCGGCGGCTTCCAGTTTTTCAGAAATCGTTTGCCCGGAACGATCGAATAACTGCTGATCGTTTTGCAAGAGGTTAAGTCGCTCGATTTGGTCGGGCTGCAACATCGTTAACCCTGAACCGCTTTCGGGGCAACGCAGCAACGCCATCATCTCCGGACTAGTAAACGACATCAGTAGCACAATCTAAATAAACAAAGACGCGGAGAAACCCAAAACGCGGCAAAATTGCCGAGCCCCATGATAGCACTTAGTCGTTTTCCGATTCAATGGACGCCGACCACAACAAAACCAAAACATTCGTCTTGTCGAAAAAACTGGCATGTTCTCAAATCAGGACTACTTGGCTGAACTACCTCAGCCACTCAGAAACATTCTTTCGGAGCGAAGCGATGACACGGACGTCAAAATTTTGGTCGGCTATTTCCTGCATGATTGGCCTTAGCTTGTTGGCTTGTCAGCCCGTGATAGCTCAGCAATCTAACGAGCGTCAACTTGGGCCAATATTTGACTCTCTGTCCGATACGAAAGCGATGCCAGTCGTACCGAAAATCGTTATCGAACAAGAGGAATCGGAATTTGAAACGATGCCGATTGGCCTGCCTGAAGAAACTTATGTTTTCGAAGGCAAAAGCGACAGTAGCCGCAACGACTGTGAGGGATTCTGGACTGCGATGCCAATGCCTCAAGAAGACTCGAACGACAGTTCAGAGAGTTGCCCCGAATTCGATTGTCAAAAGGGAAAATGCTACCCAGCAAGGCAAGGCCTGGAGGCCCAATACACTTCGCTATTTGAAGCTCATGTTGCCAACGCTTTCCTCGATGATATGGCTACCTCGGAAACCGACGCAAAGCCGTACCAACATTCTGAAGAGATCGCCGATTTATTGGCCAGCGGTTTAGCCGACCCAAATATCGAACCGGAATCACGTCGCACCATCCTTTCGGCGACGATGAAGCTCATGGTACGCAACGCGGAACTTGAGGCTTTGAACCTGCAACAGGAACGAGAGGTTGCCCAGCTACGCGGCGAGATGACTCGATTGCAAACCTATGCCAATCAAATGGAGGAAGTCAAGAACCTGTTGGGTCCGCTTTACACCGCGCAAAACACCAAGGCACAGGAACAATTCAAAAGCCTGCTGACCAACTTACAACTGATCGATCGAACGTTGCGATTGCTCGAAAAGAAGGAACAAAATCAGCAGTTGCAACTGACTCAGCCTCGTCAGGAGCCGCTCCCAAGCTTGGCACCACACCGCAAAACCAACCCTTACGTGCGACCTGAACGCTGGTCGCGCCTGCCCAACTATGAACAGCCCCAACCTCGCGAAACTCGTCCGAACCACTCGACGATGAACGAAAACGAAACCAACCCTCGAACCAACCCACAAATCGACCCTCAGATTTTTCGAGCTTCCGCACCACTGCAACCTGCTCCCCAACGACTGAACCCCAACGAAGTCCAACAGGAACGGTTGCAATTGGAGATCAGGCGGCTGCAAATCCAACTCAATCATCTCAAGGGCGAAGCGCAAGTGGAACAAGCCGGCTGGGACACCAGTGCTACGTTTTTACCCAGCACTCAGTCGCTACCCAACACACAGGCGCTACCCGGCAACCCACTGAAACCGGCGCCGCAAATGCTTCGACCGGCCTGGCCTTATCCAACCCGATAACGTCCGGGGTTTTACAGGGCTATTTAGCCTTAACCATTTCAGAAAGCGCCCACCAGTCGATTTCCCGATCGAACGTTTCCGCTTGGTAGCGAACTCGCCCTAACACTGGGGCGAGGCTGCGCTGGCTGATCTCTTCTTCGTTCGAATCGATACTGATATCACCATCGAACGACTGGGAATCATTTAAAACGATTCCCGCGACATCCATTCCGTCGCGAAAGCAAGATGCGGTAATCATCGTTTGCAGGCTTTGATTAATCACGCCCAACACATTCGGCGCGACAACGACTAAAGGATACTCAAAGTCGATTGCCAAATCGGCAAAGAATTCGTCTTCGCTGATCGGCGTCATTAACCCTCCAGCACCTTCGACGACGACGATATCACACTCGTCGGCCCATTTTGAAATTCCAGAACGAAGCAGTTCTGGATCCAGACGCTTCCCTTCCGCTTTGGCTGCGAGGTGGGGAGTGAGCGCGACTTTAAAAGTCTGAGGGCAAACGTTTTCCAGTTTCCCGTGTTTGCCCGAGGCCTCCCAAAGCGCTACGGCATCTTCGCTTACCAACGACTTGCCATCTGAAACACAGTCGGACGCAGAGGGTTTATAGACACCCACCCGATAGCCTGCTGCACACAAACTTTTTACGATAAGACATCCGACGTAGGTCTTTCCGATTTCCGTGTCCGTGCCGGTTACGAACAACCCTCGGGTAGGTTTTTTAATCATTGCGTTAAACTACCAATTCAATCAAATTCGTCCAGCGGTTTTTCGTAAAACGACGAAGATTGCCAAAGCGGAAAATAATCAATTCAAATTTGCGATTGCCGATGAATAGTCCCAAACCATCCAACCTGACAAAACTCGGCCTGATTCAGTCGAATTGCCAAGCTGAGCTACAGGTTAATATCGACCGAACGATCGCCAAGATCGAGTCTGCAGCGAAATCAGGAGCTCAAATTGTTTGCTTGCAAGAATTGTTTTCAAGCCAATATTTTTGCCAAACTCAAAACCACGATAACTTCAAATTGGCAGAGTCGATTCCGGGCCCATTAACCGACCGTTTCAGCCAGTTATCGCGCGAATTGGGCATCGTTATCGTTAGCAGCCATTTCGAGCGGCGAGCGGCTGGCGTGTTCCATAACACCGCGGTCACTTTTGATTCTGACGGTGAAATTGCTGGCATTTATCGAAAAATGCATATCCCTGATGACCCAAATTTCGAGGAAAAGTTCTATTTCACGCCCGGAGATTTGGGCTTTAAGTCGGCCAAAACCCATCATGCTAATTTGGGAGTTTGCGTCTGCTGGGACCAATGGTTTCCCGAAGCTGCCCGTTTGACCGCTATGGCTGGGGCACAAATCTTGATCTACCCGACAGCGATCGGCTGGTTAGCAGACGAAAAAGAAGCCTATGGGGAAAGCCAGCTGGATGCTTGGACTACCATGATGCGTAGCCATGCAATCGCAAATGGCGTCTTTGTTGTTGCGATCAACCGTGTCGGCAACGAAGATAGTATCGAGTTCTGGGGGGCGTCGTTCGTATGCGATCCATACGGTAACATAGTCGCCCGCGCCGCAACCGATACCGAAGAAACTTTAATCGTTGACATCGATCTGACTCAGATCGAAGCAGCAAGAACCTGGTGGCCTTTTTTGCGAGACCGCAGGATCGACGCCTATCACGATCTCACACGTCGTATGATCGATTAGGCTTTGCGGCACTTCGAATTATCGAATTAGACTCTCAATAGAATAAGAACAATGTCTGACTCAATAGAATCATCCTCTGCAATATCGCTTGCCGAACAGGGCTTTACCATGCCCACAGAATGGCATGCGCATGCTGCAACCTGGATGGCTTGGCCACACAATCTGAAGACGTGGCCCAAGAACATAGAGGCCGCTCAGCAGGAGTTTCTTGAACTGGCCGCTGCCATTGCCGATGACGAACCAGTAATGTTGATGTGCAGTGGCGAAGCTCAAATTGATCAGTTCCTTTCGATCAACAGCCAACGATCAGAAAAGCTCGGCAATGTCAAAATCGTTGATATCCCAACCAACGATGCCTGGGCTCGCGACTACGCACCCACGTTTTTGATCAATTGCGAAACCAACGAACTGTTAGGGTTAGATTGGCGCTACAACGCTTGGGGCGGCAAGTACCCGCCGTTCGATTTGGACCAAGAGGTGAGCAAACGGATTTGTGAGCACATTGTAAAAGTCAAACCGGAACTTGGTCCCGGCTGCAGCCACCACAAAATGGAGTTTTGCATCGAAGGTGGCGCGATCGAAATGGGCGCAGGCGGAATGGTCTTGTGCACCAAAAGCTGCGCACTTGCTCAAAATCGCAATCGCAATGCGACCGAAGAAAAAATCGAACGCATGTTCTATGACCACTTGGCTGCCACAAGTGTCATCTGGCTGGCCGGCGATGCGATCACAGGTGATGACACCGACGGGCATATCGATCAACTGGCTCGCTGCACACCTAGCGGCGCAATTCTGTACGCCTGGTTCGAAGACGAAACCGATCCGCAACATGCTTTGCTGGAAGGAAACATGAACGATCTGCAGCGTGGTCTGAAACACTTAGGCAAGACCAACGATTTGGTCCCGTTGCCAATCCCGGAACCGATTACATTGCACGGTCAGCGATTGCCAGCCAGCTATTGCAACTTTTACATCACCAATAAAAAAGTGATCGTTCCCCAATTTGGCCAGCCAACCGACCAAAACGCAATTCGTATTATCAGCGAGCATTTTCCTGAGCACGATACGATCGGACTTGAATCAACCAACATCGCCTACGGCCAAGGTTCGTTTCACTGCCTGACTCAGCAACAACCCAAAGTGTAAGTGCTTGCTTTGTCCTTTTCCGCTTGTTGAAATCTTGACGGAGCAATAACTCCATGCGT
>CAZDBA010000114.1:11365-16509 GCA_964503615.1 uncultured Pirellulaceae bacterium
CATGCGTTCTATATTGCTTGCCTGTTTTTTAGCGTGTGTTCCATTGTGACCTGCGTAGTCGGAATAAAACGTGACAACAGGAATTAGCAGCGTTCAAACTCGCTTGGCATATCTTTCACTCAAGCACAATCTTCGTTCCCGCCGTTCCCCTTCGCCGCGCTTTGATTCTCACGTATGGGGCCACAAACCTGCTGCGATGACCGAAGCTACCTGGCGGCTCATCAACATCCGCATGGGTCGGCTCGGTTAGATCTTCGACCACAAAACCGGATCGACACAAACCACCCACGATCTGCTCCCAACGATGAACGTACTCGTAAGTACCCGGCTCTCGAATAAGGTTGGTTTCCTCAGTGGGTGTAAGCGGCTGGTCGGTGTAGTACTCGTGAACGATCGGATACGCCCGCCCCGTCTTTGACAAAGGCCGCAAACCGGTTTGCAAACTGGTCGGTGTTTTGTGTTGGCTGATGTAAAGTCCCCCAGCTCGTGTGACGCGAGCAACCTCGCGATAGACCGCAACGATATCAGGAACGTAACAGCTGCTGACTGGGTGAATCACAATATCGAACGAGCTATCTTCCAGCCCCGCCAGCCGATCCATCGAAGCTTTCAAAGTTCGAATCTTGTAGTTCAATTCGTGTGCAACTTTTTTGTCTTTTTCCAGCATCGCATCGCTGATATCGACCACCGTGACGATTCCACCGGCAGCTGCATACAGCGGTCCCTGGCGACCACCGCCCGCTGCCAAACACAAAACCGTCTTACCGCAAACGCCATCTTCCAACCAACCCGCTGAATCCACAGCCACCAATGCCGCTTGGGGTGATTCCAAATCGGATTGCCGCGCGGGGCGTGCCAGACGATGCTCGCCACGCGCCATGCGATCCCAAGCCTCCTCGTTAGCCCGCCGATAGTTCTCTGAGTTCAAAGTTGTGTCTCACTAATGTCCAAAAGAAGTCCTATTCAGTACAAATTTTGTACAAGGATTGCCAAACCAGCTCTAAATTGCAAACAAACTATCTTATCGTCCGATTGGCATAGCATTCGCATCTCATTCTCAAAAGATGTACTTTGTTCATTGCCGTTTTCGTTTTAACTTAAACTGACCGGAAGATTGAAATGCGATTAAAACAGATTATTCGATGTATCGTTTGGTCGATCTCGATTCTGCTCGTGATCTTCTTAGTGGGTGACTTTGCATACTCGCGTTACGTTGCCAGAAAGCTGGATCGGTGGGAGAAAACGGTAGAGCGAGATGAAAACGGCGTTATGAACGGATGCCAAGCGTACTCGCTCAGTCCCCCGCAGCCCAGCGAGGTCGTTGTACTTTTGGTCCATGGTATCAACGACACGCCGTATTGTTGGCGCAAACTGGCTCCCGAGCTTGGCAAAACTGTACATGTTCGGGCAATGCGGATGCCAGGTTTTGGTGAGCCCCTACCCGTTTGTGCGGAAAAGCGAGCAGAGGATTGGATCGCGGCAGTAAAAACAGAAGTCCAAACGCTTCGTGAAAAACACAAGCAAGTCTACGTGGTCGCTCACTCTTTGGGCGGCGCGGTCACCATTCAAACTTTGCTGCGTGAGGGCGAAGCCCAAGAAGAATTTTTAGACGGTATCGTCCTTTTGGCACCTGCGATCGAAGTCTCCAATCGTCGCAGTCCGATTCTGCCAACTCGATTCTGGCATCGCTTCGGCGGTCTACTGGTGTTCACGAAAACCACTTACAATCCGTTTGGAAACGATACCAAAGATCCGTCCGAACAGGAGGCGCCGAATCGAGTCCGTTTCTGCTCACGAACCACGGTGGACGAAACGTTTAAGCTGATTGACGAGAATCGTGGCCGCGAATCGGAGATCCGGCTCCCCGTTCTCTTGGTGCTTTCCGACCAGGACAACGTTAACGACCACGAGGCGAGTGCGGTCTGGTTTAAAAAGATCTCATCCGATCGAAAAGAAACGCACTGGCAAAACAGCTCTGGCCACGCGCTGCAATACGATTTAGGCTGGGACACCGTTGCACGGAAGATCAGTGAGTTTGTGCAGCCTTGAATCTACCCAACAAACAAAAGCTACTTTGAATTCCATTTCGCAACCAACCAACGAGATTACTTTCCAGTTCCCACGACAGGTGCGTTGGCGAGACACGGACGCAAGTGGGTTTGCGCACATGGCGGCCTACATCAACTGGATGGAAGAAACCGAGTACGCTTTTCTTCGCGCACGAGGATTGAGCGTTGTGCTTTCGGACGACAAAGGACGAATCGGGTTCCCGCGTTGGGAAAGTGAATTGGAGATCCTTACTCCGGTGACTTTGGATGAAGAGCTATTGGTTTCGTTGCGGTTAAGCCGGTTGGATGGCAAGCTCATTAGTTATCACTTCGAAACCATTCGGGTCGCAGACAAGGCGTTGGTCGCTGTGGGTCAGTTCACACTCGCATGTTGCCGGTTTCCCGATGCCGATTTGCCGTACGCGATTCTGATCCCCGAATGGATCGAAGAAAAACTATTGAATTCCTCGGAAGCGTAGCTGCGCCCGCCCTGATGGACAACGATGCCGGTTCATGTATTGGACGAACGCAGCTACAGAGAACATTTGTTTATTTCCTTGCCGTTATTCGAACCAGGTAAAAGTGGCTTGCGTCGCGCGATCGGTTTTCATTTCGGCCACGGGAACTCCAACGGCACCCGCTGTTTTTCGCTTGGTCCGGCTCTTTTGTTGCCGTAGCTCGTCCTGGATCTCGTATTGCTTGATCAGCAGCTCCACCAATCGTGAAACGGGTTGAACACCGGTCGCACGAGGCTTGGCAGCAGTCAAGTTTGGATAAAAATCTCGATCGTCAGCACGTTTGATCATTTCATTTCCCTTAAGTATTGGAGTCCCAATTCAAACAGCGAGAATGATGCTCACTTGTTACAAAAGGATCATTGGCCGACCGCGGGACACATTTGGTCACGCCTGCAAAGATATTTTCAAAAACGTTGCGGGCCCTCGCTGGTCCGATTGCAAGCGGAGCGGTAAGAAACCAAAATGACACTGGAAAAACCGAGTCCAAATCGGTCGTGAATATGTCCTATAAAAAGAGAGCGACCAGATGAGTCACGCTGTCACCAAAAAGAAAACCACCTGCAACCGCGACTGTCCGGATGCCTGTAGCATCGTTGCAACGATCCAAGACGGACGAGTGACACATATTGGCGGTGATCCTGACCATCCGATCACGCAGGGCTTTCTTTGCAAACGAACCAGCCGGTTTCTCAAGCGCCAGTACGACCCGGAGCGGATCACACAACCGATGATTCGAACGGATGGTCAGTGGCAAGAGACCACCTGGGAGCAGGCGTTAAGTCTGATCGCGAAAAAGATGCTCCAGCTGCGCGACACAAACGGTGGGGCTTCGATTATGCATTATCGTTGTGGTGGTGCTTTAGGAATCATGAAAGCAGTGACCGATTACTTTTTTCAGTTGTTCGGTCCTTGTACGACCAAATCGGGAGACATCTGTAGTGGAGCCGGAGAAGAAGCCCAATACATCGACTTTGGTCACGTCGACAGCAACGACCTGTTCGACTTGTTAAACGCGAAAACAATTTTTCTGTGGGGAAAAAATCCGTTCATTAGCCAAGTTCACATGTTGCCGTTGCTGAAACAGGCGAAAGCGGCAGGTACGCGAATCATCAATGTCGATCCCGTGAGACATCGTGGAGCCAAATTCAGTGACGAGTTTATTCAAGTTGCACCAGGCGGTGATGCCGCCTTGTCATTGGGTATGGTTCGTTGGTTGAGCGAGAATCAAGCGTTAGACCCAGCCGCGGCTGACTATTGCGATCATCTGGAAACTTTCCTCGCGTTGGCAACTTCGAAAACGCTGGATGAGTGGGCTGCTCTGGCCGGCATCACAAAAGACGAAATCGTTTTAGCAGCCCGCGAGTTTGCCAACGGTCCGACAACTGCATTGGTCGGCTGGGGCATGCAAAGGCGAAAATACGGCGCGGCGGCAATTCGCACCATCGATGCACTGTCGGCAGTGACCGGGAACATCGGAATCGCTGGCGGCGGTGTTTCGTACTATTTCGCAAGACGATCCGCGTTTGATGTCGACTTTGTGGACGCCCGTCTCGCGCCGCGTAGGATTCCAGAGCCCGAGTTGGGAATCGGTTTGGAGAAAGCTTCCGATCCTCCGATCGAAATGGTATGGATTACCGCGGCCAACCCGATTGCGATGCTGCCCGATTCGTTACGAATCCAACGAGCCCTTTCGGAGCGGTTCACGGTCGTCGTCGATTCGTTTATGACCGACACCGCGATGGTCGCCGATGTGTTCCTGCCCACGACAACGTTGCTGGAAGACAACGACTTAATCGGCGCGTACGGACATCACTTTATTAGTGAAGCCACTCCAGTCGTCAAAGCGGCTGGCCAGTCCAAAACCGACTACGGGATTTTGCAAATGCTCGCTCCCATGGTTGGAGTCGGCCACCCGTTCGATGAGGACGTGGAATACTGGAAGCGAAAATTAACTCAAACACTCGCCGATTCGGGCCATTCGCTGGATGTGATGCGATCCGAAATCGAAACGCAAGGAGCGATGCTCAATCCATTAGCAGCCAAAGTCGTTTTTGCGGATCGAAAGTTCGCTACTGTTTCAGGCAAAGTCAACTTGATCACTGAATTTATGGAGCCGCCGTCAAATGGCCCCCGGCCCGAAGAATATCCGCTTCGCTTGACTGCGCTTTCAACCGAAAACAGTCAGGCATCTCAGTGGGAACCGGGCATCTCTCGCGGAATTGTCGTGATGACGATTCATCCCAGTGCTGCCAACGGAAACTCTGACGGCGATACGGTCACAATCGAATCCAGGATCGCTTCGATGAAGGTCCGTTTGAAATTCGATCCCGGCCAACGCCCCGATATCGCTTTGGTGCCCAAAGGCGGCTGGCTCTCGGAAGGCCGTTGTGCCAACGCTCTGATCGAAGCGGAACTAACCGACCACGGCGGTGGTGCCTGTTACTACGATACAGGCATTCGCATCAAGAATGATTAGCTTTATAAGAGCGACTCAGTAGGAGCCAGCGGCTGCCCGGCACCATCTCGCTTGGGTGAGGTCCGCAGCCAACGGGTGGCGACCTCCCGATCACTCCAAGTT
>CAZDBA010000115.1:0-4229 GCA_964503615.1 uncultured Pirellulaceae bacterium
AGTTTGATTCGATAGACCGCCTCACGAATGAAACCAGGAACGATTCTCGCCGACTAATTCACGACTTAAACGTGGCGGAGCCTCGCGTCATGCCTTTGTTGAGGTGGCTGGCAAAGATGCAAAACCACTCGCCGGATTCATTAGCTTTGCGTGCAGATCGCTGATGATCCAGTACACGGCTAATCCGCCGAGCGAGAAAACGACGTTGCTCAAAAGGGTGTACTTGAAAAACGGAATAGCTGCGGCGTAGCAGACCCATAGCTCGCTTAAAATCCCGCCGTAAAAAACTTGCCATACGGCAAAGTTCGTTATCAAAAAGAACATCACTGACATCAGCAACGCACTGCCGAAAACCAGCCCACCCATCTGAGTGCGGTTGGATTGTAGTGACTTGCTCCCCTTGGCAACTGCCCAGCCGATGAGCGGGCATAGCAGTAGGCTGCCATAGACCGCCAGCATGACTGGCGTTTCATACGAGCCGATCTGGTAATCACTTAGCAGCATCGCGCAAACGGGTAGTGCCATTGCCAAATAGAATCGGGAAAACAACATACCACTTAGCAAAGCGATCGCGGCAACAGGCTTGAAGTTAGGAATTTCGACCAGCCAAAAACGACTGATGACGGCCAACATCATCAAAACGCCAAATACGGTCAGTTCGATGAAAAGGTTTTGCTTCGTTTGATTCTTCATGGGTGTCAATTGTATATAGTAGGATTCGAATCGCCCAGACCGACAGCAGAGCATCATAAAGCTAAATCGAAACGGTTGCCAGAATCAAATTCCGGATTCTGCAATGACTATTCCGGTTTGTATTTTCCATAACGCCATAGGACACGATCTCTGTCTTTTAATTCATAGAGGTCGCTACCGATTTTTGCGAGTTGATCGTTGACCAAGTAGTTCCAGCCCTTGCCGCCTCCGCCTTGTTGGCTGACGCCGCCGATTGAACTGATAAACCCGGTTTCACCGCTGCCAGACATCTCGACCTTAATTTGGTGTTTGGTCTGCAACTGTTTTAGGACTCCAAAAACGGTCGTGCCATCAGCGACCTTTAGATCAAAAACCTGGTCGTCACCTTGGCCATCAAATTGAATTTCGACCGAAATGGTAATGGGGCTTTCATTTTTATCCCCGTCCGCGCTCTGTTCGACTTTACTCGTGCAACCTGAGAGCGAGACAGTGATGCAGACTAGCAGCAGTTTCAACAGGAGGCCAAATTTCATTGATATATTTTTCACCTCTGCATTCTCGAACAAAAGGACCTGCAAAACAACATCAAAGCCCAGGTCTCTTTTTGCCCGCTGCGACTGAATGGAACTGCCTCACCGTCTATCACCTGTATTGACGTTTGTGTTCAAATAGGAACTTTTAAACCAGGTCGGGAATTCTGGCGAATCCCACTACGGGCCAGAGGCTCGATTCGCAAACTATCAAACTCACTAAGCCAATGTCAGACTCACAATTTAACTCGGTTCATTTGACTCAACTGGATGGAGATATCGTTTGCGTTACTCTCGATGTTCCCGGATCCAGTGCCAATATTCTCTCGGAGGCGATGCTGTCCGAGTTGGAACTGCGACAGGCTGAGATTCGTGAGATGGACGGTTTGCGAGGATTAATTCTTGTATCGGCCAAGCCAAGGATTTTTGTTGCGGGCGCAAACTTGAAAGAGATCCGTCGTTCGCTTGATTGGACCGACCAGCAAATTGAAGCTTTCGCGAACCGGGGCCGCAAGATTTTTGATGCCTTTGGCCAGTTTGATTTTCCGAGCGTTGCCGCAGTTCATGGCGCTTGTGTAGGGGGTGGTTTGGAATTGGCATTGGGTTGCGACCGCCGTATCGCGACCACAGAACGCCCTACGATTTTTGGATTGCCCGAAACCAAATTGGGGCTTATTCCGGGCTGGGCGGGAACGGTTCGAGTTCCCCGGATCGTCGGTCTGGAAGAAGGTCTTCGGTTGGTCGTTAAGGGGGAAACGTTTTCTGCTTCGATTGCAAAGGAGTTGGGGATCGTTGATTCTTTGGTCCCTGCCCCCGCCGATTTAATCGCTGCCGCAACCACTATGATTGAGGAGTTGCAGCAGGCAGGTAACTTTCGCGCAAACCAGGACCAGGCGAAAAGCAAAGTTCCTGTCCAAATCAGCGACGCCGAATTGAAACAGATTCAACCCGAAAGTGAGGTTGAAAGTGAGAACTACGGCTTTGCACAGACTGTGGTGCGAGACCATATCATCGCTTCGTGCCAAATGGGTTTCGAAGAGGCGTGTGCCGCAGAAGAAAAAGCGTTCGCCAAGACTTGGGGCAGCGATGAGAGTCACGGGATGCTCAATCTTCATTTTTTGAGCCAACGCAATCGAAAGAACCCGGGCTTTGTCGATCTGAGTATTCCCGCTGAAACGATTAAAAGCGTCGGAGTCGTGGGGGCCGGTTTAATGGGGCGCGGGATCGCCCAAAGCTGCCTGAACGCAGGCTGTTCAGTATTGCTTTACGACACCCAAACCGACCTTCTCGAATCGGTCGTGCGCGAGTTGGAAGGCGAGGGTAAAACGATAACTGCCGCCAGCGATGTGGATGCGTTTGCCGATTGCGATCTGGTAATCGAAACGATCGTTGAGTCACTAGAAGTAAAACAGAAAGTGTTGGAAAAGATCGAAGCAGCCTGTCACGATCAGGCGATCATTGCCTCCAATACTTCTTCGATACCGATCACAGAACTGGCTGATTCACTTGCCCGGCCCGAGCGTGTTTGCGGGATTCACTTTTGCCACCCGCGTTTGATGAAACTGGTCGAGGTTGTCCGAGGGGAACTTACCAGCGAGCAAACGGTCACGACGGCCACGCAGTTCGTTCGTGGTTTGCGTAAGCTCCCGGTGGTGGTTAAGGATGGTCCTGGATTCGTTGTCAATCGACTCCTTTCGGCGATGTTGGATCAAGCGGTTCGTCTTGCTACTTGGGGAGTTTCATTCGAGCAGATTGATCGTGCGACGCGAGCGTTTGGGTTTGATGCCGGACCGTTTGAGGTGATTGACATTATCGGCGCCGATACGTGCCTGAACGCTGGTTTGGTCATGGGACAGCGTGGTGTGCAATGCGTCAATGATTCGCCGATCGTTCCGCGCATGGTAAAGCGAAAACGGCTCGGTCGAAAAACGGGGCTTGGATTTTATCGTTACTCCTCGCCCGATTCGTTGCCTGAGCATGACCCTGCAGTGGAAAATCTGTTGGAGGCGTTTTGCCAGGAATCACCTGCCGCCGGGCAGCAGAGTTTTGACACGCCCGAACAGATTGCCGATCTAATTCTCAGCGCGATGGTTCAAGAGGCCAGCCGTATTTTGTCTGAAGGGTTGGTTGCAGATCCGGGCGACATTGACCTTTGTATGATTCACGGGTTGGCCTTTCCTGCTCGACAAGGTGGGCTTTTGTTTTGGGCAAAAAGAAAGCCAGTTCAAAGCATCATTGATACTTTAAACTGGCTTTCGGCGTCGGAGGCTAGATTCGAACCGTCTGAATTTCTATTGAAGGTTCAGGCGGGTGTTGCTTCGCTCTAGCAAGTTGTTCTTTTCGTCGTGTTGATGGGTGATTGAATGTTTGATAATCGGTAGATGAAACGGTTAGATGCAACGGCTGTGCCAAAGACGAAATTGGAGCCAGTTACCCTTGGTTTTAAGCCTATTTCTCGTGGCCGCTCTATCGTTACGTTCTTTCCGGTAATCACGATGTTTCCGTTTTTCAACCAAGTTGTGTTTTGGCATCAGATGCGCTCACATCGGTTTTTTTGGTGTATTACGAACCTGCTGGCGGTTGAAGGCTGGATTTTCCAGCAACTCCAAAATTCGTACTGGAATTTCCACAACCAGAAAGGGAAAATGTAGTGATATAGATGATGGGGAGACCTTTCTGATTTGGAGCCCGGTGGCTTGGCTCTAACAAACGCTCCAATTTTGCCACGAACTCTCACGCTTCCAACTTATTTCGGTTTCAACAAGTGCCTATCTCGTTTACATGCCCGCAATGCGGAAAAAGCTACAAGAACATCAGTGACAAGTTTGCTGGTAAGCGTACGAAATGCAAATGCGGTAAAGTCTTGAAATTGGGTGCTGCCAAACCCACGCAACCTCAGGCCCCACAACCATCGCCTCCGGTCGCCGCGCAACCTACCCCCGTTCAACCCGTTCCCGAAGCGCCTGTTCCAGTTGCACCCGTGCCAGTTGCTCCAGTTCCAGTTGC
>CAZDBA010000115.1:4329-7631 GCA_964503615.1 uncultured Pirellulaceae bacterium
TTCCCGAAGCGCCTGTTCCAGTTGCACCCGTGCCAGTTGCTCCAGTTCCAGTTGCACCCGTGCCAGTTGCACCCGTGCCAGTTGCACCCGTGCCAGTTGCTCCAGTTCCAGTTGCGCCAGTTCCTGTACAACCTGTGCCACCAGCCAGCGATCCTCTGTTCGGAGGAATGCCGATGCAACCAGGTCCGACAGATGATCTTTTCGCAGGCATGCCAACCAGTGACCCGTTAGGTGGCGGCTTCGAAAGCGGTTATTCCTCTCCCGCGCCGATGGCGCCACAGCCTGCCCGGCGCCGACCGGCCAAGCGAAGATCAGGCCGGAATCCAACAGGCCCGATCCTGTCGATTGTCTCTGGTAGCCTAGGCACCATTTTCGCAATAGTGTTGGTCATCTATTCCATATCGAGTGCCGTTGATTTTATTTCGCGTATTTCAGCTGTGTTGGAACGTGATGCAACGCCCCGTACCATGTTGGTGATAATCGCAATACTATCGGTTCTGATTTCACTAAACTTGTTGGGACTAATAGGGAGCTGTATCTATTCTTTAGTTTTGGGTATTTTGGAGCTAAGCCAAGACTATCGTAAGTCGATAGCGAGTAAACTTACTGGTGGATTGGGTGGACTGTACGCTATTCTGAGTCTTGCAATCCTGATCGTATTTGTGATCCAGTTTAACCAAATCGGTAGTTTTAACATTCACTTCAATGGAAGAAGTTATAGCAATACGAGTGTTATCACAGGATTTGTGTTGAGGTTCTTTTTGCTGCTCATAGTTCCAGCCTTCTTGATCTTTGTAGGGATCTTTCGTTGGAACGACGATTCGTGATCTTTGTGGCGATCTTTCGTCGCACTGATCAATGAAACAAACCTGATAGATAGACACGTTTCTTCCTTTTGGATTTCGTCAAGTGCCGATAACTGTAGCGTGCCCCGAATGTGGCAAGAGTTACGCAAACATTAGCGATGAGCTTGCAGGCCGGCGGACCAAATGCACATGTGGCAAAGTCATAAAACTAGGCGAAGCCAAATCGGACTCCAACGAACCACAGGTTCCCTATTTGGCGAGCCTGGATCCTGAGCCCTATCTGGCAACTGCTGTGCCGACTGCCCCGACCGAAGTAAAAAACAGCCCGATTTCTAATGGTTTTGAAAGCGGTTACGCTTCTCCAACCTCGATTTCCGATCCAGAATACGGTAGAAGCAAACAACCCACCTCTAGTAGTAGCGGCGGTCCTATTCTGTCGATCATCTCTGGGGCGATGGGGTTCGTTTATGGCGGAATCATGTTGATCTTTTCCGTGATGGCACTCTTGTTCCTGTTTGGAGCGACTGCGATCGTTAGCGGGAATCCTAATACCGCAATCCCACCGTCGGCCAAGGTGCAATTGGTGCTCACGATCGTCGCCACGTTCGCAAACATCTTGCTTTTGCTGGGTATGATTGTCAGTTGTAGTTTTTCTTTCATCCTTGGAATTATGGAGTTAAGTGAAGATTACCGTAAGCCGTTAGCCAGCATGATCTCGGCAGGGACCAGTGCGATCTACATTTTGCTTTCGATCGTTTCCGCAATCGTATCTTCGCTCTTTGCCACTGGAGCAACACCCTTCAATCCGATTTCAACAAATTCTTCTCAAGCAAGCGTTGTCACGGCGAGAATCATTATTTTCGCGATTTTTTGTCTCGGCTACTATCTCGTGCCGGCTTTTGTAGTCTTTGTGGGAATCTATCGTCGCAATGACTAAAGGGCATTGTAGGAATCTAAACAGGCAACCGCTGGAGACTTACAATGACAAGATCACCAGAGGGAAACGTAAACGGCTCTGGCCCGGGGCAGGCCCTGTTTAGCTCACCAAGCTCGAACTTGACTGGGTTGTATCTACGCAGAGCATAAAGAGGGCGTACTGACGCCAATTTTGAACGCTCAATTTTGCCACCGATCTTCATGGATTCGCTCGGATGCCACGAGTCCTCCATGCCCATAGGTGGAAAAGAACATTGCAGATGAGGTCCTTCTAAAGACCCGAAATCCAGCGCCCAAAAATGCAAGCGAATGTATGCAACTGTTCGTGGCAGTAAAGTCCGAAGGAAGGTGATGGAGAATGCACATCGAAAGAGCGAGAAATTGCTCTGAGATAGCAACCGTTATCAAACGTACAGAGAAAGTTGGCTCTCAGGTTTTATGGATCAATATACACACAGTTAGAGTCCGAAACCTCCAAGCTATTACATGGAATTTCGGCATTTTTTGAAACAAATAAAAACCGGATTTGGTCGGTTAATTTTGAGGTTGTTAGGGCTATATTGAACTAGTAAACCAGTTGCCGGAGGCCGACCCATTTCCAGTTCACCACAAAGCGATTTGCAACCTGCCCCGCGCAAACCGTGCCCGGAGACGTGGTTAGAGGAACATGGAAACCACCTGTTCAGATTTGCCGTTCTCCGTGTCAAAGATCCGCATGCTGCTGAGGATTTGGTGCAAGAGACTTTGGTCAAAGCTTATTCTGCTTATGCCAATTTTCGTCATGAGGCGTCAGTCCGAAGTTGGCTGTTTCAGATTCTACGTAATGAAATTAGTAGCTTTTACCGAAAAAAGAAAAGAGAGAAGACAACGATCGAGTCTCAACGGTCGGAGGAGGCGGTTTCACTTGGAGAGTTATTGCAAGCAGAGGTAACCAACAAAGAATTTGCCTTGGCAGTGGAGCGAGATGAGTTTTGGACGATGGTACAAGCCTGTTTTGAAAAGATCCCAGAGCACCTTCTTCAGGTATTTTTGCGTCGTTTATCAAATCCTGACGAAAAAATCGAAAAAGCTTGTAGTGAAATCGATTTGAAACCGTCAAACTTTTCAGTGCGACTGTTTCGGGCGCGGTTGATGTTGCGAAAGTGTGTTGAGAAAACTTGGGTCAATCAATAGGTGAATCGTTGAAAAACTTCCTTTCAAAAATCATTTTGATCCTTACCTTGGATTGCGAACAGTCGGCCAAGCTAACGAGCGATTCGTTTGATCGGGAACTCAATTGGGCAGAGAGACTGGCGGTAAAGCTGCACTGTTTGATTTGTTCAAAGAGTCGAAAGCTTGATCGACAACTCGGCACCCTCAACCAGGCCCTGTTGAATAAGTTGTCAGAGGAAAGTGATCCCCTAAACCAGTTGGTTTCTACTGTTGAACTCCCAGAAAGTGCAAAAGAACGGATTCGCATGCGGTTGAAAGAGCTGGGATAGCACCGAAAGCCGGGATGCTTTCGTGGAGCGAAAGGCAGGAGCGAAAGGCAGGGGCAAAACCAGCTACAAAAGGCAGCTG
>CAZDBA010000115.1:7731-16482 GCA_964503615.1 uncultured Pirellulaceae bacterium
GGAGCGAAAGGCAGGAGCGAAAGGCAGGGGCAAAACCAGCTACAAAAGGCAGCTGCAAAAGGAATTCTGGCGAATCCCCAATACGATCTAGTTCTCTTCGTAAAGCTCAGGAAAGATGTCTTGGGACAGCCCCTGTTTTTTGATCAGAGTTCTGAGCCGGGCCAGAAAGTCGAACTTAAAGTTCGCAACTTGCTGCTCAGAGATACTTAAAGTCTCCGCGACGGTCTTGTTCGGCCAACCTCTCACGATTAACAGCTCGATACATTTAAGTTTGGTCCAGTCTCCGCGTTCTTGCCAGCGCTGAACCTGACTTTCAATCGCTTCGTGAAGCGCATCTTCTTCTAATCTTTGCCGCTCGACGCTACGAGCAATGCTGCTGGCTGGTCTTGCGTTTCCAGTTAGTTGCCACTGCCCGCTGGAATCGGCTCCTGCGGACAAGGGGATCGCGGGCCGCCGACCCTCTCGACGTAAATGGTCTGTCAGTTTGTAGGCGCAGATGGAAAACAGATAGCTCTCCAAAGAGCGGCGTCCGTCGTAGTTGGGCAAGCTGTTCAGAAATCCAATGAACGCCTCCTGAACAATGTCTTCGCTGGCACTCCGGTTGGATAGACGGCTGTCCACAAACGCAAGCAAGCGGCCTTCGTAACGCGCGATTAAATCGTTCCAGGCATCGCTGTCGCCTTCGCGGATTCGCCGGATAAGTTGCTGGTCAATTTCAGAAGGCTTTTTCACTGCCCGATTTCCCGTCCAAGTTTCAAAACGTCTAATCTAGCAAAAACGGGGGCATACAGCAATTTAGTAAGTGATCAACATTAACTGGGCAAGGTAACGTGTTATAGGGAAAGTTGCACTAGGAACCGGCGACGTCTCAGATGCAAAAGGAATTCTGGTGAATCTCAATACGAATAATCAATAAGTTTGGGTTTTGAAACTTCCACTTTCTCTAGCCAACATCGCCGAGGTCGAGGACTTGGCCATAACGAGAAAATACGAGTTGCCGTAGTCGGTTTACCGCTTCGCTTTCCAATTCTGGATCTTCGGCAATGATTTCGCGAGCGTCCGCTTGTGATTGAAGAAGGACTTCGGTGTCGCGGATCAGGTCGGCAATCATAAGTGGTGGGAATCCGTGTTGCCGAGTGCTGAATAGATTTCCCGGTCCGCGGAGTTGCATATCGATCTCGGATAACTCGAATCCATCGGTCGATTGCTGAAGAGCGACCAATCGCTCATTCTCCTGGGCGTTTCCAGAAGTCTCAAACAGGCAGACGTAGCCAGCATGTTTCCCCCGCCCTACCCTGCCCCGTAATTGATGAAGCTGGGACAGTCCAAATCGCTCAGCTGACTGGATCGTCATCACGGTTGCATTGGGAACGTCGATGCCGACTTCGACCACGCCGGTTGCGACTAGCACCTGGACTTGTCCACTGGCAAACGCCTGAAGTGTTGCATCTTTTTCTTCAGCCGATTGCCGTCCGTGCAGCATGTCGACTCGAAACTCTTCGAGAGGTCCATTTGCGAGTGCTTCGAACATTCGCTCCGCGCTATCGACCTCGTTGTTGTCATTGCCGTCGACTAGCGGGGCAATGACATAGCCCTGTCGGCCGGCCAGAAGTTTTTTTCGAAAGAACTCCCACCACTTTTCCTTGTTCGAATCATCACCCAGATAAGTAAAGACCTTGCCGCCAACCCCTTCGGGACGTTGCAGGATGGAAACATCAAGGTCTCCAAAAAGGGTCATGGAGATCGTTCGTGGAATGGGTGTGGCGGTCATCACAAGATAGTGAGGATCAAGATCACCTCGCAAATTTGCTCGTTGTTTGACGCCAAATTTGTGTTGCTCGTCGATAATTACCAGCGACAGGTTTTTGAACTGAGCTGCTGAGCTGATAACGGCCGTGGTGCCAACCACGATGTCGATCTCGCCTGCGGCAAGTTTCTCTCTCATCGCCCGCCGCTCGTTCGTGGTTTGCCCGCCCGTGTTCAATGCGATGCGGACACGGCTGCCGGCCAACATGCGATTCAACGTTCTGGCGTGTTGGCGAGCAAGAATCTCTGTGGGCGCCATCAATGCGGCTTGACCACCATGCGCGACCGCCAGCAGCATTGCACAGACGGCGACTACTGTTTTTCCGCTACCTACATCGCCTTGCAACATTCGATTCATCGGGTAGTCCCGATTCATGTCTTCTGCGATCTGGTCGAACGCACCGAGTTGAGAATCGGACAGCTCAAAAGGAAAACGACGCAAAATACGAGCTTTGATTTTTGGTGTCAGTTCCAGTGCGGTAGAGGATTGATTGGTTTTGACCCGATGTCTGCGAATCGCCAGTGCCAATTGAAGGATCAAAAGCTCCTGATAGACCAACCGGCTACGGGCTTGGTCCAGCTGCTCCTGATCGGCGGGAAAGTGTACACGTTGGATAGCGGTGTAGATGTCGCAAACGTCCGCTTGTTCGCGAATATGGGATGGCATCGCTTCTTCGACCAGCGGGGCAAAATCTTCGATCGTTTGTTGAACGATCTCGCGCAGCCGTCGTTGGTTGAGCCCTTCGGTCAATCGATAGATCGGCAGCAGTTGGCCTTGAGTCACCGTCTGGTCAGTTTCCAGCCACGTTACCTTGGGATGTGTGATTTGGAATCGCATTCCTCGCTCGACGACTTTTCCCCGAAGCAGCACTCGTTGGCCGGGTTGGAACCTTCGCGACATAAAGCTTTGGCCGAACCAAATGCCACGAAGAAAGCCCGTTTCGTCTTTGAACAAGACATAAAGGATATGTTTTCCGGTCGAAGACTGGGTAGCTTCGACTTCGGCGACTTCGGCAACGATACTGGTTTGTTGGTCGGTGACCAATTCTCCGATCGGAGTGATCTCTCGAAAGTCTTGGTAGTCGCGTGGAAAGAAGAACAGGATATCGGCAGCCGTTCTTAGCCCGAGTTTTTCCAGCAAACGAGCCTTATGCGGTCCAACGCCTTTAAGGTGTTGGACCGGTAGCGTTAGTTTTGCGTTGGCTGCCGTTTCGCTCATCCCCTAATTGTTACGAAGATATCCCCAGCAAACAACCAACCGAATGGTTGCAGAGGAAGCTGGCAATCGTAAAGCGGTTAGCGATTGTCGAGAATTCGACTCAAGTCGGGAACGACCATGGTGCCGAAATCAGTTTTGAATGCGCCGAAATTGGGTGTACCTTTCAGCGATTCGAATTCGACCGTAGATGCGGATGGGGTTTTCATCGAGTGCATCTGCTTTTGCGCGTAAAAACCGACATAGCGACCGCCGCTTGCTCGAGCGATAATCAATCGACGTGCGCGGTCTCGTACACGTTGATTCGGTTTGAAAGCAGATTGCTGCCCGAACGCTTCGCCAAGATTGACAACGGGTATAGGGCGCTTTCTCCAGAGGATAAAGCCCTGAAAGATCGTTGACTGAAATGGCATTGCCATCGAGTTGTAAACCGAGACAACTTCGGCTACACCCGCCAGCGGTAGGCAGAAAACGTAATCCAAATCGCTTCGCGGCACGTTCTCAGGCGAGAAAGCCAAGATTTGGCCTTGTAGACTGTTGTTGCCCAATACGTTTGATTTATCGTTTTTGGAAAGGTCGATGGGAGCAGTTTCTCCCCGCTGAGTTCTTTCAGGCTCGGCTGCTTCTCGAAATCCCAATACTGCCAGAGGATCAACTACCAACCGAATCGCTTCGTTTGGATCTTCAATTTTCCAGTCGAGTACAGCGATTGATGAAAGTAGATTTCGATCATCGGTTGTATGTGCGACGCGCGGCAAACCGAAAAAGCTATTCTGTTTCAAGCTGATCGGACGAGAAACGCTATCGACTCGCAAAACAGCGCTTTGATCGCCGTAGTGAATAACGATCAAAGTTCGTTCGTTGTCCGTATTCTCAACTGGCAGTCCCATTTCATCGGCAAGTACTGCCGCTAATGAGAGCATTGGTAGTTTACCGTCGGGTGTATCAACGACGGACTGTTCTTCGCCCATTTGGCTTCTGGCCATTTGGTAAACCGCATTGATGTGTTCCGTATCGATGGCGAATTCATGTCCGCCAGCGATAACAGTTACCAGGCTACGAATCCCTTCCGAGACGACCACATTAAGGTCGAGCGCCGGTTGGATTTGAGAAAGCGTTGTCATGATTCTATACCCCAATCAATTCACGATGTTCGGTGACCATTTGCGTGATCAACTGGATAATTTGATCGTCGTTGAAAGGCTTCACGACGTGTTCGTCAGCACCGGCCTCAGCAGCTAGTTTTCGGTGTTTTTCACCCGCTCGTGAAGTCACCATGACGACAGGCGTTTTGCTGAATTCCTGCTGTCCACGGATTCGGTTGATGAATTCCAGTCCGTCCATTCGCGGCATTTCCATGTCGCACAGGAACACGTCTGGAGGAGTTTCTGACGCGGCGAGTTTTTCGAGAGCATCGACGCCGTCTTTCGCATCGAGAACATCCCAACCACGCGACCGCAACAAGTTTGTTGTTACGCGGCGAACTGACAACGAGTCATCAATGACCATCGCCAATCGTCGACGGGCAGCGGGGGCTGATTCCAAGCCGCGGAATGCACCTGCAGAGAACGAAGCAGCTTTCTGATCGCACAAGTCTGATGGGTCGAGAATCGGAATCACGGTTCCATCACCAGCCACAGTCGCACCGATATATCCGGGGACGTTAAGCAGGTGGTCGCCCAGTGTTTTGACCACGATATCCTGACCACCTTCTACTTGATCAACCGTAACGGCAACTTGAGCGTCACCCTCACGAATGATCAACAGTGGCAGTGATTCATCAAAATCGGCTTCTGATTTCATATGCAGGTGTTGGCTAAGGTCTTTGAGTCGAAGCGATTGTTCGCCCAGGTTCACCAAGGGTTGCTCGCCCACACGCGATACGCTGTTGGGATCCAAACGCATGATCTTCTGGATCGCTTGCATCGGGATCGCGAATCTGAGACCGTTTGATTCGATCAATAGAGCACGGGACACAGCAAGCGTCATTGGCAGGTGAATCGTGAACGTTGAACCTTCGCCGGCGGCGCTATCCAGGCTGATCGTTCCCTTAAGACGCTGAACCGCTTCTCGGACAACATCCATGCCGACTCCGCGACCTGAGACGTCAGTCAACGAATCGGCGGTGCTGAATCCAGGCATGAAGATCATCGAGTGAAGTTCTTCTTTTGTGAGCGATTGACCTTCTTCGATCATGCCTCGCTCGAGTGCCTTGCTGCGGACTTTTTCCAGGTTGATTCCTCGTCCGTCGTCGCTGACTCGAAGGGTAACTTGTGTACCCTGGTTCAACGCTTCGATGGTGATCTTGGCACGAGCTGCTTTTCCAGCAGATTGCCGTTGTTGAGGTGTTTCGATTCCATGGTCCAAGCCGTTACGAATCAAGTGCAACAGCGGATCGGTAATCTCTTCGAGAACCGTTTTGTCCAGTTCCGTCGATTCTCCTTTGATGACCAAGTCGACTTTTTTGCCAAGCTTGTTTGAGACACTGCGAACTGTTCTTTCCAGGCGATTCGCGATGTTCTCGACAGGAACCATGCGGATGTGCATCAGGCTGTCTTGAGCGTCACGATTGAATCGTTGCTGGCGGCCGAGCAAAGCATCGAAATCGCCATGCAAGTTTTTAAGCTCACTGGTGATCACGGCAACATCGCTGGTGGCTTCGGTCAAAGAACGGGCCATCAGGTGAAAGTCGGTGTATCGATCGAACTCCAAAGAGTCCATGTCGGATTCGCTCTCATGGAACGAGATGTTCTTTTTATTGACGACCGCATTTGGACGTTTTCCGGATTTGAGTGCTTCGATACTGTATCGAGTCTCAACGTCGTGCGCGACGGTACGAAAACGGTTGACAGATGTTTGCATATCCTCGATGCGAGCTTCGAAATCAGCCAGTCGCTGATTGAACGCTGAGCGGTTTACAACCATCTCACCGACCAGTGCGACCAATGCATCCAGTCGATCCAGAGGCACTCGGAGGTACTGAGTAGCTTGGTTGGCGACCGAGGAGGCAGCAACCTTTTTGTCTTCGGCAGCCGTTTTTCCTTTTGTCTTAGTTTCTGTCTTTGCGACTTCTGGTTTTGTTTTCTCCAGTTTCGTTTCTTGAGATGCCTCGACTGGTTCTGGGACGTGTCCAAGAGCAGCCAGTTCCTGATCATACCTGTGATAGATCTCGAACATCGATTCGGCAATCTCGTCAACGTTAACTTCGGTCGTAGTGAGTTCTTGAACTCGATCGATTGTGTTCACCAACAATGTGACGTGATCGTCGGTTGGTTTCAATCGGTTCTCCGTCAAAAGATCAAGGAGGCTCTCAACTTTGTGGTTCAAGCAAGCGACGGCGTCCAAGCCAACCGCAGCAGCGGCACCTTTGAACGTGTGTGCGGATCGGCGGATTTCCAAGAGTGCTTCGGTGTCCGAAGTGTCTCCCGTCAGACGTGCCAGGCCAGCACTGATGTTTCGCAGGTGCTCTTCAGATTCCTCGGTGAAGATCTCGACCAACTCTGGCTGCATGTCGCTGCCGGCTGAAAGTTGTTGATAAACAACCTCCAGAGAGATCGAAGGTTCTAGCGTTTCGGAGCTTTCCTCAGCATTGTCTGAGGCGTCCGCGCTTTTTTCTTGTTCCGCGGTTGGTTCATTTTCGTCGCTGGCAGAATCCGGATTGGTGAGAGCGTTCATTTGGCTCTCGTACTGTTGGTACAGTTCCAGCATATTTTTTGCCACATCGTCGAAATCGAATTCGCCGGTGGTTAGGTCCTGAAGTTGATCCGTTGTATTCAAAAACAGATCGACCAGTTCCTCGGTGGCACCTATTTTGTGATCGAACAGGTAATCCAACAGGTCTTCCATGCGATGCGAAAGACGGGTCACTGGGACCAGACCTACAGCAGCCGCAGCTCCTTTGAGCGTGTGAGTTGAACGACGGATGTCGGCCAGAGCTTCAAGATCTGAGAACTCAATTCGCATTCGATCGAGTCCATCATAGATGTTTCGAATGTGTTCTTCGGCTTCCTCGCCAAAGATTTCCACAAGTTCCTCAGGCATACTGCCGCTTGCGCGAAGCTGTTCCAGCACGTCATTGATGTCAACGTTGTCTGTAGACATGTTAAATTCCTGTCAATGTTTCCGTTTTCTTCTGCACCCAGGTGTCGCCAGTTAGTTCGGGCAGCGACCGCTCGGTGCAGCAGAATGGAGTTGGATGATTTGGTTGGTTGAGTGAAAGTCCGAACGACACCGACAGAGTTTGTCTGTTTACCCTGTCGGTGTGGGTTCGGTCGGGCAATCTTGACTGTTGAAGGCCTCATTCAGGGAATGAGGCCTTCGGTCGTAAGATGATTATTTTGCGTAAGTCGATTCAGCAGATTTTGCTTCGTCTGCTGCCATTGCAGAGACTTCGTTGATCTGGTTCATCACATCTTTTTCGATAGAAGAACTTTCCAACGTAAACTGAGATACCGACTCACCAAGCTGACCCGCAAGTGTCGCCAGAGAGGTAACCTGCTCTGTCGATTCACGTGACTTCTGGGCCGAAGCTTTAGTAGTTTCAGAAATCTGATTCATCGTTTGGGCAATCTGTTCCGCCGCAGCAGCTTGTTGCGTCGCAGAACCAGAAACACCCTGAATCAATTCTTCCAGAGTTTGAGATACTTCGTTAATCTCAGCGAGTGTTTGACCCGCCTGAGTCGCAAGCTGTGATCCTTCAACAACCTCACGAGTCGACTCTTCCATATCCGTGATCGCTTCTGACGTTTCAGTCTGAATCGTCTTAATCAGCGTCGAGATCTGCTTTGTCGCATCAGTGGATCGCTCAGCAAGACGCTCAACTTCCTCCGCAACAACCGCAAAACCTTGACCGGCGTCACCCGCCATCGACGCCTGAATAGACGCGTTAAGAGCAAGGATCGAAGTACGGTCAGCAATATCAGAAATCAACTGGACGATCTCACCAATCTCCTGGGAAGATTCACCCAGACGCTTAATACGTTTCGATGTGGACTGTACCTGTTCACGGATACGTTCCATACCTTCAACAGTATCGGATACAGCACGATAACCGCGTGTCGCAGTTTCACGAGCTTTCTGAGCCACCTGTACCGAGTCTTCCGTTTGCTTAGCAACCGTTTGGAACTGGTCAGTAATCTCAAGTACGCGTTCAGACGTCTGTCCAATCTTCTCAGCTTGCGATTCGTTTTCTTTCGAAAGTTGAGTAGAAGTATCAGCAATCTCATCCGCAGAGGTTGTTACCATGTATGACGCGTTTTGTACCCTTTGTACAATCGAGCGAAGTTGCTCAGTCATATGGTTAACCGTACCAGCGATCGAGCCTGTAATGTCTTCTTTTACCTCGGCGTTAATGCCCAAGTTACCGGAAGCGATTTGCTCCATCTCGCCGATCAAACCTTCAATAGAAGATTGAACCGATTGACGTTCATCATCCGACTGAATCAGAGCCAGCGTGTTGTCACACATAGCGTTCAAAGCGACAGATACATCGCCCAGTTCGTCATCAGTGATCTTTTCAGAACGAGCGTCGAACATACCAATAGCGACGCTACCAAGCATGTCTTTAATCGAGTTCGCTTGGCGAGCAATTCTACCAGCAACAAACCAAATCAAAGCTGCACCAGCGAGAAGAGACAAAAGAATCACAAAAATACCGTTCTTCGCAACCGCGAAGAAGCTAATAGGCTTTTTGATTTCCGCATGGTCAATCTCAGACATCAAAGCCCAAG
>CAZDBA010000116.1:0-16189 GCA_964503615.1 uncultured Pirellulaceae bacterium
GTCGATTGGCCAGTGTCCCTTTTTCGTAAAATCAAATACGAGCAGAGAAAAAGAGCAACTAAACTTGCGTGAATGTTTTGGGAAATTGCCGGTTAACCAGAAGCCCAGAAGGCTGAAAAGCCGTTTTCCTAGGTTCCAGAGACGTAAGGCATCGGCTTAGCTACCAACTCTCGGATCTTAGCCTCTGAAACCGCTTAATTTGCAGTTCCGAATTGAAGTTGGGCAAGTTAAAATCCGGTTTTATATCAAACGCCCTAAAAGCGAATACCATGGCGACAGAAGTCACACCATCGAGCGACGCAAAACCTCCCGAAAATTCTGGTGTCGATGCAATTGCTAAAGACCAGATGGTCGAAGCTGAATCGACGACGGACATCCAGCGCGGCCGAATTGCCAAACCTGAAAAAGTAGACAAGCACAGTCGTATCGTCTGGGAGTATGTGATTCCGGTCGTTGCCTTTCATCTGGCGATCCCACTGGTGTTTATATTTCCTGGATATTTGTTTTCATGGTGGGGTGTCGCGTTTCTATTCATTGGAAACTACTTTTTTACTTCGCTTGGTATCGGCGCGGGCTATCACCGGTTGTTGACCCACAAAGGGTTCCAATGTCCCAAGTGGTTTGAATACTGGCTAAGCCTGATGGGCGTTTGCAGCTTTCAAGACTCGCCAGCTCGTTGGGTGCTTGTCCACCGCGTTCATCATCAACACTCAGATCACCAACCGGATCCCCACACGCCAAAAGTCAGTGGCTGGTGGGCGCACATCGGCTGGCTATTTGTAGAAAACCGCGAGCTCAGTTCAGCTGGTGCGTACGATCGCTATGTTCGTGATTTGATGCGAGATCCGTTGTACATGTGGTTGCTGAAAGGAATCAACTGGGTCCTGTTCTACCTTGCTCATGCAGTGTTGATTGGCGTGCTCGGTTTCGTTGTCGGAGTGTTTGGTCCAGAATCCTGGGGAGGTGGTTTAAAGGTCGCTGCCATGTGGTTCTATTGGGGCGTCCTGATGCGAACGATTTTCACTTGGCATGTTACATGGGGAATCAACAGCGCCGCGCATATGTGGGGCTATCGCAACTATGAAACCCGTGAAGACAGTCGAAACAATTGGCTGTTTGCTTTGCTAACCAATGGCGAAGGTTGGCACAACAACCATCATGCCGACCCAAGATCAGCCCAACACGGGCACAAGTGGTGGGAGTTGGACGTGACTTATATTTCACTTGTGTTCTTTGAAAAGATCGGTTTGATTAGCAAACTTGCTCGGCCTAATCATTCAGCACTAGATCGAAAGGTTGTCGAAGAGTCAGCCAATTAGTCCACAATGCTGTTGTCTCACCGTTCACCACGAAAATTTGCCCGGATGCTTCTGAAGTTCAAACTCAGCCGTCCGGGTTTTTTCATGCGATGAACCTGACTCAATCAGCTCAGACGACCTTTGCAGTTCCTAGTTCGGTTTTCAAAACGGTGCCAGGTTTCGCCGCGGCGCGTTTAACGATGGATATGCCGTGCCAATTTGTTCCATCATGGGCGATGCTGGAGAGGGTACCAACCATTTTGTCGTCGAGTGTCAACGATTCGCCGGAGCTAAGCTTTTCAGCTGACTGGATTTTGACCATCAATTTGTTGACACGGCCCAACGCGTCGATTCTTGCAACCGTTTCCTGGCCAAGATAGCAACCTTTTGTAAACGAGATCGCTTTTTCGTCTCGCACCAATTCCTGTGGCAGGTTTTCAGCGCTGGAGTCGACGCCGAACCATGGGGTGCCAAATTGGACACGGTGTAAATTGAGTGTTGACTCGTCGGCGACACACCCTCCTAGCTGGTTTGCCCGATCGGTTGCTTGTTGCTCATTCGCAGCCGAAACCAAAACACCAACTCCTGCGGCTTCGCAATGAGCAATTTGAATTTCGCCGTCCGAAAAACGATTGAATTCAGGCAAGCCAGTTGCTTCGTTCAAGTTACCAAAAACAAAAACGTGCTTTCGCTGCGAGGAGATGTCGGACAATGTAACGTCCTCGCGAATCAGATAACGATCCAGATGGGAAATGATCGCACCCCCCTGCCCTGCCACCGTATTGAATTCGATAGCGTCGGCAGAACAAAGAACCAGAACGTGCGCGACGATCTTGCCCTTACCATTCAAAATAAAGGCTTCCGTAATTTCGTTTGGTTCCAGCAGTTTGATATCTGCCGTGCAAAAATTGTTCAAAAACGAAACGCGATCATCGCCGTCTATACGAACGACGGTACGTTCAAGCGGAATAAATTTTAGGCTCATAACTCTCGATTGATTTTGCAGCGATGTGCATCTCGCAACAAAACTCCGTTGGGATTCTGGTCGATAACTCTTTGAAACTCTTCAGTGTTCGAAATGAAGCCCAGCCCCAATTCTTCCGTCTTTGACTGGGAGAGATGTGCCAAAGAGAAGATCGTGCGTTCGCGAACGATCTCAGAAACTTGGACCAACTCAGGCGGCAATTTCGATTTTGAATTCGGCTGAGTCTCAAACGCCATCGTTAACGCTTGGCGGATAGACTTGTCAGGCGTCGAATTTATCTCGCTACATACGATGATGGGACTTCCTTGTTTTGCCGCTTGATCAGCGGTTCTTAATGCCGCGCAGAAGTCTTGCCACGTCGGCTCACTGGTTTCCGATTCGATCGTGGCAATAACGAGTTCGGCTTCAACGTCGAGATCGACTTTCCAGACATCTGCTTGAGCCTCGCGGGCTGCATGAGTCACTTTTTCCGTCTCACCTACCATCACACGGTGGAATTCGTCTCCTGGTCCGATCACGAACTGCACCGACCAAAACGACCCCAGCAGATTATTGGCCAAGCGAACCCGACCCGGTTGTTGCGATTCGGTAGCCGCTTTGAAACCGGCCTGGTCAACTTCGCCGCTGAAAAACGGATAGACACAGTCGAGGCGCTCTCCTGCCGCATTCTCAGAAGGGTATCCGATCGGAATTACAACATCCGCTTCGACCAAATCGCGATTCAAGTAGACGGGCTCCGCTTTGGCGTTGATGCCGACCATCGCTAGCGAGCTTTCGTCCGTTGCGTCGTGAACGACAAGTTTCGCGTTGGCGACCGGAACATTGGGATTGGCCGAACTTTGCAACTGCTTGGCAGAATTTGCACCGGCGACGATCACGATATCGAAATCCTGTAACGGTTGGAGGATCGCTTCGATCACTTGCGCGACCCGTGGCATGTTCGGTTGGATCACGATAGCAACCGCATCACCCGGAATGATCGCTTCCGAGATGGCTGGGTAGTCGATCGGGCTAGCCATGGCGTCAATGATCGCTTGGCAAAGGCGGTTCTCGTCCAACTGCGAATCGCACGATTGTGGACGGAGAAACGTCTCTGGAATCGTCAAATCGCTTAAATAGCGGGACTCTTGTTGGAAGTAATTAGTATTTTTTGTCATGTCGCTATCGAAAGAGATTTACGAGTCAGAATGATAGCGGTCGCTGGTTTCCAAGGTCAACGGGCAGAGCTGCCATTCGGTGTTACGCCAATTCGAAAATGTCGCTAAAAACGGGCTTAGCCGTAGCTGGCAACGTAGCTCAACCTTGGACAAGAAATGGCAAAACGAACATCCTTATCGCTTCGACTATCTCGATCTGTAAGCTCCTTTGCAGTCCTCGCCCTGTTCCTGCTTTTAACAGGGTGCAATACGGACACCAGCACGTCTCAAACCAAACAAAAGCCGGAGCCAAGCCCCTATGCTGATTGGCAAGCGGAACAAGTCCTCAAGCACATGCAAACGGCTTACGCTAATGCACGTTCCTATTCGGACAAAGCGGTGCTCTATCTGACCTATCGAATGCACGGCAAGCCGATTCAGGAACCTCAACCTTGGGCGTTTCACATAGATCGCACAAAAGCCAAATTTTCAGCTCAACTGTTTGACACTCAAACGATATTTGATGGCCGTGATCTTGGATGTCGAGTATTCGATATTGAGACGGAGAACCTTGACAACCAATATTTGTTTCTTTCCGCGGTCACTCATCCGTTCAACACATTGATGGCGGACAAAATCGGCAGGCATTTTGTGGGAGGTTTTTCTGATCTACCGTTACGAGATGATGCAGCCAGCATCGTTCGTTACGCGACACCGCCGACGATTCAGTTGTTGACTGGCGAAGCACCATTTCCCTGGTTGGCTCGCCCCGAAAGAGGAATTCGCCTGGAGGACCAAACGGTGGAAGGGATCGTTTGCTTTCACATTCAAACCAAGATCGGCGAAGAAGTCTGTGACTTTTGGATTGAGCAGGAAACGGGCTTGCTTCATCAGCTTCTGCTGCCGAACACGTTGCTGGAACCAAAAGTTACCAACTCCAACCAGATCGAGGATCTAAAATTTGTAGCCAGGTTCCATGACTGCAAATTCAATGGAACAATCGACGAAGGCGCGTTGGTAATCGCCCCGCCAGCAAGTGCTTCGCTGGTCAAAGAGTTCGTTAAATTGCCGGAAGCTTTCCCCTCTGAGTTGATCGGTCGCGTGCCTCCCAAATTCGTCTTGAACAAACCCACAGGCGAGCCCGTAACTCGCAATACGTTCGCAAAAAAGACGACTGCTTTGCTTTGGATCGCTGGATTCGCAATGGAGGATGGCATCAAAAAACTGGATGAGATTCGAGAACAGTTCGGTGACCAAATTAATTTTGGGATCGTCTACTCGGATGCAGAATTAAAGAACCCCAACGGCCCCAAATTTGAAATGACCAATCAGATGAAGCGTTTGATACAAAATTTGCGGGTGAACGTGCCGTTTTATTGTGACAAACACCTCAACACGAGTTCGCAGTTGCGTATCAAGGCGATTCCCTCCGTGCTGGTTTTGGACCCAAATTCAAAGATTCAATTCGCGCGAGCGCTTTCAGAGTCTGATTGGAACGATGAACTGACTGTGGCTTTGAAACGTATTCAGAATGGAGATGACCTCGCCGAAGAAATGATCGCAGAATACGGTAGCTTTTACTCGCAATACCGAGCCAAACTACTTAGCCTTCGAGCTGATGCTCCCGATGGGGTAGTGGCTCAGACCGCTTCGACCTTTCTTTCCAGCAGGGACAAAGCCGAAACGATTTGGACTGCTGATTCCACTTTGAGACCGGGCAATATGGTCGCTACAGACAACACAGGCTCTAGCGTCGCCGTCTTGGATGGGTACCAAACACTCGTCGTGCTGGATAAAAACGGTCGCGAAACCGTCCGCAAGGAATTGCAGTTGCCAGAAGGACAAGGCGTGAACCGAATTCGTTCGACGAATCGGAACGGCAAACTGATCTACGCTGCGTTTACGAAAATGGGTGAACAAGTTCACTGGTTCGACGAGCAACTACGCCGCTTGGGAAGCTGGCCCAAATCGCCTGGTGCAAAGATTACCGATTGTCGCTTTTACGACTCAAACGACGGAAGCAAAAAGCTATTGGTCGCTGTGCAAGGCAAAGGAATCTCCAGTATCAACATCGATTCAGGTCAGAGCGCAACAGTCACCAAACAAGATGCGAACGAACTGGCCGTATCCCCAACCGCCTATGTGGGACTTACCGGAACTCAATCGCGCACGGATCAGGCTGAGCTGTTTAAAAGCGACTTGCCGAATTTCGATGCTCGCTCGTTGGACGCTTGGAACTTTACTCGCATTTTCCAAGGAGGATCTGGAGAAAACGTCTATTGCGCAACCGGTTTGTCCGTCGATGGGCAAATGCAAGCGATTGGGCTGAGCGAAAAATTTGCGATTCAGTGGAAAGTCGACGTGGGGATTCAGAACTTTCAAAACGACATAGAACCGATCGTCTATGATAAAAATCACGACTGCTGGATCGTGGCCGACTCGGAATATGGCATGCAGATCATCTCCAACAGTGGCGAACTGCTATTCTCAATGCGAATCGACGAAGAACTTCAGGGCATCACAACCGCCAGCACTCCACAACAGATGCGAGTCGTGTTTGCGACAGGTCGAGAAATCAAATGCGTCGAAGTTAAGCTGAAATAAGGCGATCTCTCGGGTTGTGTACCGTGATCAAATCGACCATCTCTGAAAATGAATGCGGGCTTTGCTGGCATTTCAAGAAACTGAGGTTGTTGATTTTTCGCTGGGTGAATTAGGTTATTGCACTGTGCTATGGAGGGCACAGAAATACCACGCTGAGTCTCGCAGAAACCCGTGCTGCCACAAGGAAGTGGCCATAAAAAGCTGCCGAGCACCCACCGCACCTGAATCGACGCGTTTTCCACATAAAACGTCTCGTTCTGGGCTGGTCCTCTTTTAAACGCAAAATGTTAGACTGACGTTCTTGATTCGAACCGCATTCGCAAAGTTCGAACTCGATCGTGGTTGATTATTTGTCGTCGTTGATTTAATTGCCTAAACAATCAGGTCCGTTCCATAGACAGGAACTTTAGGTTGGCCGCGAGGCAATGTTTGCATGGAGAATCGGGTGTCGGGTACGCCAGATATCGATACAAAAATAAGAATCAAAGAAGCCTCGGATGTCGTAGAGATTATCGAGCGCTATGTGCCGCTGCGCCGTAAGGGTGCGATCTTTGTTGGGCACTGCCCGTGGCATGATGACAAAAGTCCAAGCTTTCAAGTCGACCAACGTCGACAGTCATGGGTCTGCTGGGTCTGCAATCTACGCGGCGATATTTTTGACTTTATCATGCGTCGCGAAGGCGTCCAGTTCTTTGACGCCATGAAGATACTGGCTCAACTGGCAAATATTGAAATCAAAACAAACAATGCCCCTCGTGCCCCCAAAGGCAGCCCGCAAAACAAACAAACGCTTTACGATGCGTGCAAGTGGGTCGAGAAACAATTCCACCGTTGCCTGCTGGAAACGAAAAACGCACAACTTGCCCGGGATTACCTGGAAGATCGTGGGTTGGATTCGGAGATCGTCGACGAATTCAATTTGGGATTCGCACCTGCCGCCTATAATTGGCTCACCGATCTGGCTCGTGATTCCGAGTTTTCAAACGAAGTTTTGGAAGCTTGTGGGTTAATTACGAAAAATCAAAATTCGTCCTCTTGGTACGAGCGTTTTCGTGGTCGATTGATCTTTCCGATCCGCGATGCACTTAACCGGCCCGTTGCCTTTGGTGGCCGTTTGGTACCTGGCGTTTTCGAACCGGAAAACGAACCACCGGGAAAGTATATCAACTCGCCAGAGACTCGATTGTTCTCCAAAAGCGAAACGCTTTACGGTTTAAACGTGGTCAAAAACGAACTGAACCGCACACGTGAGTTGACCGTTGTCGAGGGCTACACCGATGTGATCGCTGCTTGGCAAGCTGGATTGCGGAACGTGGTTGCGGTTCTGGGCACCGCTTTAAACGCGCGACACATTAAGCTTATTAAACGTTATGCCGACCGAATCAATTTGGTGCTCGATGGGGATGCTGCTGGCATCACACGAGCGAATCAGATCCTGGATTTGTTCGTCGCTGAGAATGTCGATCTTAGAATTCTCTGCTTGCCCAATAATGCTGACCCGTTCGACTATATTCGCGAGAATGGTAAAGCGGTTTTCGAAACGGCCGTTGCTCGTGCCCCAGACGCTTTTCAACATAAATTGAATTCGGAGATCGCTGGGATCGACTTGCTCCGTGACACGCAGGCGGCCAATACGGCGTTGGAAAATGTTCTCACGATGTTGGCAAAAGTTCCCAACTCGCTAACCAGCACTCCGTCCGCAGTGTTGTTGAAACACGATCAACTACTGGCCAGGATTTCCAAGACGTTTGTTTTGGAGCGGGACCAAGTTAGGGAGCGACTGGCCGAAATCCGCCGTCGTCAGCGACCTGTCAGAAACTACGATCCGGTCGATGAAACGAAGGAACAGCCCGTTGTCGATCTGAACACTCAACCGGACCGCGAAGTCCAACTGTTGCAGTTGTTGTTGATTGACAACTCGATTTTGGACGAAGTGGTTGAAAATATATCGCCTAATCAATTCGTTGCGGGGCCGTTGCTAGATCTTTACAACGTGATCGGCGATTGTTTCCACAACGGTGAAGACGTCGCTTTTGAATCGTTGATGTTGCGATTGGATAACTTGAGCACCAAAAACTTGATCGCTCAACTCAACGACCAGGCGATGGCCCAACAAGACACAACAGAATCAGAATTACGTACGCAGTTAGATCACGTGTTGCGTTCTTTTGATGCAATAAAATTCAAAGACGGAAATCGAACGGCGATTTCCGAACTGGAACAAAAGAAAATTAACGAGGAGGAAGAAGCTCGGAAATTGGAGCAATTGCTTCAAGAAGCTCGACAGCGCCAAGGACTTTAAAGGTAACCACGGATGGAAGCCCGGCCTGGCACTGACAAAAGCTGACCGATTGTGAACAGCAAACGATTTACTTAGTACCCAAACAGACAACGAATTTGTAAATCATGATCTCTCCCCCGGGATCTAAATGCACCGCAATCATACGTCAGAAACGCGAAAAGGATTTCGCAGGAGGTTTGACGAATGGATACTCAAGACACAACAATTCAACTTCAGAAACTTGTCCAAAAAGGTAAAAAGCAAGGCTATTTGACTTACAAGGAAGTAGGAAAGTTCCTGCCCGATGAAGCAACAAGTCCAGAGCAATTGGACGAACTGGTTGTGGCTTTGGAAAATGCGGGAATCGAACTGCTGGACAAAGCACCCGTTTCACTGACTGCCGGTCCGACCCGGGATGAATTGGCAAAAGCCGAAACGGAACTGAACCAGTTGCAGCTTGAGAAACTGCCTAAAGCCAGTGATGACCCGATCCGAACTTACCTCAGCCAGATGGCCGAGATTCCGTTGCTTACTCGCGACGAAGAGATCGCATTGGCCAAGCGGATTGAAATCGCCCGTAAACGATATCGCCGTTCAGTCCTTACTTGCGGCCATGCTTTAGGTGCAACGCTGGACACGCTAAAACGAGTTTTCCGCGGAGAACTGCCGTTTGATCGCACGATCAAAGTTTCTTTGACAGAGCGATTGACCAAAGAGCAGATCCTGGCTCGCATGCCACACAACTTTGCTACCCTTGATCGACTTTACAAACAAAATAAAGCCGATTTTGCAACGTTGGTTAGCAAGTCTGCCAACCCTGAAGAGAAGAAACTGGCTCGCTCGCGATTTATCGGACGGCGTCACAAATTGGTCCAGTTGATTGAGGAACTTAGCCTTCGCTCCCGGCGGGTCAGTCCGTTGATCAAGGAACTCCGAAAGTTCTCGAACCGAATGTTCGCAATTCGTGAACGTGTGAAAGAGATCGGAGATAATCAAGCTTTGGCTGCAGAGAAGAAAGACCTCCGTCGGCAACTGCACCGGTTGATTACTTCGGTTCAGGAAAGTCCAGAAGGGTTGGAAAAGCGAGTCACGCAGTGCGAAAAATTCTACAAGGAATTTGAGAATGCAAAGCGAGAACTTTCCAGTTGTAACCTGCGGCTGGTCGTCTCGATCGCCAAAAAGTATCGTAACCGCGGTATGAGCTTTCTGGACTTGATCCAAGAAGGTAACACCGGGTTGATGCGAGCGGTGGACAAGTACGAATACCGTCGCGGCTTCAAGTTCTCGACCTACGCGACTTGGTGGATTCGTCAGGCGATCACACGAGCGATCGCAGACCAGGCACGTACGATCCGAATTCCGGTCCACATGATCGATGTACTGACGCGGCTTCGCAACATTCAAAAAATGTTGTTGCAAGAACATAAATGTTTGCCGACTACTGACGAAATCGCCAAGATTGCGGACATGGACGTCGACGAAGTTCGCCGAGTCATGGACATCGGGCGGCATCCCGTCAGCTTGGACCGGCCAGTCGGCGAGGGAGACGATTGTAGCTTTGGCGAGTTCATCGAGGACTCGGCCAGCGATAATCCGGCTCGCTTGGCCAGCAACGGCATTCTACGTGACAAGATCGAAGGCCTGCTAAAGACGTTGACCTTTCGCGAACGTGAAATTATTCGATTGCGTTATGGGTTGGGTGATGGATACACCTACACCTTGGAAGAGGTCGGTCGTATCTTCAAAGTAACTCGAGAACGAGTACGGCAGATCGAAGCGAAAGCCGTAAAGAAATTGCAGAATCCTATCCGCAGTGAAAAACTGCAAGGGTTTCTCAAGGTCGCTTAGCCTGTCCCTGTCCAATAGGTCCCTGTCCAATAGGCAAAATCGCCAATTGACAAGCGTGGAGACGGATGGGGCAGTGTCCCCTCCGTCACGTTGTCTTCGCTCGACATCGACGTCAAAGCTATTTAGATTCTTTGACATTGATTGCGATTGTAGACAATGTCTGTAACCCCCTAACCAATCGACTGCGAATGTGAAATAATATATTCAGACAGCGCGAGCGAGCGACTGAACGCAATCATTGATCGGGAAGAATATGAGTAGTGTTGACCACAACTTGATGGCAAAAGTTCATAGGCTGCTTAGACAGCGGGCGGATCTGAACGATCGAATAGCTCGTGGACCGATTCAGGTCCGTATCGTGGAAACGGCAACTCAAACGTGTCGGGACGAAGTCGAAAAGGCTAAGCAAAATGTCGTTACAACTAAAATGGCTGCTGATGATAAGCAGCTGCATCTTGGCACGCGCGAAGCCAAAATCGAATCGCTTAAACAGAAGCTTAACGCTTGTGACTCGAACAAAGAGTATCAGCTTTTGACCGATGCGATTGCGGCTGATCAGCAAGCTAACAGTGTTTTATCCGACGAAATTCTGGAGATGCTGGAGCGAATTGACCAGTTGGAAAACGAGTTGGCTGAAGAGAATAAGAAACTTGAAAAGGCGATCGCTGAAATGGAAGCGGTTAAAAAACGGGTCGCGGAATCGGGTACTCAATTCAAAGCGGAACTCAGTGAAATCTGTGCAGAGTTGGAAGAGGCCGAAAAAGGATTGACTGGGGATATCGGAAAAGAGTACCGACATATCGTCAAGTCTCTGGAAGAGGACGCGTTAGCTCACACCGAAGGCAAAACATGTGGTAATTGCTGCCACACTTTTACCGCTCAGACGTACAATAATCTGCTGACACGCAAAAGCGTTATCTGTAAGGGGTGTGGGGCGTTAATGTATATGACTCAATCTCGGCCCGCGGCTCAAGAGTCATAAAAAGACCAGCAAATATCTACCTCTGGTGGCAATCTTGTGTTGCCAAATCGCGGCCGGTTCGGGAAAATAGTTAGATCGAAAAATCGGTGTGCGTTGGCGGCCTGTTGAATTACTTCAGGTCGTAATTTTTTTGAATCTCAGATTTGTCCCCCCCGTTAATTGAAGAGGAGCTTGACCGTGTCCGATCGCGTGCCAATGACTCAAGAAGGTTACAACAAAATTAAAGCTGAAGTCGAACACATGGAAGGTGTTCTGATGCCGGAGATTACCAAAAAGATCGCCGAAGCGCGGGCCGAAGGCGATTTGAAAGAGAACGCTGAGTACCATGCTCAACGTGATAACCAGGGGATGCTTCAGGGAAAGATCAACCAGCTGAAATCGAAACTTGCGATGGCTCAAATCGTAGACACCTCAACAATCCCGACCGATCAAATCGCTTTCGGGGCCAAAATCAAGATCGTTGAAGTTGGCGATGATGACGAAGAAGAGATCACGCTGGTCGGCGCTGGCGAAGAGGACTATGACAATGGTAAGTACTTAATTACCAGCCCGCTGGGACAGGGTTTGTTGGGTAAAAAGGTCGGAGAAATCGCTGAGATCGAAGTCCCCAAGGGTATGTTGAAGTACGAAGTTCTCGAGATCACCTACGACCATTAACCAAACCGATCGGCAAACACGGTGACACAACTTCGCTTGGTCGCAACCTGCGCCTTCGGTTTGGAAGCGGTCGTGAAACGCGAGCTGATCGCTTTAGGTTTCGACAATCCTAAAGTCGTCTCGCCCGGGCGTATCGGCTTTGATGGGGACTGGGCCGCCGTTTGCAAAACCAATATTTGGTTGCGAGTCGCTGATCGAATTCTGATCGAAGTCCTCCGCTTTGATGCGCCTGACTTTGATGCGTTGTTCGAAACGGTCAAAGCGTTCGACTGGTCGCAGCGTATACCGCCAGACGGCTCGTTTCCTGTCATTGGACGCAGTCGCAATTCTCAATTGACGAGTGTGCCTGCCATTCAACGGGCTACTAAAAAAGCGATTGTGGAAAGCCTGCTGCAGAACACAGGCGAATCGACTTTGCCTGAATCGGGCGAAGAGTACAAAGTCGAGATCGCTATCCTGAACGATGAAGCGGTCGTTTCGATCGATACTACCGGGCGCAGTCTTCATCGACGTGGCTATCGCAAACTAGTTGGCGACGCACCGATCAAAGAAACCTTGGCTGCAGCGATGATCCAACTGAGTGTTTGGCACTCGGGGCGTATGTTGGTCGATCCGTTTTGCGGCTCTGGTACGATCCCTATCGAAGCGGCATTGATCGGGCGGAACATCGCACCCGGCCTAACCCGGCCGTTTGCAAGTACTCACTGGGCCGAAATTGGTGATGAACTTTGGATCGAAACGCGCGAGCATGCTGAGGCTCAGATTAATCACGATGTCTCGATGAATATTATCGGAACGGATCGTGACCCAGATGTGTTAAGCCTTGCTCGCTACCACGCTTTGCGAGCAGGCGTTAAAAACGATATCCACTTTCAGGAAAAGAACTTTGACGAGTTGCGATCCAAGCACGAATACGGCGTCGTGATTTGCAATCCGCCCTACGGTGAACGGTTGGAAGAACGGCGTCGTTTACAGGGCTTGTACGAAAGTATCCCCGCAGTGTTGCAACGCTTACCGACGTGGTCTCACTTTATTATCACCAACATGCCTGGGTTTGAAAGGATTGTACAGAAAACGGCAACCCGGCGTCGAAAACTGTACAACGGCCGCATCGAATGTACTTACTTTCAGTTCCTTGGTCCGAGACCTCCACGACAAGACAAAGAAAATCCTCGTGACACGGTTACCGACGATCAACCAGCTTCCGAAGAAACGAAAATATCTGCGCCCCAAAAGACAGAAGTGGATTCGGTAAACGCAAAGTTGGAATCGACTCCAGCTGTTTTCGGCGGCTTGCAGAACAAGGACCATGAACAAGCCGAACTGTTAGCCGCTAGGTTAAAGAAGCGAGCTAAACATTTGCGGCGCTGGCCTACCAAGAAAGGGATTACCTGCTTTCGGTTGTACGAGCGAGATATTCCCGAGTTGCCATTTGTCATTGACCGTTACAACGACTGTTTACACATTACGGAGTATGAACGGCCGCACGAAAGAGATGCAGGGCGGCATGCTGGCTGGCTGGAGCTGATGAAGAAAACGGCCGGGCTTGCGACGGAGGTCCCGATCCAGCGAGTGTTTTTGAAAAGCCGCCTAAAGTCCAAACAACGTCAGTACCAAAAGGTCGACCAGCAACAAAAAATGATGACCGTACAGGAGGACGGCTTGAATTTCCTGGTCAACCTTTCCGACTATGTGGACACAGGGCTGTTTCTCGATCATCGCAATACGCGAAAAATGGTTCGAGAGATTGCCAAAGGCAAACACTTTCTAAACTTGTTCGCGTACACCGGTTCGTTTTCGGTTTACGCGGCAGCCGGAGGCGCGGAAACGACGACCACCGTTGATTGGTCGAAAACGTATCTGGATTGGGCCAAGCAAAATTTCGCAGCTAACAAGATGACGGGGCCCGAGCATCAATTCGTCGCAACGGACACGATGGATTTTTTGCGCACCAACACGCAAACCTTCGACTTAGTTGTCGTTGACCCGCCTACCTTTTCCAATCGCAAGGGGCGCGAAGGTGACTGGGATGTCCAAGTCCACCATGCTGAGATGCTGAATCTGATTGGCGATCGGGTAAGCGAAAACGCCCAGATCTTTTTCTCCACAAACTTCCGCCGTTTTAAGTTGGATGAGGCAAGTCTAACCCGGTTCTCAATCCGCGAGATCAGTCAGCAAACGGTCCCCGATGATTTTCGCAACCGCAAGATCCACCGCTGCTGGTCGATTCGAAACAAAAAAGTTTAACGGGATCCCTGCGATAGATTGGTACGTGAACTCGCATCCAAATACGATTTACAATTGTTCGAAGATACCCTCATCCAATCATTCATATTCAACAGTCCTATCCTTCCACCAGGAATGTGGAGAGATCGGTCGAAGCAGTTTAGCAACGACGGACTCCACCCTAACCTGCTCGGCAACAAACATTTTGCAAATGTCGTGGCTGCAGCGCTAGTGAAAGTTTATGGTGATGACATCCTGAAGCGACATTAGGCCACATTATTACTAATTGGAAACCCGACGCGTTAGCGAGGCTTGCGCAAGTGAAGTTCCTTGCTAACGCCGCGGGTTGCCATTTCAGTGCTGCGTCTTATGTGAGTGTTGTCAACCAAAACGCAGAGACAGAGTAGTCGTTGGTCTATCGAACTGTAACTTCGACTGGATTGCGAAACGACTGGCTGAGCGCTTCGATTTCTTCGACGGTCATCTCGCCGTCCTGTAGATAGATTCGATACCGAAGATCCAGTGGGGTTTCTTTGGTTAAGACGTACTCAAAGTAAGAACCAAAGCGACCATAATCCCGCTCACTGAACCGGCTCTGTTTTGGGTTCGAGTCGAGATCCAAATAACAACAGGTGTAATTGTCCTCGCCAACCCAAAAGTTCATCGCGTTCCAAGGTAGATTGACATGTTTCGCATCCAGCTCGGTCATCTTGCTTTTGTTTGCATTCCAGTTGCGATACTTTCCGGGCTCTCCTTTGCCATCCGGACGTATGTAAAACGTCTTGCCCGCGGTGTCTTCTGCAACGCTCTGCGCTGCCCGAAATTGAAAGCCCGCATGTTGTGGATCGCCCTTCATAACAATTTCGCCAACTAATGACTCCAGATGCGAGTTGAACTCGATCATCGTTGCGTCGCCAATTTTGTAAGCGGTCATTTGGCGAGTCTCGGTGGCAAACGGCTCTCCATCCATTCCTCGCCAGGCAATTTCGACACGGTCCCGAGCAAATACTGGTCCGGCCACATGCTCCAGGCTGTTTTCGTGGGATTGATAAGCGCCGTTTTTGCAGTGCCAAACATCGGCCTTTTTGCCATCGTAACTCAGTCGGTTGAATCCATAAAACAAACCGCGGTGGTGAGGAAACTTGCCCCCCGGGCCTTTCGTAACCAATTTGTCGCCACTGGGACTATAAACTTGGTGATAGACTTTATAGGTCTCGGCCCGCTTCTCATCGGTCGATTCATCCAAAGGTGTGTACATGTAAGTCATCACATTTCGATCGTCGAATAACAGCTCAGCTTGCGATTTGCCGTTGTCTTGCCATTGAAAGCTGAACCCAGGCTCTCTCGATTGCTTTGCCGTCAGCGTTAATGTCTTTCCTGCCTCAAGAGCTGGCAACACAAATGTCAATTCACGATGCTTTTCACCCGACTCATTCGCCTCGCCCGCAAACATGCCTGGTGACGATAACTGACCAAGGATTGTTTGCGTGCCGGGGCCCGCAAGGGAGACGTAATCGCCTTCGAAATCGGATGGCACCATAACGGTTACAACTTCGTTAGTGCGTGCAGTCTCGCTGGCTGAAATTTCAAGCGTAAACAATCCCTCGTCATCTTGAGCGACCGAACAAGCTGAAAACAGTGAAACAATCAAAAGGCTTAAGCCAATCCGAAGGCGAAAAAAATCCATCGCGAACATACCGATTATTCTAAGTGTTAAAAGTGTGAACCCTATTTGACTCGCCATCATACCATGCCGCGATCACAAAGCGAATCGAAAACTCATTGGTTAATGCTGTGCGCAATTCGGCTCCAGAATTTCGCAGAAAAGGGTGCTGGAGAACACGCTGCCAGATTCCATTGAGTTAACGAAACGCGAGACGAACAATACTTGTCAGAACTTTGACGCCTTCGAATATCGACGCTTTTGATTTGCCGTTTTCGCGATCGACAAACGTAATCGGACGTTCATGCAACTCAAACTCGTTTCGATGCAACAAAAACACCAACTCTTCCAGGTAACCGTAGCCTTGGCAATTGATCTTGTTTACATCAACAACATCCAGCGCCTCTGAAGAATAGATGCGAAAGGCACCTGTGTTGTCGTGGACTGGGACGCGAAGCAACGTGCGCGTGAACCAATTTACGAACTTGCTGGAAGTATGTCGGGCCCAG
>CAZDBA010000117.1:0-8646 GCA_964503615.1 uncultured Pirellulaceae bacterium
TCTGGTGTGACGTTAATGGTCATCATTGCCGAAGCAATGCTGTTTACTAAACCATCGTTTACACGGAATTGAAATTGCCCATGCGCCGGACCGCTTGCGTTCATTTCGGGTTCAAAAGTTAATGCTCCCGAATCGATCGCCGCGACGTCAATGGTTACTGGGATCGTTAAAGGCGTTGGAACGCCAGTTGGAATAGCTAGAGTCATTCCATTTAGCCGCAGCGTACCGTTGGTTGGCAAAGATTCGATGATGACTTCAGCCAAAGCGTCAGAATCGTCGAAGTCAAAATCGCTACTGGCAAAAATCAATACGGTATCCTCTAGCGTTTCTACTTCAGAATCAATGGCCAGCGGAATATCGTTGATTTCGATGTTATTGCTAAACTCAGATGTGTTCGCAGTTCCTTCTTCGAACGCTAGAAAGGTTATAGAATCACTATCTGACAAAGCTGGAGGGTTGATGATTGAAATCGTAAAATCACCTGTCGTGTTGTCAATCACATACGAAACGGAGTCAGTTCGTACAGTGCCCAAAAACTGCCGGCCTTCTCCAAAGGAAGTTCCGCTTAGACCGTTTGGGGTATCGTCTGGGCCAGCATCAGCAACGTAGATTTCGAATCTTTCAATATTCGCTGTCGGATCGACATTTCCGAGAATTTTTAGTTCTCCACCCGAGATGTAGGCAGTGTAAAGCTCCGGTTGATCAAAGCCGTCATTGCCAGCACCCGTATCATCGGCGATTCCATTTTCTGATACGCCATCGGCCCCTCCTGCTACTGCATTATCTATAGCGATGTTCTCGTTCCCAAAGAATGAGTTTTTTGTAATCTCATTCCCGGTACTGCCAGATTGCACAAGAACACCTGTCCCAATATTATCGGAGATTAAGTTTCCTTCGATAACATTGTTGCTACTCCCCTCTATCGCTATGCCAAAGATATCTGAAATGCGTGTTCCATTTCCTTGTATTGTATTCTGGTAGATCAACGTGTCTTGCGCGTTGGAAAATTGTATGCCATGGTTACCACTGTCAGCAACTAAATTCCCAATCAACTCAATTCCTGAGGTGGCATCGAGATTAACACCTTCTCCACGGCGATTTCCAAACAAGCCGTTGCTGAAAATCTCATTTGATGAGATGATCCAATCCGACTGAGTAATTCCTCTGTCGAATCTGATTCCTGCATCAAAATTAAAGCTAAGCAAGTTGTTGCTGATCAAGCCATTGTCACCAGCTTCTACAAAAACCCCTGATCCAAAAGCGGATGAGGACGCTGGCTCAGGTAGTGCTGAATAGGAGCCGGCGCCGGTTCCAATCAAATTGTCGTGAATGTTGACAAAGTCTCCATCAACCAAGATGTTCGCGCTTGATGCATCGGCTCCTTCGCCTCCGAATCCATGAATGGCCAGATAGGCTATCTCGACGTTTTCGGCCTTGACTACCAAACCGAAATCGGTCCCGTCAGCTCCTTCGATTTCCAACTCTGGAGCGTCCAATTGAGTTAATTCCGCTTCGTCTCCCGTATTAGCAACGCCGTCTGCCCCAACGCCTACGGTTCCTGAAAAACCATGCAAAAGGGTGTTTGAATTGAGTAAAGTCACTCCGTCAGTGTCGTAGGCGCGACCATTTATGACTGTTCCCGCATCGGTTATTTCCGGCAATGCGACCTCAACAATAATTCTCCACCATGAATCGCCTCCCAAATCTTGGTCGGCAGCGGTCCCAGGTGCGAATCGCAATACATTTGGACCTGATATTGTATTTGCGTTGGTAATGAACTGGCGAAGCGAGCCTTGCACGCTGCGGCCGTTGCCTGCGATGTTATCGTCGTCCTGCGCATCGCCACCAAGGTTGTTCGACACCACGTTGTAGCTGAATCCGAAATCTACATCCGCTACATTTTGCCCATTGATCGCCACTTGAGAAACATGCTGAGCGGTTATCAACTGAGAAGCATCATCGGAATCCCCAGCAGTCAAACCGCCAATTTTGGCTCCACCATCACCGTAAGTCTGTTCAGCCCAAGCGTTGTCATAGCTCTGAAAGGGGTTGGCTGCGGTAGAAGATTCTAAGGACAACGAGTCAACGACTACCCAGTAGACTTCATTGGACGACGCAACATCGAAATTGTAACGTCCTGTAAAATCAGTCGTTGTGTTGCTTATGAAAACATCATCGCTGCTGATCACACCATCTCCACCATCTTGATAGAGATACACATCCGCATTTACAAACGCTCTGGCATCATCTAGTTGCGCGTTTCCGTCGACATCTTCGAGAACTTGCCCACTCAAGCTAACAGTCGGTAGCGTTCCGACGATATTGATATTGAAAAGGGACTGCGCCGGCAACACTCCATCTTCACCGCCATCTCGTAAAAAGAACAGAATTTGTTCAGGGTTTATGCTCAATCCATCATGATCGTACGTGATCAAGCCGGCGGCAAGTTCGGCGAGGGTAAAAGTTTCGTTTACCCCGATCTCAGTACCATCGTTGAACAACGTTCCGTGCACCAAGGGAGAAGCAAACTCGAGCGTCAATGTATCGTCGACATCGTCAACATCCGTGCCGCTAAGGTTGGAAAGTCCAAGCACATTCCCGCTGGAACCTGGGGTTATTTCCAAAGAAAAATTAAGCAAAAACATAGGCGCATCATTGAGCGACGAAATGTTCAGCGTGACCGAGTTTGCAAAAAACGAATCGCGGTTTCCATCGTTAACAACGTACTCAAAGGATGTGCTACCTGAGGAATCCAAAGGGGGAACATACTGGAACTGGCCACTATCTAAAGCATTCAGATCAACAAAATCACCAATAACTGCCGGTTGACCGTTAAGCATCAGTGTCCCAGTGTCCGGCAGGCTTAAAATTCGGAGCCCGGCAAACGGATCGGTTTCGGCGTCCTGGAACTGAGCAGTAAATTCCATTTGATTGAACACATGCGGAATATCTTCCCCTACTGCAAAGGTAAGGTCGCCACCATCGGGAGCAACGTTAATAGTCTCTGACAATATAAAATGATAATCATCTACGCCATTGTTCACACCTTCGAAACCAATCGCAACTGCCGTACCTTCGTTGTACTTGTCAATTGCAACATGTTGTTGTTCTCCGGTAACGGCGGTTGAGACAACGAATCGTTCGCCAGTTACAGACGTTCCGTCGCCCAAGAACTCACGAAAGTAAACTCCATTCGCGTCACCAAGGTCCGACTCTCCTTCCCAAGCTACAATAACCACATTGTCTGAAAGATCTCCAGGGGTGTTGTCCTCCAAAATCACGATCGCGGGATCGTTTTGAAAACCATCAACGGTTACATTGGGGCCTCCCAGAACAGGCCCTAAATGGCTGAATTGAACACCGTTAGCATCGCGAACCTCTGCGATAATACCAGTTTCGTTGGCGGCAAGGGCCAGCCCAATAAAGGGGGTACTGCGAGCGAAGTTTGTCGAATCTGCCGTGTATGCTACTGCAAACGCACCGCTCTCAAGTATGTCAACAGAGGCGCCAAAATTGGCATCAAATGCATTGACTCCGGACAAGTTAACCTCGTCGTTTTGCCCGATTACCGTTTGTGTTGCATAGTTGACATCAAAGCTTCTGGAAAAAGTCGATGAAGGGCCGTTCAGATCGACGTAGTCATCCCAAACAACAACGAACCGACCGTTGTTGTTCAAGGCAACATCTGGGTTACTTTGCACTCCAGTTAGAGTCGTATTCACCGTCTGGGTCACACCGATCGTGTCGCCGAAAGGATTATAAGCTTGTACGAATATCCCTTGGTCAAGGTCGTTGGCGTTCGACGCTTGCCAGACAACCACAAAGTTTCCAGCATCGTCTGTATCTACCGTAGCGTTCCCGGCGCCGCCTGCTTCTATCTCAAATTCTGACTCAATCACCGATCCGTCGTGCGCGATGATTTTCGCGTAAACTCCGTCGGTCCCCGTATGATCGCTGGTCCAAACAAATACCAAATTACCATTTGCGGCGACAGCGACAGATACATCTCTCTGCTCGCCAGCAACGGTATCGTTGATGCGAATCGGGCCTGTCGTTTCCGACTGATCCTGATTGCTGACTACGTAGTAAACATCGTTTAATACATTGCCAGAAATACTATCAGTAGTATAAGCTTGGACAACATCACCATTTTCGCTGACTGCCAGTGAACCAGCTGTGCCATCCAAGCTTGACGCATCAACTTCCAATATGCCCTGCCAGTTCGCCTGAACGTCAACTGAAAACGCAGCTACCGCCTCGATTTGCCCAACATGGAACTCAAAGTCCCAATCACCGCCCAAGTCTGAGTTGCCAGTAAGGTCAACGCTGGCCGCAATGTCAGTTTCGGTATACTCTGACAAAAGCTCAACAAATGCCTGACCGTGCTGCGTTTCGGCTACTTCGCAACCGTAAATCAAAATGTCAGCGTCATGATTCAACGCAAATCGCCATTGCGAAATGGCATCCTGATTCTCATTTAAGGTATCAATATCAAGAGTCGAGTTCCCCAATTCCAATTGCCCATCAGCACCGTGAGAGACAAGATGCACCGCATCCAGCCCTTGCCGACTGGCAAAAATCTGGTTGAGTCTTTCGATTCCATTTTCATCTTCATGGATCTCAACAATTTCAAAATTACGTGTGGGATCCGAAGAAGACAGAATGTCGGCAACCAGTTCTTCGTATCCCTCCAACGACGTATCAACGATAATCAATTCGCTTGTCGCTGTGACAGCACTCTGTTCGTCGCTTAGCAACGATTCCATAGCATCAGAAATATCATCAATGGAACTGTCGACTTCGTTCAGAGTATCTAAAACGGAGTTGGAGTCCTCTGCGTCAAGATCTACATCTTCGACTGAATCGATAGTGTCCAAAGGAATCGGCGCAGCACTATACAGCACCCTTGGTTCAAGTGCGATTAACTCCAGAGGTTCTTGCCCCGGATCATCTTGCTGATTCTTGTTGAAAATTGGCATAGGTTTCAATGGAAAATTCTTGGTTTACCACTGAAACCTAGGTCGAAAAACTCATCTGCGAGTGGGGAGCATGTTTCAAACTCCACCAAACAGTCCCTAATCAATATGATGTTCGGGTTGGTTGGATCAAACGGATCGTAAGGCGAAAAACCGGGTTTGATTGAAGGGAAGCAGTGAGGTCACAATTTTACGAGATCTAAGATCAAAAACTTCGCTGGACACACCAAATCCTACGTTTGACATCATGTTCCAGCTATTTGGAGAACACATGCAGGCCAAAAGGCACGTCAAAAGCTGCTCCGTCTGAAAACTTCACACGCCGATTTTCTCTGTCGGTATTGGAAACAACATAGTTCCGCACAGGGCCTTTTTTAAAGACAACCGCTGCAAAGTGGTCAGCAAAAACCGAATCATCAAATTGCCCTAACGAATTAAAAGCTGTAATCCATTGTTGGGTATGGAGCTTGGTCTCGCCAAACTCACTCTTCTCATCGCTGCCATTTGATCGGAATCGCTTTTCCGCTTCGACAGGATCTGCCATCGCCAAGTGTTCGTACAATATATCTTGCCACCGATCAAAACGTTTTGGATCACCTTCGAATCCCGTGTGATAACTTTGGTTTGATTTGACTAGATCCTGATGATTCCGCAAAACGTAATCAGCATCGCGTCCCAGATAAAGTGAACCTCCGTTCAGTGGCAAAAAATTAATTCCATGAATCTCTTCTGGGTTCGCTGTCCACCAAGTGCCGTAGGTTCCGCCATCACTCCAGACCATACCGACGCAACTGTGTCCAAACCGATCCGGAAAAACTTCACGGCTATTGTCAAACCAATACTGTCGTATCGCTTCCGCTTCGGTCGCGTGCCAGTAGACCCCTAAGTCACGAATTTTGATATTATCCGTAGCATCGCCATACAAAATCAAAGCTGTCGCAAAGTTCATTGATTCTGATGATGATTCCTGGTTGTTTCCCGAAGCAAAACCCGCATGCCCTGACGCCCAAGAATGTCCCGCATAGGGGTCGAAAAAACGCATCCACGGAAATAGTTTGTCATCACGATCTGGGCAGGCACAGTTGCGAATCAACAAATCAATCATGCCGCCATAACTCTCCTGGGCCACCCATTCAGGATCGTAAGTCGCGATCGTGGCAGCAGCCTTAATAAAGTAGCTGTAATGAAAATGGTGGTCATTCAACTGTTCTGCCGAGCCGTAGCTGTCGGGATAGCCGACCAACGTACTCCACGTTTGATCATAGTAGAAAAACAGTTCACTTTTGCCATCGAACCAATCCTCCATCCGAGCCTTAAGCAGCTGGACCAAGTGGTCCCGTTGTTCGCCTCTCCCCAGTTGGTTTGCAATCTGAATCGCTTCTGCGATTTTGCCAAACTCTTTCCCGTTCCAATAAGTGTCTTTACGCTCAAACGTCTGCTGCCGTGACGATATTTCCTCCACATAAGCATCGAGTGATTCCCCCAATTGCTGACGAGCAGGCTTTGCGCACGGCAAAGAGGGTAACACTCCCAAAAATGGAGTCGATGTTGAAAACGAATCACCTGCGACAACTTTCATTTCACCCCGTGGGCTCTCATACCGATCAGGGGTCAAGCGATTTTGTTCGACCAAGTGCAAATGTTGATGTCGATACAGCGCAAGCAAGCTTTCCTGATTCGCGCCTTGTTCGGCTTCTGTAGTCACCGAAAAACGAGTGAGAACTCGAGCCGAATCTGAATCATATTGGTACTCGATATGAGAGTCGGTGATAAAAGCGTAAGCGTACCGCTGAAATCTCTGTATCGTTTCAGGAAGTTCATTCGGCAAGACAGCGACCGACAAGTAATCACGACCGGCAAGGTCGATGATCGCTTCATCTAATCCCTCCCCCTCAGACCATTTAGTTCCGGTCGGAGCGAACAAACCGTAGTGAGTCTGGTTTACCGTAACTCCTAAAACATGCTGATCACGGTAAAACACTTTTGCTTTTTTCGCATCGTTGTCACTGGACAGGGTAGAGATACCATTGGTTGGTTTCGGGGAGAATCCACCATCCTGATTCGGGTAGTAAGATCGTTTAGCAAAGGGCAGCTGCACTTTGCATTCAGCGAGGTTCAATCTCAGCTCGCCTTCGCCAAAGCACTTCCAGAACTCAAGCTTGACCGTTCCATTTTCAAAATCGTTCCAACCACCGAACGACAAAACTGGGTCGACTTTACTTATTTCACGTGTGTAAGCTTCCCATGAATCCTGCACGGGATCGGTCGCAAACGATTTCAAAGTCACTACGCGATCGAATACTCCGTCACCGTCAAAGTCATAGCTTAGTCGGGCTTTTGAGCCCAATCCGATATGTTCAAAGGCGTCCACCATCAGTTGGATATCCTCGTCGCCGTCCAAGTATTTGGCGGTAATGCCCTGCATCTCGAAAACGATGGGATCGATTGGCGTTTCGCTTCGATCGACTTTACCTCCAGTAAACTGAATACGAACCGGAGTGTTCCCGGTTCGCTTGAAGTAAACAAACGGCAATCCGTGCCCAAAGGTCGCACGAAGCTCACCGTTTTTCGCCACTGCGGTTTCGGAGGGTTTCCACAGCGCGGTAACCGTCCAATCAGAATGTCGATCGAGCACACAATCAGCACTCGACATACCTTCCAAACCGACGATCAAACTCTCACGATAAGGGTAGCGATAGTCCGTACCAGCTTGAAAGACTTTACCGTCCTTTCGGCTGTCGGTGACTTTGGGAACGGGGTTGTAACCAATTCCCAGTCCACTCGGATGGGCTTGCATCGCAAGCGGATGGGCAAACATTGGCAGCGAATGGGGTGAGTGCAATGGCCAAACCAACGAAGAGCACCAATCGTTGGTAGGTATCGTAGCGTTCGACTTCAGGAATTGCTCTGAAACCGAAGGCTTTGCTTTTATGGAACGACGTGGTTGGTCCTCTTGGTCGTTGGGCAGATCGGACCTGTATTTCGCTTTTCCTATCGATACGACTTGGCCATCCAACTGGTTAAATTGCGAACCAAATAAAACACTGGCTAACAACGCAAAGCAAAACAAGCCAGTTTGCCAAGCACTAGCCGATTTGCCATTTGAAAGTAGGGCGTTCTCGACCCATGAATTCAGAAAATTAAAAGCCATTGAATTTTTGACCAGACAAGAAAAAAACAAATTCTACCAGCCTGGTTTTCACCCTAGTAGGTCCCAATGTCACTTTGGATAAACTTGGCAAAACATATGGGTCGTAACGCTTATTCGTATTGGATTTAGCAAATCCCTTATTTATGGAAAGATCGTCATGACCGGCACAGTCCGCAATGACGATTCTCAAGAAGAACTACGTGAGTTTGCGTAAACCATTATTTTTATCGTTAGTGACTCTGTCGAATGTCCTTGGTTAAATCACTTTTGCTTGCGAAGATTTGCTTTTTGGTGGTTGTAATTGTGCAACCAACTTGCGGACTTTGCCAACAAGAATCGACTAGCGAAACGTTTACGATGCTTCCCGAGTTTCCAGGAAGCAATTCAAATCGCAACTTTGGTAGCTTCGAGCCTTCGGTGGCCGACAAACCATCGCCCGCTGACAACTTACATCACCCAGACACGAATTTCCCGGCTGCACCGCAGGGCTCAGCCTACTCGGGGATCCAACTGCCTGAG
>CAZDBA010000117.1:8746-15369 GCA_964503615.1 uncultured Pirellulaceae bacterium
CAGTAACACACCAGCTCAGGACAATTTTCGACACCAAGACAGAAATTTCCCAGCCGCACCGCAAGGCTCAGCCTACTCGGGGATCCAGCTGCCAGAGATTCAATTAGTTGCTCCCAACCCTGGCACACATCCTCGCCCTGCTGCACCTTCGTTAAGCACCGCTCCACAGCCGATGACAAAACCGTTGCCCTTGGTAGATCCAATGGCAAACAGTAACACGGAAGCTCAGACACCAACTCAGGACAACTTCCACCAAGACATGAATTTTCCGGCGGCGCCGCAAGGATCGGCCTACTTGGGCATCGACGTTCCCAAGCTCCCACTGGTTAACTCGAACCCTCAATCGCTGCCTTCGGAACGTCCCCAATCGGACTTTCCGGCACAGCTTCAGATGCCTGTTTCCCCGCAACAACCAGCAACAACCGATCCCGATTCGATCTCTTCGATTAGAAGTATTTGGTGGAAAGCGGCAGTCTCTCAACCGTTTGCCACCGATCATCAAACCGAAATGGTCACGATAGATTCGTTACTTTACGCAGCGCTAAGAAACTCTCAACAGATTCAATTCATCAGTAAAAACCCTTTGATCCGCGAAACGGAAATCGTTGTGGCAGATGCGGAGTTCGACCCAGCTCTATTCGCTAGCTCTGTATATGAGGACAGGGTGGATCCAGTAGGTAACGATCTAACAACATTAAACGCTCCGTTTTTGTTAGAAAACACATGGTCGGGCGAAGCAGGTTTTCGGCGAAAGACCCGTTCGGGTGGTCAGCTGGAAGTCTTTCAACAGCTGGGCTTTCAAAACAGCAATTCACGTTTCTTCAACCCGCAAGATCAAGGAACCTCGACGCTGGGCCTGAATTTTAATCAGCCTTTGCTTCGCGGTGCTGGTCAAGTGTTCAATCGCAGCCAGATTCTGTTGGCTCAAACCTCAACCGACCTTGCTTGGGAAGAGTTCTCCGTGGCGTTGCAAGATGAATTGTTGAATGTCGTCGATGCCTACTGGGAATTGTACTTCCGCCGTTCAGTTTTCTTGCAAACGCAGCGAAACGTTAGGCGAGGTGAAGCGATTTTACGAAAAATCGAAGGACGCATGGGACTTGATTCGTTACCCAGTCAGGTTGCGCGCGCACGAAGCGAAGTCCAATCAAGACGAACTGAACTGGCCAATGCATTTCGAGATATCCGAAATGCTGAGACCGAAATTCGAAGACTGATTTCCGATCCAGATTGGCTGGCGAAACGATCTGTCGAAATGCTCCCCGCCGAAATGCCTGTGACTGAAACGATACAGTTTCCATTGAAAAACGTCGTATACAGTGCAATCGAGAATCGCCCAGAGATCAAAGCAACCGCCCAAAGAGCGAGAATCGCTGCTATCCAGAACAATATCCTAACCAACGAACTCCTTCCCGAGTTGACGTTACTATTCAGCAGTTACGTAAGCGCTCTCGAAGGAGATTCAGGAATTGAAACCGCCTTTCAACAACAATTCTCCAGCACACCCGGTGTTTCCCTCGGATTGGAATTCGAAGTTCCTTACCGCAACCGCGCGGCCCGCAGCAGGCACCTTCGCAGTCGACTTCAAGTTGCCCAAATTTATCACGAATTCCAACAGACAACACAAAACGTAGTTTCAGAAGCCCAAGTTGCATACAACCGTGTTATTTCTGCGGTGGAAACGTTATCCACTGCAGAATTGGCCGTTGCCGCCGCTCGAGAAGACCTGACCCAAAACCGAAAACGTTGGGAGAACTTTGCTTTGCTCGAAGGTGACCTCACCGAAGGCCAAACTCCAACACTTGTTCTTGACCAATTGCTCAGCTCACAGCAACGGTTAACCGACGCTGAGTTAACCTATTCAAGAGCGATTCGAGAGTTGAAGCTTTCACAAATTGGTCTTCGCCGTGCAACCGGGACCTTACTGACGGTCAATAACGTGACCCTTGATAAAAGGATCGTCAACAACCAACCGATTCTAGAACTGGGCCGTTCAGGAACCGATCAACAGCAACCTTTTTCGATGGACCCCCAAGCTGCGACTCCGCTCGATTACCCTTTCAATCAACAGGAAACATTTCCGCCAACAGAACCGCACTTGATTCCACAAATGCAAGTTCCTGGTATTCCGAGCGTTCAGAATGATCGAACTTCGGCTCCTATTGCGACATCCGTTTTGACCCCCAATCCCGAGCGATCTTCTGCTTACAGCCCGTATCAAAACTATATCGAATCCAATCAGAGCAGTTTTCAGGGTGGGCAGGATGCTTTCCCCCATCAGCCGAATTCTGCATTGACTCAACCTCCTTTCATCGACGTAAATCAAACACCAACTCGCGACGCTGATAACGTGCAATCGGTGGTCGAAACGCTTCCGCAATGGAACGAACAACAGGCTCCATCTCCACCCGCTGCAAAACAGGCAACGAGATCGTACAGTGATTTTTACGACGGCGTGTCACCGCAAAACGGAAATTCAAACTTCGCTCCCTACCCAACAAGACGATAAACGCAAGCACTGCAGCGTGTGATAACGAGTGTCTTTTGTGCGTAAGTCACCATCATTTCTCGCTTTCTAAGCATGCCTCAAGCTGCCGACAGCATCCATGCTGGCGAAAAACCGTTTTCACGGATTTCTCTCTGATTGGTATTGCAAGAAACGGGTGGCGTTAGTAATTACAGCCCCCTAACTGTAACACCATGCGCTGTCTACACACCGTTTGCATTTGCGCTCGCAACCGTATTGCGTTCATGAAGAGCAAACAATCGGGACCATTCCGATGACGTGGCTGTCAGGGAAACCTGTGTTGTAGCGGTGATAAATACCTTAGCTGGGCGACCGGCACTATTATGAAGGAGAATTGCGTGAGAGTCTCCGATCTTTTAGGTCAACGATTCTGGACAACGGGGTTGGTCATTATGATCACCGTCGGGTCATGCGGATTTGCTGCGGGGCAGGTTTCAGACGGAGCGTTTGACGCCCCCGAAGTGAACCAAACCGTAAGCAAGATTGAAGTTTGGTTGGCTGATGCCCGCCAAGCAATCGCTGATGGAAATCAGCAGGCTGCAGAAAAATATTTGCAAGTTGCTGAATCTATCGCAAACCAACCAGGAGTTGTATTGCCTCCAGATTTCAGTTTTGACGAGATCAAAACGGAAATCACCAACTTGGCTTCGGCCCCTGCTGAGAACACAGGTGGAGCCGATTTCGTGCCGCTTGATCGTTCTTCGGTTAGTCAAGGTAATCTTGAAGCTTCTGCGCAAAACAGTTTACTCAAAGCTCGACAGGAACTTGCACTTGGCAATTCTGTCCAAGCCGCCGAGATGTTGAACGCAGCTAAGACTTACCAAGTTGATTTTTCCAAACTGGGTGACTCACCGGAAAACATCGAACAGTTGATCGCTCGCCAAAACGAGTTGGTTCAAATGGCTCGGGGTAACGATCTTGAAGCTTACAACCAACAAGCAGCATCTTTCTTGCTTTCGCAAGCCGACGCCTTAATCGCCTATCAGGACTATGCGACTGCTGAAAAGTTGGTGGCAGGTGCTAAAGCGTTTCCAGTTGACTTTGCCGCACTCGGATTTAATCCAGACGAAATGCTAGTTCAAGTACGTGCCGCTGCAAGCCAATCACCAACAGGAACCAGTTTCAGTCTTAGTGACAACCAAACGCAAGAGTCGGCGCGTGATGCTGCAATGCGTTTGATGTCTAAAGCTCAATTGGCCGTCGACCAGGAAAACTGGACTGCTGCAAACGACTTGGTTCAACAGGCAAAGGCGCTTAACGTGCCCGACAGCGAATTCGCTCTTGGTTTGATGCGTCCGTGGCAAATGGAGTTAATCGTTAACGATCATTTGAAGCGGGCAAATCAAGCAGATCAAATTGCGACTTCTAATCAAACAGGTGACCGTCACGTAATCAACGCTGGTTTTGATCCGCGCGACGACAACACACAGATCATCCAGGTCGCTGCCGTTGATGACAACGATCCGTTTGTGAAAGAACAGAGGGAGCAATTCAATCCAGTGCCTAGCCGCGGGATGCAACTGTATCGCTCGGGCGTTGAGGCGCTGAACAACAACGATCAACAACGAGCACAAGAGTACTTCCAAACAGCATTGCAGTATCGAGAGCAATTGGACAGTAGCACTCGTTCAGCTATCCGTACGCATTTAGCGAGCTATCAAGATTCCGGGTTTTCAACGGAACCTGCCCCTGTCGAAATGGGAATGGACGACCAGCAACAAAAGCTGTTCCGACGTTTGCAAAACGAGGTGTTTAGTGAGCGAGATAGTGCAGATCGTCTTCTGGAAACCAGCCCACGCAAGGCTTTGGAAAAGATGACTTATGTTCGCAAACGAGTCAATGAATCTGAATTGAACTCTGATCGTAAGCGTCCACTATTGACGATCATCGACCGTGACATGAACCAGATGCAAAACTACATCGAAGAGAATCTTTCCGATATCTTGTTGGTTGAAACTAACGCTCATCGTTTGGAACAAGTCGAATCACGTCGACAAGGGAACTACGATACCGAGTTGCAAATCCAAAAGTTGATTGAAGAGTTCAATACACTTAAGGATCAAGGACGTTGGGCTGAGGCCGAGATTGTTGCTCGCCAAGCTCAAGACTTGGCTCCAGGCAGTCCGATCGTCGTACAGTTAATGGAAAGTGCTCGATTTCTTATCCGAGATCGGCAGGTTCAAGAGTACGAGAGGAGGCAAGAGGAGGGGCAGTGGGTTAACTTAAGTGTAAATTCAATAGCGGCTGCCACGCCGATTGACGATCGTACTCCCTACCTGTTTAATCCAGACCGCGAGGATTGGATTCGACGATCTCAGCTTCGTAGAGAAAGTCTTGGCATTGGCCAATACAGCAGCGAAGCCGAACGTAATATCTGGAACCTGTTGAAGAATACAAAAGTCAGCGGCGAATACACGGGCACATTGACCGAAGCCGTTGATCAACTAGCTTCTCAAGCAGGGGTAAATATCGTATTCGACATGGTTGCGATGAACGTGGAAGGTGTTACCACCAACGCGGCCGTCGAAGTTCCGATTCGGAATCCGATTACGCTACAAAGTGCTTTGAACTTAGTCCTCGCCTCACACGGACTTGTGTTCATCGTTCAGGACGAAGTAATCAAAGTCACCAGCACGACGGCGCAGCGTAAGGATCGCAAAGCGAAAACCTACTATGTGGGTGACCTTGTGACTCCAGTGAGTGCTCCGCAAAATCCGATGCAGATGAATTTCATCACACCTTACTCAAACGGAGCAGGTGCACCAGGTTTTGCTGCTAACCAGCCGTTGACGGCTCCTAACCAATTGAACGCACAAGCTGGCGGAGTGAACGCCGTTACCCTGGCTCAACAGTTGCCTGGTAGCGGATTCAATGGCCCCGGTTTTGGGCAAGGTTACGGTAATCCATACGCAAATGGCGGCAATCGGGGAACACCTATCTATACCACCATGGGTGGAACACAATTGGGTGGTGTTTCCGAGGCCGATTTTACGAACCTGATCGACTTGATCAAAAGTTCAATTGCGGTTGACGAGTGGGACGACACAAACGGCGATGGAACGATTCAATCATTCGTACCTAACCTGAGCTTGATCGTTTCTCAGACACAGGAAGTTCAGGATCAGATCCAGGACTTGCTGGAACGTCTGCGACAGCTGAATGACGTTCAAATCGTTGTTGAAGTTCGTTTCGTTACTTTGAGTGACAACTTTTTCGAACGAATCGGCATCGACTTTGACTTCCGTCTAAACGACAACTCTGGGTTGACCCCAACTGGACTACCCGACGAAGTTGCCGAAAGTGTTGTCATTGGACGCGATCCTATTTCAGATGGATTTGCGCCAACAGGCGATCTTGATGTCGCTTTTGGGCAAAACTCCTTTGGATCGGCGGTGCCGACCTTTGGTGGATTCGATGCTGCGACGGCAGCCAACTTTGGCTTTGCTATTCTCAGTGATATCGAAGTGTTCTTTTTGATTCAGGCTTCAAAAGGCGATCAACGTTCGAACATTACACAGGCTCCGACTGTCACGATGTTTAACGGTCAAAGCGGTAGTGTTAGTGATGGTTCTCAGCGACCGTTCGTAACCTCCGTAGTTCCGGTGGTGGGTGACTTTGCCGTCGCGCACCAGCCTGTGATCTCATTGCTACCAGACGGAACTTCGTTGAACGTACAGGCAACCGCCTCGCACGATCGTCGATTCGTCCGGTTGTCGCTTGTGCCGTTCTTTAGCCAGATTACTGATGTCGAAACATTTACGTTCGATGGATCAACGACGACTCGGACAGCTACGGATACGTTGCTTGAAGATCTATTGAATCAGGGCGGAATTGACGTTGGCGATGGCGGAAACGAAATCGAGACGATTGACGAAGGTGTTACCGTTCAGCTACCGGTGGTGGCCGTTACGTCGATCAATACGGTGGTCAGCGTGCCTGACGGCGGGACCGTTCTTTTGGGCGGTGTAAAGCGAATGCGTGAAGGCCGTACAGAACGCGGCGTTCCATTCCTCAGTAACGTGCCGTACGTGAATCGCCTGTTCAAGAACGTAGGAATTGGTCGCGAAACTCAGAACCTGATGATGATGGTCACGCC
>CAZDBA010000118.1:0-15178 GCA_964503615.1 uncultured Pirellulaceae bacterium
GGGCTCGGTCTTTTTCACCGCGCCCATCTTGTCCTTTTGTACTCTTCATTTGCTCTACCTGCTTTTTCAGGTTTCTCATAAGCGATCTTTGTTCATCGGCAAGAACAAGATTGTCAAACGAACTAACGCTTTTTACTTTTCCCAACAATAAACTGCGTATTGTGCTATAGCATATCGGATCCTCTTCGAGTCGAGACCGAAAATGACTTGAGTGAGTTGAGAGTGTAAGTTGGCAGACAACGCCGTTCGGATATTCGATCCGAGCACATATTTCAAAGTCAGGTTCCTCATCACACTCAATGCCCAAGCATATTTTTTCCAATTGATGGTACAACTGAGTCGGAGAGAACCCCCTATCAATTTCAAAATCTCGCCGTATCGGTTTTATGCCGTCTAACGTCCTTGTGTGCCGCACAATGAATGCTTCTTCGGTGTTCGTCAATCGAAAGTGTTCCTGCACTACCATCGTATTCAACTCGATTGACAGCGTCGGTTCAACCAAATCCTGAGCATGTATGGCCCCACCAAAAATAAGAAGGGTAAACAAAGACAGGTAAAAAAACGCTGTTTGAAAGGGTGCTCTTTTCATTATTTCAATTTCGAGAACGGTTTGAGCAGTTCGGCAACGGTAATTTCGTCCAGAGACATCGCTGGGTGAGGGACTTCTCCTATGTCATTTTCGGCGCGTTGCACACGCATCGGATAGCACCCGGTCATCAGCGCCGCACGTGCTGGCCCACAAACGGTCTGGGCATAAAAGCTGGTAAAGCGCATTCCTTCCTGAGCCATCTGATCCAGCCGCGGCGTTTTGATTTCCGGGGAACCATAGCAACCGAGATCCTGATAGCCTTGATCGTCGGTCATGATCACGACAAAGTTGGGCTTGTCCTGAGCCGACAAAAATGCGGTCCAAACGAGCAGGAGCAGAACAATGACCGTTTGAATGTTTATTTGCTTTTGCATGTTTACCAGATTTACTGAATGTTGTTTATCAGAGTAAGGGCATCTGAACCAAGGCGGCATTACGAACGTTTCAGCTCAGCAATGGCAGCGAACTTTTACCTTCGAACGTCTGTGATTTGGAAAGCTCTGCTCCGGCAAGATCAGCCAAAGTCGGCAAAAATAATCGCCGCTAATCAAATCACTGTCATTAGTGTCGATTAGTGAAAATTAGTGTTCCAATCAAACCGTGAGTGATCATTTGCTAACAGAGCTGGTTGAGATCTGATGCAGCTTCTGCGAGTTTTGCGATTGCTGGGCGACGGCAGTTGGCTTGTTCGTTCTGGGATCGACCCAATTGGATTCCTCGAAGTGTTCGGTGTAGACCCCGTAGTCGTGGAAGGCGAATTTTTTGGCCAAGCGATAAGCCCAACTCCTTTCACGGACCGGCTCCATGTCTGGCGCATACTGCGAAGGATGCGTGTTGGCGGCGGCCAGTTCGGTCACCGCGGTGTTGCGGGCGGTCGAGTCGGTGGCTCCGTGCCGATCAACCAGCCCTTGAATCAAATCGGGCCGCTCCAAAGCGATGCAGCCACGTGTATGCTGCGCGGCGGTTTTACGAAAGTCACGCAGGTACTCCGATTCATTGAATACCACATCTAACGGCCGCTCGTCATGAATCGATTCCTTGGCGAACTGGATAATCGGGCACGGTTCGATATCCCCCCAAGGGCTGATGTGGTGCGTGAAACCGGTTGCCGCAGGACACAAGGCGTTTCCATCTGCATCGTAATAGGCGTCAATAATGATGATCGGCTTTTTACATCGCATGTTGACGACGAACTCACGTGCCTTGCGCTGTTGGTCAGGTGTTAGGGCTAGATCAGGATTTGGATCGGGACCTACCGGACGATAGATGTGGAACCAAGTATAAAGAACCCCCATCTCGATCAAGTTGTCGATCCACTCTTCGCAAAGCAGATCATCAAAGTTCGTTTGGCAAAGACTGGTACAAACCCCGGTCATGACTTTGTTGTTCAAGCAGTTTTGGATCCCCTCCATCGTCTGACTGAACACACCGTCTTTGCCTCGACGCTGATCGCTTACGATTTCAGAGCCTTCGACGCTGATCAACGGCGTTACGTTTCCACACTTTCGCAATCGCTTTGCGACCTCATCCGTTATAAAGTGTCCATTGGAAAAGACTTGAAAGTAAACATCGGGGTGGGCCTCCAGCACATCGAATAGCTCTTTGTGCATGAACGGTTCACCGCCCAGCAAGCCAAAAAAAGCGTTGCCCATCTTCTTGGCCGTTGTAATCATACGATCCAACGCCTCGACTTCGATCTTCGACTGTTTGTGAGCCACATCCACCCAACAGCCTTGGCAACGCAGGTTACAGCTGTTGATAATTGAGATATACAGATAGGGCGGAAAGAACTTACCCTGCTTTAGTCGCTTTTTGTGTTTGCGAACGCTGCGGAAGCCCTTAAGCCCCATGTTCCAAACCAATTTCCAAAGAAGGCGCTTGTCGGTTTCCAACAGCGCCCTTTTCGCCAAGCGAAAATACATATTCGTTCCGAGTTAAAAATGATCCAGGCATTTCAGAATACTTTGACCGCGTCCATGGTAGCTTACCACCCAAGATTCAAAGCCGATTTATTATATCGAAAGCAAAATAGTTCGCACGCGCTATATGTGCTCGCGATGATCTTTTTGTGCTGTGTGCTGCTTGGCACCAAACCTTGTGCGGCTCAGGAGTGGGATCGGGAAGTCGTTCGATACGTAGGCGAAGTGGCCATTGGCACCGAATACAGTCGGACCGATCAAGTCGTGTTGAAGTGGAGCGAACCGGCTCGGCTGAGCGTTTTCAATGGAACGGCTCGGGAAGAACGTGTCGTAGGCCAAGTGGTTGAGCAGATCAATCAAGCACTGGATTCAACCGAAATGTCGATCGATGTACTCGCTGCTGAAGACAAAGAGGCGACATTAAAAGTCATCTTCACGCCCTACGCAAAGTTCAAGAAAGTAGCCAGCGAACATGGTTTCGAAGCGGTTCCGAACAACATTGGCGGATTTTACATTTGGTGGAACCATCGCCACGAGATCGAACGGGCAGTTGTGTTGCTTTCCAACGATCAGCTAAAAAACCGGGTGCTTCACCATTTTACTTTGGAGGAGATTTCCCAGTCGCTTGGGTTTGCCGGAGACTCAGCGCGATTTGAGAAAAGCGTCTTTTATGAAAACGAGGAAGAGTTTGGCGACGCGGTACAATTCAGCCCACTAGACAAAAAACTGATGCGTTTTATCTACACGCATGTCGAAGCGGGAACTCCGCCAGTCGAACTGGGACTGATCATGTCCGAGCATTGGGAAGAGCAGAAGTAACGGAGTCGAAAGTTTGCGGTGGTTACGACTATGCTGCTCTTCGATACGCTTCCGGAACTTCGAATGGTTCCGCTTCGTATTCGACGGTGACAAGTTTGGTTTCCAATCGTCTGCGAAACGCCTCGTCGACATCTTTCATTGCTCTTGCAGAGAACTTTCCCATCACGTGCTTCAGCAACCAAGGCTGGAACGGGCTGGTAGCCAGCTCAACTGCACTATCGACCAGCGTTGAGGTTGAATTTCCGAAACGTACACAGGCTCGTGCGGCTGAGGCGCCATGCGGCGTTGTTGACTCGGCTATGATCTCGTCGCCATTTTCAACGGTAAAGATACAACTGGTTTGCAGCATGGTTCGCTTGCCTAATGCTTGCAAACCCAAAGCGATATCCAAATCGAGATAGACCGACTGCAACTGCGAGTCGGGAGTGCCTAAGCAATCCAATGCACTGCGGCGATAAAACGCCGCCCAACTGGACGGTCCAAGCGGTAAGAGTCGTGCGGCTTTCCTTCCCACACGCACGCCTTGCCCAACGATCTTGCGCCGAAAGCCTCGCCCGGCATTCACACCAGCGGTCAAGACATGAGTGGGCTTTGCTTCACGAACGATTAACGGACTGACGCTGGCAACTTCCTCGTCCTCGAACGATTCCAAAATATCAGCCTGCCAACCTTCGTCGATTTGAACGCCTGGTCGAACCATACCCACGATCGCGGCTTGTGAGCTGCGTAATGCCACGCCCAGATACCCTCCCAAATTCGAATCTTGGGGGGCAACGACCATGTCAACTTCCCCACCAATTCCGTGAGGATCCTGATAACTGCCATCGTGGACCACGATAACTTGCGAGTTCATGGACCGGTAACGCAGAACGGATGCAAGTGTGTCCTCTAATTGGGTTACAGAACCCAAATGGGGAACAACAATAGAGAGATCAGGTGCTGGGCGCTTTAACATGGGATCATCCCTGAGAATCATCAGCGATTGATGAAGAAATAGGGGGCAACTGGCAGTTTGAAGAACTCAAATGCCCGCTGATGATGAGAATCGGAACGAGTTGGCTTGAGAATCGAGTTTTCCACAAGAGTTCCGATTGAGGGAGGTTCAAACCAGCCTGATTTTTCGTTTCTTTCAAATTGGACTTAAGTTGATCGTGTGCGTGGACGAACAAAGGCCCTCCACAAAATACGTTGCTGCATGAACAAATCAAAAGCGAAGTGAGCTTAACCTATTCCCGCCTTTGCGGTTAGCAACTCGACCTGATTCTGCAGAGGGCGGTTGTCCAAGCTCGCACCAAGCCATAAAAAAGAGGGATGAAACAATACCTCGATTTAATGCAGCACGTTCTGGACCATGGCGTCGAAAAATCGGACCGCACTGGTACCGGCACGCGAAGTGTATTCGGCTATCAGATGCGGTTTGACTTGTCAGACGGCTTTCCCATGGTGACTACGAAAAAGCTCCACCTGCGCAGCATAATTCACGAGTTGCTGTGGTTTCTGGCTGGTGACACGAATATTGGCTATCTGAAAGAGAACAAAGTCCGCATTTGGGATGAGTGGGCGGACGAAAACGGCGAGTTGGGACCGGTCTACGGCTCACAATGGCGTAGTTGGCAAGGTGCAAACGGCGAAACGATTGACCAAATTTCAGAAGTCGTAAACGCAATCAAAACAAACCCCGATTCTCGACGGCTGATTGTCAGCGCTTGGAACGTTGCCGAGCTCCCCAAGATGGCTCTGCCGCCCTGTCACGCATTCTTCCAATTCTATGTCGCAGACGGTCGATTGAGTTGCCAGTTGTATCAACGCAGCGCGGACATCTTTTTGGGCGTGCCGTTCAACATCGCATCGTATGCCTTGCTTACCCATATGATCGCTCAGGCATGTGATTTAAAGCCCGGCGATTTCGTGCATACGCTAGGTGATGCGCATTTGTACTCGAACCATATGGACCAAACAAAGTTGCAATTGTCGCGAGAACCGCGATCGCTGCCTCGCGTCGTGATCAACCCGGATGTCAAAGATATCTTTGGGTTCCGCTTCGAAGACTTTGAGATTCTCGACTACGACCCGCACCCACACATCAAAGGCGTGGTAGCGGTTTAGGCTCAAAGCGCGACTGGCATACTTCGCAAGGATAAATGAAAATGAACCTGTCCATGATCGTCGCTGCGTCGGAAAACGATGTGATCGGCGCCGAAAACGATTTGCCTTGGCGGTTGTCGGCTGACCTGAAACGGTTCAAAGCTCTCACCATGGGACACCATATCATCATGGGGCGAAAAACGTTTGAGTCGATCGGACGTTTGCTCCCTGGGCGAACAACGGTCATCATTACCCGCAATACCGACTTTGAATTTGATGGCGCGATCGTGGTCAACTCGCTCGCCCAAGCTTTGGCGGCATCGGCCGATGACCCCCAGCCTTTTATTACCGGTGGCGCAGAAATCTATCGTTTGGCTTTACCATATGTCAAAGAGATCCACCTCACTCGCGTGCAGGCAACAATCAAAGGGGACACGCTCTTGCCAGAGATTGACTGGTCCCAATGGAAGTTAATTGAATCTCAGCAACACTCGGCCGACGACAAAAACCAATTCGATTACGCATTTGAAACGTATCGCCGCACGAAAACTGATTAACCAACGGCAACCGAATCAAAAAAGGCCAAAGCAATCAACGCGTTTGCTTTGGCCCTTGAGACAAATTAACGTCTCTACGCGAGAACCGCGTACCAGTGGTCTATCTTTAAATGCCGCCAAGCCACTGATATCTTTCTCAATTCCAGTTTTTCTCAATAATTGCATGTAATTAGATTTCAGAGCCGGCGGTCAAAAAACAACACTTTGAGTAGAAAAAGCGAATCGGTCATACCGATCTAGGCAAAAACCTAGCATTAGCGGCCCTGTTTATTAGCAGTGGGCGATCACAAGTGACTAGCGAAATGACTCGTCAATTCTAACGGGAAATGCTAAATCCCGGATATATTTGGATTTGTCGGCATTAATGTTCGACACTACAATTGGGGAGTCGGGTGGAGCGAGAATCCGGATCTCTTCTGTGATTAACGCAACGATTAGCTACACGCTACATTCCAAGGAGGAAAGACGTGGAAATTTTAATCAACTCAAGGAACGGCGAACTTCCAGAAGCTGTTCAGCAAACCATCCACAACAAAGTATCAAAGCTTCCTCGGTTTTTTGATCGCACCACAGGCATCGACGTCATCGTCGATTTAAAACATACAGATAATCCTAAAGTCGAAGTTAAAGTCTCTGCGGAGCAAACTGATGACTTTTTTGCTGCTGACACTGGCAGCAATGTTATTGTCGCACTCGACAGCGTGATCGACAAAATCGAAAGCCAACTAAGAAAACACAAAGAAAAATTAACAGCGCGACGCGGACGGCAACCTAGCGAGGACTAGTTTCTCTAAGCCCTTTACAGAATCAAACTTGACCGATATCAAATTGGGAGTTGAGTTGTTTGCGAATCGCCGAACCAAACGAAGGAACCAAACCTATGAAATTTTCTGATTTCGTACATACCAAGGCGATCAAACCAGAACTGGAGTCTTCCGATAAAGAATCCGTTATTCGGGAACTGATCGGAAGCTTGATTGCCTGCGGTAAACTTCAGGCAAGCGACGAAGATAGCCTCGTTCAGGCGATTCTAAAGCGTGAAGAACTTGGCAGCACCGGACTCGGGCGTGGGATCGCAGTACCTCACACCAAACACCCCAGTGTTACTGAACCTGTCGGAACCATTGGCATCAGTGCAGAAGGCATCGAATTCCAGAGCCTTGACGGCGAAGATGTTCAACTTTTCTTTTTAGTGATCAGCCCGCCGGATCGTCCGACGGACCACTTGCGAGCGCTTGAGAAAATTTCCAAGCAGCTCAAAGACGATACTTTTTGTCGGTTTTTGAAGCAGTCAAAAACAACTGACGACGTCCAACAAGTTTTGGACGAAGCCGACAACAACCAATTCGTATCGTAAGCTTGGTTTATGCTGATCTGATGTCAGATTCCACTCTATCAACGACTGTCACCATTCAGAATGCGCAAGGTCTGCATATGCGACCCGCCTATCTGTTCGCCGAAACGGCTGCAAAGTTTGACAGCAAGATTGAACTGATCAAAGACGACTTGAGAATTGATGGTAAAAGCGTCCTGTCCATTTTGACACTGGGCGCTGCTCAGGGGTCCGAAGTTTCTGTCGAAGCGACCGGCCCAGACGCATCCGATGCAATCGAGACGCTTCAGTGTCTGATAACATCTGGGTTTCCCGATAAAACAGAGTAACCCTCAAGTAGAATACGATCTCAATAAATTTGCGAATGGGCATCTGACCAGCAAGAATAAACCGAGTTTGCCGCATCAGTCACAAAAGCGACAAACCACGTGAAAAACAACTTGGAAACAAGCCGACCAACCTGCGGGCGAGACCCTAATCCTCGCATTTTCTGCGCCCGCTCTTCGATGGAATCATATCCTGATTCCCGCGATGCCACACCTAATCTCGGCAAACACCAATTTTCACACAACCGCTCAAGTTGTTTTTGTAATCCCCGCTTTCTCACCTCTTGGTCGACGAACTGCGATGATCACAACCATGATCCTCGCAACCACGACACCAAACCAATTGAGAAAGTGAATTTCGAACAAGAATCGGTTCCTGCAAGGAATCTTCCTGATCGACCTAAAGGGGATTTTGCTTTTTTGGCTGAATGCGATTTTTACTTTCAATCGCAAATCAAATGGTGTGCTCAACCCAGTGCTGAGCCGCACCACTCAAACATGAGAGCCAACTCAAATGAAAAAAGAGATGCTTATCAACGCAATGCAGAACGAAGAGTGTCGCATTGCCATCATCGAAGACGGACAACTGGAAGAACTCTACGTTGAACGCGCCAGCGGAGACAACTTTGTTGGGAACATTTACAAAGGAAAAATCGTAAACCTCGAACCGAGTATCCAGGCGGTATTCGTCGATTTTGGTGTGGGCAAGAACGGCTTCCTCCATATCTCCGACGTCGAACCTCGTTACTACAAACAGGGTGGTTACGATCCAGACGAAATGGCCCGCAAGGAACGCGAGCGGGAACGAGAACGCCAACAGCGTGACCCTCGTCGACGTCGACCAGATCGTGGCGGGTTCCGCCCACGCGTTAAACCACCAATCCAGGAAATCTTCCAACGTGGTGACGAAGTGCTCGTGCAAGTCATCAAAGAAGGAATCGGCAACAAAGGCCCGACGCTCTCGACCTACATCAGTATCCCCGGTCGATTTTTGGTGCTAATGCCAGCTTTGGGACGTGTTGGGGTCTCACGCAAAATCGAGGACGAGGATGAGCGACGTCGCCTGAAAGACATTCTGCACGAACTGAATCCTCCCAAGGGTTTGGGCTTCATCGTTCGAACTGCGGGACAAGGTCGCAGCCAACGGGAACTTTCTCGCGACTTGGCTTACCTGCTAAGACTATGGAAAGTCCTCGCGCGGCGAGTCCAAAAAGAAGCCGCGCCGGTGGATATCTACGAAGAAAGCGACATGATCATTCGCACGATTCGAGATATCGTGACATCCGATATCGATTCGATTCAAATCGATCAGGAGAAAGCATATTTACGAGCCAGAGACTTCCTCAAAATGGTAATGCCACGTCAGGCGAACAAGCTGACGCACTACACGGGAAAAGATCCTCTGTTTCACAAATACGAATTGGACAAGGAAATTGCCCGCATCCACTGTCGACAGGTTGCCTTGCCAGATGGCGGTTCGATTGTGATCGATCAAACCGAGGCCTTGGTTGCGATCGACGTCAACAGCGGTAACTTTCGAACCGATGACTCGGCAGAAGAAACAGCTTATCGGCTGAACCTCGCGGCGGCGAAAGAGATCTCCCGCCAACTGCGACTGAGAGATCTGGGCGGTGTGATTGTTAATGACTTTATTGATATGCGACGCGAAAAACACCGACGCGGTCTGGAACGAGCGTTGCGAGACCATATGAAACGGGATCGAGCTCGAACAAAGATTTTGCGGACCAGCCCGTTTGGTTTGATCGAAATGACTCGCCAGCGAATTCGCCCTGGGCTAAAACGAAGCATGTACGATGACTGCCCCTGCTGCAACACACGTGGTGTCGTTAAAACGGCTGAAACAATGGCTTTGGACGTGATTCGTGCATTGCAGTTGGCCGCTCAGATGGGTCGCTGTGCAGAAGTCAAAGTTCGTGTGGCGGAGCAAGTTGCCTCGTTCCTGAACAACCAAAAACGACGAGAGCTTGCCGCATTGGAAGCCGAAGGTCGCATGCAGATCAAGATTCTGGGTGGTGAAAACTATTTCCCAGAGCATTTGGAAATGGACTGCCGCGATACCAAGGGCAACATCTTGAAAAACCCCAAATAGGTAATCTAGTGTCCAATCCATACCAATCTCCAAATACTGATTCGTCAGAATCAGATGAATTCGTCAAACTAGTTGGAATTGAATTAAGGAAGAAGAAGTACGTCTTGATTCAAGCCGTTCTCATCGGTTTTTTATCTATCCTTGGAGTGATTTTCCTATTGATGACCGGTAATATCTTTGGATTTAAACTGTGGCATGTTGGAATTGGCTGCTTGATTCTCGCGATTCTCGAGGGCGCTGAAGCCGCCTACGCCATAAAATATAAGTCGTATACAAAATGACTCTTTTGCCAGCAGGAAAACGAACGCGATAGGTTGCGTTCAGGCAGATTCAAACAAAAGCGAAGCCACCATGGCTTCGCTTTTTTTGTGTAGGCTCGATTTTGAACCTTGGCTGATCACCAACCACTTCAATGGAAAACTGATAGCACCATAACATGGGCCCGGCCGTGAACCGCAGCAAACCAAACGTAACGATGGTCGCGGGCCATGGACCCGTGCTAGCCAGGGCCACTCGCGAAGTAGGCGGTCAAAGGCAACAACCCAAAAGTGCCAGCACTTTTGACCTCCTATCGCGAAAATCGGAGCAATAGGAAAAGTTTTCCCAAGCCATTCAACAGGATTGCCGATCCTAGAAGTGGCATTCCGTAGTGCGCGCATAGTTTTGCGCTTTGACTCTACATTAGTCGGCCTCAAAACAACCAGGATCATGGAAGATCGCAAGATGCAAAACCTAAAATCCTTTTTCAAGACAACTCAAAGGTGCTTACTGCACGTTTTAGCTCTAATCTGTGTTGTTGTTCCTACGACAACCGTCTTTGGGCAAGGTGGCTCCGACTTGATCTGGTCCCCGCGATACGATGGCGAGACGGTCGCTCAAGGCAAGTGCTTTTTCCGGAAAAAATTCACGCTGATCAACCCGGATCAAGCAATGATCCAAATCGTAGCTCAAGACTCGTTCGAGCTGTTTATCAACGGTCAATCAGTAATGACGGGCAATTCTGAGGGTAAAATTTTTGAAACTGAGGTAAGCTCGTTTCTAAAGCCTGGCATCAACTTGGTTGCGATTCGCGCTGAAAATTATGACGAAGAAGCTCCTGGACTGGCCTGTAAATTACGCGTCAAAGAGATGAATGAAACTCGCTGGCGCAGCTTGAGAACCGACGAAGCTTGGAAGACTCGAGTCACAGAGGTCACGAGTTGGAACACGACAGGATTCGACGATATTGGATGGCTAAGTGCTCGCACGGTCGTAGAAAACTATTTGACAACCGACACCAACGGCAACCCAGTTGTTAATTCACAGGTTATGGCAGTCGCTGCCGCGAGCCCGACAACCGCTATTAACGAAGACTCACAAACAGTCGCGCCGGATTCCGGCAACCCTTTGACCGGTGCAGAATTAACTGAAACTTCTGAGAAGACTGAGGAGTTCCCTAAAACCCTGCTTGGCAAACAGGCTAGTCTCCAAAAACCACCAACTCGTGAAAAACGAGCAACTCTCCAAAAACCACCAACTCGTGAAAAACGAGCAACTCGCTCCAAAATTTCGAAGAAGAGCGAAGAGCCTCGTTTCAGGCTTGATCCCGAGTTTCGAATCCAGCAAGTGATGACACACGCAGAGACAGAATCTGTAATCGCGATGGCGTTTGATGAGTTTGGCCGGCTGATCTTTTCGCAAGAAGGCGGCCCTTTGATGATCGCAAATTTGAACGGTACGGGCGAAGAACGTGTCCGTGAGCTTTGCAGCCAAGTCACGAGTTGCCAAGGAATTCTGCCGCTCAATGGCGAGGTGTATGTAACAGGTGATGGTCCAAGCGGTGTTGGGCTTTACCGACTTGGCGCGAACGGTTCATCGAAAAAGTTAAAAATCAAAAAGACACTGGTTCGATTCAAAGGTGAGATCGGCGAGCACGGTCCTCACGGTATTGAACTTGGCAATGATGGAATGATCTATTGCATCATTGGAAATGACAGCGGCGTTGCTCGTACAGTTTCGGCCACCAGCCCATTTCAAAACGAATATCCTGGTGACCTTGTAGAACGATACGAAGATCCAGGCGGACATGCAGTTGGCGTTCGCGGCCAAGGCGGAACAGTCATTCGACTTTCGCTGGATGGCTCAAGAATCGAAACGGTCGCAGGTGGCATTCGTAACGCATACGATCTTGTATTTGATCGTTGGGGAGACTTGTTTATCCATGATTCGGACATGGAAGCCGACATGGGTACCAGTTGGTATCGACCAACAGCAGTTTCCCATGTGGTTGCTGGCGCTGAACTAGGTTGGCGCAGTGGATGGGCAAAATTCCCAGAGTACTTTGCCGATACGACTCCACCCGCAGCCAAAACAGGTCGTGGCTCGCCAACGGGTGCAGTACTCTATCAACATGTTCAATTTCCGGCCCGCTTCCATGACGCAATTTTCTTTGCCGATTGGTCCGAAGGTCGTATTTTGGCCGCGTTTCCAAAGGAAAAGGGTGCGACCAAAACTATCGAAACCGAAATTTTCGCAACGGGCAAACCACTTAACGTGACTGACCTCGCTGTTGGCCAAGACGGCTCACTTTACTTTTCAACGGGTGGACGTGGAACCAATGGCGGAATCTACCGGATCTTCTGGGGCGGCTCCGTTCCTGACTCGGTAACCGAGTATGAAAACAACTTGGCTCAAATCGTTCGACAGCCACAACCTAATTCGGCTTGGGCTCGTCAGCAGATTGCGGTACTACAACAGGAGATGGCTGCGACTTGGAAAGAGGATATCGCCGGGATCGCCAATGAAGTTCGAAACCCAGCGATTTTTCGCACGCGAGCGATGGACATCATGGTTGTTTACGGCCCGTTTCCTTCGTATTCATTCCTGGAAGAGCTATCAACGGACGACAGTGAAGAAGTACGCGCTAAAGTCGCGGCAATCTGTGGCCTGCGAGCCGAATTCCAGCCGATTCTGCAATCGTTGTTGAATGACGTCTCAGCCAATGTTCGACGACACGTTTGTGAATCGTTTTTACGACAGGGCACACAGCCCGAAGCCAAAGATCTGTATGCGATCTTGAAATCCACTGATCGTTTTGAAACGGTCGCTGCACGTCGTTTACTTGAGCGTATTCCTGTCGACAACTGGATTGAAGATATCGTAACGTCTGAAAACCCTCGATTGTTTATTAATGGTGCCTTGGCAGCGGTTACAGCAGATCCAACCCTTGACCGCTCCTATCAAGTCCTCGCAAAAGCGAGTGAACTGATGCAAGACTTTATAAGTGACGCCGATTTCATTGATCTCTTGAGAGTCGTTCAACTGTCCATGGTTGCTGGTAACGTCGACCCCACACGAGTTCCAGCCTTTGCAGCTCAGATTAAATCAGAGTTCCCTACGAGTAATGGCATTTTGAATCGTGAACTCGCCCGAGTGATGGCCTACCTTAAAATTGGCGGCTTGGAAGATCGTCTGCAAATCTATCTCAAATCTTCTGACGATAGCGAAGAAGACAAAGTCCATGTGGCGATGTACCTTCAGACGGTCGGTAGCGAATTGGACGGCTCTGAGCGACTTGCCTTGATCGAATTTTTGGAACAAGCAAAATCTCGACCCGGCGGCGGCAGCTACAAGATGTATCTTTCAAATGCCTTGACCGATCTGGGAGGGACTTTGACAGAAGATCAACTTCAAACCGTTCTCGAGAACGGCGCACGCTGGCCGACGGTTTTGGTTCCTGCTTATTACCTGTTGCCAAAACAGATGGATGATTCGATGGTCAAGGCATTGATTGACTTGGACGAGAAACTCGCTGAAAAGGATGATGTTGAGCGAGCTCGCTTGGGAGTGATTGCATTGCTGGGACGAAACGGCGACTCCAACTCGATGGGCTACCTGCGTCATCTTTGGAAAATGGAAACCGACCGCCGTTCAGACATCGCGATCGGATTGGCCCAACAACCTGGCGGCGAAAACTGGCCTTACCTAGTCAGTAGCCTGCCTGTACTGGATGACAAAACAGGAGTTGAAGTCATGCGGCGTCTTACCGAGGTCAACTTGCGACCAAAAACACCTCAATTCTACCAAGAGGTCTTGCAACTCGGTTATCGCATGGAGGACAAAGGTGCGGAACAAGCCGCTCAATTGATCCGGCACTGGGCTGGTGAGTACGATGTCGAGCCGGGTAACGGTTGGAAGACGAAGCTCGATTATTGGCAAGACTGGTATGCGGGAAAGTTTCCTGAAGGCCCAGCTATTTCTACAGACCGACTCGAGACTTCTGCTGGCGTTTATACAACCGCTCAGATTCTCGATTATATGGACAAGAATGGACCAGGTAATTCGGAACGTGGCCACGATCTGTTCACTCGGGTTCAGTGCGCCAGTTGTCATCGGTACGGTTCTTATGGTGATTCAACGGGGCCGGATCTTACCAGTCTCGCCAGTCGATTCTCACGCCGCGAAATCGTAGAGGCAGTAGTTGAGCCTTCGAAAGTAGTTCCAGAACGTTACAGAAGAAAGTCGATTCTGACGAAGGATGGATTTCAGTTCGATGGAATGGTTATCCAGGAAAACGATTCTTATACCGTCGTCCAAAACGATGGCGAAAAGATCGTGGTTGCCGAAGCGGACGTTGAAGATATAAAGGAGCGTACCGAATCTTCGATGCCACACGGATTGCTGAACGATTTAACATTGGAAGAGATCAACGATCTTTTCAGCTACATGTACTCGTCACAGTCAACCAACCGTGTCGCCGACCGAGAAGCCACAACAACGACATCCGAAGCGATACCTTCAACCATCAGACGCTAAGAAAACTTAGCGCAATTCAATTCCAACAGTCGTATTTCGTTCAGCGAAATGCGGCTGTTTTTTTAGGCATCGCCTGAAACAACAGGGCGCAAATGGTAACCCGACGCGTTAGCGAGGAACGTCAACCGGTTACCCATAAAATGTCAACCTCTCCACGAACGATGGAGGCGCGCTACTTTCGCAGAGCGAAAGGCGACATTATGATCTTGGGCATGAATACTCAACTTTCAGACTCGACCACATCACTGGACGATTTAAAACAGATCGTCAAACTATTTGTGGACCAACGACAGTGGCAACAGTTCCACTCTCCCAAGAACATCAGCATGGCACTGGCAATCGAAGCAGCCGAATTGATGGAACATTTCCAATGGATTTCCATGCAAGAATCGCGAGAGGCTGCAGACGATCCGGAGAAGAAGTCAGCGGTTGGCGAAGAACTGGCCGATGTTTTGTGTTACGCCATCGCCTTGGCCAACGAGATGGATATCGATTTGGCGCAAACACTCGAAAAAAAGATGGTCAAGAACCGCCAAAAGTATCCAGTAGAAAAGATCAAAGGCCGATTCGGCCACGACGACCCCAGCCCCGTCCAAGACTAGCACCACCGCGGCGATTGAGTTGCCAAAAGGCAACTGGAAACCCG
>CAZDBA010000119.1:0-15089 GCA_964503615.1 uncultured Pirellulaceae bacterium
GAACACCAGGGATAAGTCCCTGATCAGCCAGCTTACGGAAGCAGATTCGGCAAATGCCAAATTTACGATAAACTCCTCGAGGCCTGCCGCACATTTTGCAGCGACGTTCGCGACGAACCGAATACTTCGGTTCGCGATTAGCTTTTGCGATTTTCGATTTTCGAGCCACAACTCAACCTGTTTAAAAAATTTACTGTTTTGGGTCTGATCATGCCCTCAGGCGATGATCAATTGTCATCTACTGCAACGAAGCTTCCACTACGCAGCAGCCTCATTTTTATCGCTAAACGGGAAGCCGAACATCTTCAGCAACTCGTATCCTTGTTCGTTCGTTTCTGCAGTAGTAACGAACACAATATTCATCCCTTGAGAGCGAACGAATTTATCGGGATTGAGTTCAGGGAACACAACGTATTCGTTCAAGCCCAAGCTGTAATTGCCTCGACCGTCAAATGCTTTGGGGTTGATTCCGCGAAAGTCGCGCACCCGGGGCAGAGCCAGTGTCAACAAACGATCCATGAATTCAAACATGCGATCACCACGCAATGTGACTTTACAACCGATCGGCATGCCTTCGCGAAGTTTAAAGTTCGCAATCGACTTACGAGCTTTGGTGATGATCGGTTTTTGACCGGCAATCAACCCCATCGCTTCCGCGGCATCCTGAAGGTTCTTTTTGTCGTCCTTGGCGCTACCGACACCCATGTTCATGACGACCTTTTCCATTTTTGGAATCGCCATGACGTTTTTGATGCCGAACTTTTCGCCAAATTGGTTGCGAATGTTTTCGTTGTAAAAAGTTTGTAGTCGAGTAGCCATTATTCATTCCGCCGCAGCAGATGGTTTGGATTGTTTTTTAAAATTAAACCTGGTCGTGTGTTTCGCTTTTACGAACCACTTTACAGGTCCGTTAAATCACTTCGTTTGCCAAGCTGACGATTTTCATAAAGTTGCGATCACGCAGCTCACGAGCAACCGCTCCAAAGATCCGCGTTCCACGTGGATTCTTGTCAGCGTCGATGATCACTGCCGCGTTAGTGTCGAATTTGATGTAACTGCCATCAACCCGACGTGTCGGCTGTTTGACTCGCACGATCACTGCTCGCACGATCGTTTTCTTTTTGATGTCACTGCCGGGAATCACGCTTTTGACGCTGCAGACAATGACATCCCCCAAGCCGGCAAAGCGTCGGCGAGAACCACCCAGCACTTTGATGCACTGGATTTCTTTCGCGCCGGTATTGTCGGCAACCTGTAGTCGTGTTTCTTGTTGGATCATGGGTTCGACTTTCGTCGTATCTTTTGTGTTCTGGTTTTATTCAAACGTTGTCAGGCTAGTCGCAACGGATTAACTTTCCGCCGAATCGTCTGCTGGAGCTTCTTCAGCAGCTGGCTTTTCAGCAGGTGCTGGCTTTTCTGGCTTCTTCGAAGCTGCCGCGGCCGCCTCTTCTTCCTGCTTGGCAAGTTTCTGAGCAGCACGCAACGCGGCCACATCCACTTCACGGCTTTTCTCCACCACAGAAACCAAAGCCCAACGCTTCTTTTTGGAGATCGGCTTTGACTCAATGATCTTGACCGTGTCACCAACACCGGACTCGTTGTTCTCATCGTGTACGTAACAAGTCGTTCGCTGACGAATGAACTTGCCGTACTTAGGGTGGCGAACCAAACGTGGAATCTCGACCACGCGGGTCTTGTCCATCTTGTCGCTTTTTACTCGGCCAATTGCTTCGCGTTTTGGCATTTCAATTTCTCTTTTTGTTTATCGTTGATTTGGCGATTTGACAAAGGCGAACTAGCTGGCTGCTGGTTCCACGGCTCCCGACTTGGCAGCTTCGATCTCATGCCGACGCTGGGTTTGAATCGTTTTGATGCGAGCGATCTCGGCTCGCAACCGCTTCAATTCCGAAGGCACGTCCAACCGATCTGTTTGAGCTTGCACCTTCAGCTTGAACAATGACGTGCACGCCTCTCGCAAGGTCGCGGTCAATTGTTCGTCACTCATTTCACGTAATTCAGCGGGAGCAGTCATTTTTCTGTGTCTATCGAAATTAAGTTGTTCGAAAATTCCAAACAGGAAATAGGTTTTCGGTTCCCGTCACCACAACACCTTTGTCGTGGCAACGATCCAAACATCGTTGGTTACATTGTCCGCCGTTTGACCATCCGCACGCGGAACGCCAACTTGTGCGCCAAACGAGCAAAGCAGATTTTAGCCTGCTGCTCACTCACGCCACTGAGTTCGTACAAAATGGTTCCAGGCTTAATTGTGGCCACCCAGTATTCCGGCTCGCCCTTACCTTTACCCATTCGAGTTTCGAGTGGGGTCGAAGTAATAGACCGGTGCGGAAACACGCGGATGTACAATTTTCCTTCGCCGCGGATATATTGCTGTGCAGCAATACGTCCCGCTTCGATTGTTTGAGCTTTTAACCAGCCAGGATCCAGAGATTGAAGGCCATAATCGCCAAAGACAACAGTGTTGCCTCGTGACGCATTACCTTTTATACGACCTCTTTGGACCTTTCGATGCTTGACCCTTTTGGGCATCAGAGCCATCGTCTTCTCCGTAGTTACCTTTGTTAATCCACACCTGAATACCGATGTGCCCCTGCGGCGTCATGGCTTCGGTGAATCCGTAATCAATATTTGCACGCAAAGTGCTTAATGGAATGGAACCCGCGATCTGCTTTTCACGTCTCGCCATTTCCGCTCCACCCAAACGACCCGCCAATTGGATTTTGATGCCCTTCGCACCTGCATCCATCGACTCCTGCAAACCACGCTTCATGGTCCGCCGGAAACTGGATCGTTTTTGTAGTTGTTCTGCAATTTTCTCAGCGACCAATTGGGCCTGCAACTCAGGTCGAGAAATCTCTTCGACTTTGAGATTAATGCGACGCCCGATCAAGTTCTGCAGCTCTTCCTGCAAGATCTCAATCTCCTGACCCTTCTTACCGATAATCAAACCGGGACGGGCCACGAACAGGATCACTTTGACTTCGTCTCGAGTCCGCTCGATCTCGATCCGATCGATACCAGCGTTCTTGTAATTCTTAGTCGGGTGCTTTTTGATAAAGTCACGCAGCTTTTTGTCTTCGACCAAAAGCGTTGCGAACTCATCTTTTGGAGCGTACCAGCGGCTTCCCCAGCCACGCATGACGCCCACTCTAAAACCGACTGGATTTACTTTTTGACCCATGAGTTAGTCTCTTTGGTTCTCTTTGTTTTGTTTCGTAATCGTTAAATCAAACTTCGTCGATTTGAACACTGATATGCGACATTCGCTTAGTCAAAATATGCGCCATACCACGACCCTTTGGCTTCATTCGCTTAAAAGTCGGTCCAACATCGATGCGGGCATCGGTGATATACAGACTGTGAATATCCACGATCCGTCCCGGGTTCTGGTCGGGATCCTGGGCGTTCGCCAAAGCCGTTTTGATAACCTTCTCCAACATCCGAGCACCACGCTGTGGTTGGTAGCGAAGAATATCCAGAGCTTCATCCACAAACTTACCACGAACCATATTGGCCAGAGGACGAACCTTGGTCGGGCTGATACGTGCGAATTTGTGTGTTGATTTAAATGCCATGTTTGTATTCCCAAAAATTGGATAATCCAATTTGTGTGCTCAGCTCTTAAACGCTCAGCAGCGGTTGTTTACTTTTTCTTTCCACCGTGACCACGAAACGTGCGAGTCGCGGCAAATTCGCCCAATTTATGACCGACCATATCTTCGGTAATCTGCACTTTAATGTGTGCACGACCGTTATGGACCATAAAAGTGAGACCAATCATTTCCGGCACCACAGTCGAAGCTCGTGCCCACGTTTTAATTGGCTCGCGATTACCCGACTCAACGGCCTTCTGCACCTTGCGGAACAGTTTCTCGTCGACGAACGGGCCCTTCTTTTGTGATCTACTCATGATTTTCTTTATTCGTTTTGATTCAGCAAACCAAGCCACTGCAGGCCAGGCCTAATGTTTCTTCCTGTTTACGATTTGACTTTCAACTGTCCGTAGCGGCGAGACTTACGACGACGAACGATCGACGAGTTCGAAGCCTTACGCTTCTGACGTGTTGGACCACCTTTAGCCGGCACACCTGAAGGACTGACTGGATGACGACCACCCTTAGTTCGACCCTCACCACCACCGTGCGGGTGATCGATCGGGTTCATAGCAGTACCACGAACGTGAGGCCGACGGCCAAGCCAACGCTTTCGACCGGCTTTGCCAAGCACGATCAACATATGATCTGAGTTTCCAACCTTGCCGATCGTGGCACGACAAGCAGCAGGCACACGGCGAATCTCGCCAGACGGCAAAGAGACCTGAGCCCAATTGGCTTCGCGAGCCATCAATGTCGCAGCAACCCCAGCACTTCGGCAAAGGCAAGCACCTTGACCAGGACGAATCTCAACACTGTGAATCATCGTGCCCAGCGGAATATTCTTAAGCGGCAAGCAATTACCAACCGTTGGAGGAGCCTCAGCACCGCTGATCACTTCCATGCCGGCAGTCAAACCCTCAGGAGCGAGGATATAACGCTTTTCACCGTCAACGTAATGCAACAAAGCGATTCGAGCGCTGCGGTTTGGATCGTACTGAATCGAATTCACCAGCGCCTTGACCCCGTCTTTACTTCGCTTGAAGTCAATGACGCGATACATTCGCTTGTGCCCACCACCACGGTGACGGCAAGTAATCTTACCTTGATTGTTACGCCCACCTTTTTTGGTCAACGGACGCATCAGACTTTTCTCAGGCTTGGCCCCTTTGGTCAACTCTGCGAAATCACTAACCGACGCGTTGCGACGGCCTGCCGATGTTGGTTTGTATTTTCTAATGCCCATGGCTTTGTCTCGTTATTTTTTACGACTGTTTTTCACTTGCAATTTCAAGGGTCAAAAACCACCCCGAACTGCTGTCGCCCTTCATTCCGTTTTAATCGTTTAGAAGAAGTCGATACGATGGTCGCCCTTCAGTTTGACGATTGCCTTTTTCCAATCCTTAGTGCGACCGAACCGAAAGCGATAACGTCGCGTTTTACCTTTGCGAGTCTGCGTGGCAATCTTTTCAACTTCGACACCAAACAGCAACTCAACAGCTTGCCGGATCTGAGTCTTGGTCGCCAACGGATTAACCGCAAAGCTGTACTGATTAAACTTATCTGACTGAAACACACCCTTCTCGGTCACAAGCGGACGCAAGATGATCTGATGCGGAGAGAGCGAAAGGCCATTACGGCGACTTCCGTCACGCTTCGGTTTCATTCCAGGTTTCTTTTTCGTTGATGTTGCCATCGCTTATCTCCAACAGGCACCCTGCCAATGTCTTCGTTCTTAAATACGGGACCATCGTCCGCGATTAACGAGTAACTTTTTGGGCAGCCTTCTCCTTAATTGAATCCATTGCGGCTTTGGTGATCACCATACAGTCAGGACGCAAAACGCTCAGTGCGTTCAAGTCCGACACATTAAGGACCTCGACACGACTAATATTCCGTGCCGACTTGTAAACTGCAGAATTGTGTTCTTCAGTGGCAATCAAAGCACTCTTGCCTTCAAGGCCAATCGCCTTCATCAACCCGGCAATCTGCTTCGTTTGCGGCTTATCCATCTTCAGCTCGTCGATAACGACAACCTGCTCTGACTGGATCTTACCCGCAACCGCCATTCGCGTCGCCAACCGCACTGCCTTGCGAGGCAAGCGATAAGAGAAATCACGAGGACGCTTCGCCATCGCATGCCCACCACCACGGCGAATGTTCGATCGACGAGAACCGGCACGAGCATTACCCGTACCTTTCTGACGGTACATCTTCTTGGTTGACCCAGCCACCTCGGCACGAGTCTTAGTCTTAAAGCTACCTTGCCGCGCGTTTGCCTGGTACATCACCACAACATCGTGCAACAACTGCTTATTGATCTTTTCAGCGATCGAAGCAGGGTCGATTTCGTACTTCCCAACCTCTTTGCCGCTCAAATTGTAAACAGGCAAGCTTGCCATAATTCTTATTCCACTCTTTGTAAGCCTCGTTCATCGCCCTGACCCCCACCAAAGTGAGATCAAATCGAGAGTGACCTAAACCATATTTGTCTCTTTAACGATCAGCATTCCACCAGTCGGCCCTGGCACGGCACCCTCAACGAGGATCAGGTTGTGCTCTGGCACGACCTGCACAACGTTCAAGTTGCGAACAGTAATCCGCTTGGCACCGTACTGACCCGCCATCCGCTTGCCTTTAAACAAACGACTCGGATAAGCTGACATACCTGTACCACCGGCGTGACGATGACACTTCTTTACACCGTGAGTCGCACGCTGACCGGAGAAGTTATGACGCTTCATAACACCCGCATAACCACGACCCTTACTTGTACCAACAACGTCGACCGCCTTCACTTCTTCCAGCAAGTCAACCTTAACCTCTTGACCAACCTCCATTCCGTCGCCGCCACCGCGGATCTCACGAATGAATTTCTTCGGCTGACAATCAGCTTTTGGGGTCGGTTCAACACCAGCCTTTTCGCGGGCTGCAGCTCGCTTACTTTTAAGAGCCGCAACATGGCCGCGCTCTGCACGACTAGCCTGAGACTGACGTGAACGGTGGTCCCCACGGGGACGTTTTTTATCTAGATAGCCCAACTGCACGGCACTGTAGCCGTCTTTTTCATCAGTACGAATCTGCAGAACCTGACAGGGACCTGCTTCGATGACCGTAACGGGAGTCGCAACCCCGGTTTCGGGGTCAAAGACCTGGGTCATCCCGACCTTACGGCCGAGTATGCCTTTACTCATAACATTCGCCTTTTGTATTCAGTTGGACTTGCAACGCGGAAGCACAATCATCTTTGCAACTCGACCGGGTCGGGGTGATTCCGTCCGCTGGGTCGGGCCGCTGCTGAATGCCTTATCCGACGCGGCTTCCGTTCATATTGTTTTTTGGGTTTATCAAATTAAAAAGCCAAGAGCTTTCCACCCCCGGCCAATCTACTTCAACTACTTTGCGGACGCCTTGATCTTAATCTCAACACCAGCAGGAACACTCAACTTATTGAGCGCTTCGATCGTCTTTGCAGTCGCCTGAACGATATCAATCAAACGTTTGTGAGTTCGTATCTCAAACTGCTGACGAGCTTTCTTGTTGACAAATGGAGACGACAAAACCGTATACCGCTCAATACGAGTCGGCAGCGGAATCGGTCCGTGGACTTCGGAGTGAGTTCGCTTGGCAGTGTCTACAATTTCCTGCGCGCTCTGATCCAGCACAGCATGATCGTAGGCTTCCATACGGATTCGAATGACTTCGGGATTCCCAGCCACTTACTCTTACTCCAATAATTCGTCAACAAATACAGTTTCTGTCTCAAGCAGGAGGGTGACCTGCGCGTACATCCCCCGCAAAGGGGTAATCCATGAAGATATGGATAAGAGGGCAGATCGTCAACCGCAAAAACCCACTATTTAATTGAGTCAGGTTGCCGCCTTCACCTCTTCCACCACCGGAGACTGTCGCTCAAATCCAAGCCAAACCTAGCCTGATTAATTGCGTTGAATAGGTAGTTGACAACGGCAAAACCCAAGCTTCTGACCTGTGGTAAACCCAGCTACCCACTCATGTTTCCAATGGTGGATGAGCATCTTATCGGTTATCTGTTAACTGAATAGGCCCAAAATTTGTTTTTCTTTAACAAACAAAGTGCATAAAATATACCGACGTAACTTTGAGGGTTTATCGAAGACTCACAACATCGTAATAATGGTTCTGGGTCCAACGCCCAACTCATCCACCCCATTCTCAAAAGAAGCAACATGCCCCAACTTTCCAAAACGGTTCTGATCGCGGCCTTGCTCCTTGCTCTGGTTTCGACTGACTCAAGCTGCTCAGCACAAACGGTTCAACTGCCAGTCATCCAAGGTTTCGGGGTGAATTCAACCGTATCCGTTCCTGACGGCGGAGTAATTCGCCTTGGCGGGGTAAACCGTTCTCGGACGGGTTCGATCAGCCGAGGAGTTCCGGGCCTGTCGAATCTGCCAGGGCTGAATCGTGGGTTCCGTAATCGAGCAATCGGCAGAGAGACTGGTAGCAGTCAGGCAACGGTCAAGGTCGACCTGATCATCATGAGCGAACTCGAAGCTCAGGTGATGGCAGAAGCCGAGCGCCGGCAAGCGATACGCCAACGTAACAATCCAAACGGCTCTCGTTCCGTTCAGCGAAAAGCGGACTTTATCAGCCGGAACATCGGCAGGTGACCGCTTGCGAAGCCAGGCTGTACTAACAAAAACTATTTTGTCACACGCGCACGACATGTTGTAGATTCCAGTTCCGAACCATTCCAAGGCGATTGGGACAACAATGGCTTTCGGTTGGGATACTACGTTAATCCGGACTTTATCGGATTTGGTTCGAGTTTATTGACAGATCGAGTGGTGAGATTCTGGAACCTGTTTATGACATCTGTATCTCCATTTTTCAGACGTCTGGCACCAACCCGTTTGGTAAACATGCCTTACAAGGCTATTCTCTATCCAAACACCGGCCTTGGCTACTTCCGGACAACGATTGGCAATGATCGCTCTCGACAACCTGAACTTTGAATACCCCCAAACCGGCTTTCGCTTGGCCGTGGAGTCACTGGAGATTGCTAGAGGCGAAAAAGTCGCTGTGGTTGGTCCGAGTGGAAGCGGCAAAACGACTCTGCTGAATCTGATCGCTGGAATTTTGATTCCCGATTCCGGATCGGTAACGGTTAACGACATTCAGGTCTCCCAGCTAAGCGATGCTCAGCGACGGAACTTTCGCATTGCCAACGTTGGGTTTGTGTTTCAACAGTTCGAACTGATCGGCTACCTCAGCGTCTTTGACAATATTCGACTCGCCTACCTCATTAACAATTCACTTTCCGAAACGGCGGAAACCGGTGAGCGCGTGAAACAGTTGGCCGAGGCAGTAGGGATCGCAGACAAATTACGACGTCCCATCCACCAGCTTTCCCAAGGCGAGCAGCAACGAGTCGCGATCTGCCGTGCCTTGCTGACTAATCCTGATCTTATTCTCGCTGACGAGCCCACGGGCAACCTGGACCCAGACAACAAACAGCGAATTCTCGATGTGTTGTTTGAACAAGTCGATCACGGCGGGCAGACTTTGCTGGTCGTCACACACGACATGGAGATCGTCGAGCGATTCGAACGCCAAGTTGACTTTCGCAACTTTACCCAACCGGCGGGGGCGGGCAGTTGAGTGGCTGGTTGAAACTTGCCTGGCGATACATCTGTTTTCACAAATGGAAAACAGGAATCATGGTCGCGTGTATTTTCTTGACCATGTTTCTTCCGATAGCGCTGGCGATTCTTCTGGGCGAGTTTAATCAGACGATCGTAAGCCGCAGTAAATCGACCCCGATGGTTCTGGGAGCAAAAGGCAGCGGGCTGGACCTAACACTTCAATCGATCTACTTCCGACAGCGCACGCCTGACACGATTCCCTACAGAAAAGCGACCGAAGTCGAAGCGGTCGAGGTCAACGATACTCGGCTGGTAACCGCCATCCCGCTTCACTCTCGGTTCACCGCGCAAGGATTCCCTGTCGTGGGAACCGACCTGCGCTATTTCGGTTTTCGGCAGCTGGAAATCGCAGACGGAGCTCCGCTTACGCTGCTGGGGGATTGCGTTCTGGGCCATTCCGTCGCGCGACGATTAAGGCTGGGCGCGGGCGATCAGTTGCTCACCGACAAAGAGAACTCGGTCAGTATGACAGGTGATTATCCGCTTAAAATGAACATCCGCGGCGTCCTTGCCCGGGCCAATTCTCCCGATGACAACGCCGTGTTCGTCGATCTAAAGACAGCTTGGGTGGTTCAAGGACTGGGGCACGGTCACCAGGATCTCGAAAACGAAACAGACAACAATCTTGTCATCCGCCGAGGTGACAAAGTTGAGGCCCGCGCCAGTGTCCAGCCGTTTCTGGAAATCAACGAAAGCAACATTGACTCATACCACTTCCATGGCGACCCCAACGAGTTTCCGATTTCGGCGTTAATTGCGTTTGCTGACAATGAGAAGAACGAAACCCTGTTCCAAGCTCGTTATTTGGGATCGGGCGGCAAACAAGTCGATGACGAACTTCAGTTGGTGCGTCCTATCGACGAGGTCAGCCGCTTGCTGGAAATGGTTTTCCGCGTCAAGCAACTTTTCTTTGCCAACGCGATGCTGGTCTCGATTTCTACCGTGCTGTTGCTGGTCCTGGTCGTCCTGCTCTCGATGCGTTTGCGTGCCGGGGAGATGGCAACGATGTACAAGCTTGGCTGCAGTCGCGGGACGATTGCACTCCTGCAAATCGGCGAGCTGTTTTTCGTCTTCCTGATCGCCGGAGTCGCTTTGACAATCGCAATATTTTGGATCCGGTCGGTGGCAGGCGGCTTGGTCGAACGGCTAATTAGCTAAGTTCTTTACCGCGTTTAGATTCGCTCGCATCACCGAAAGGTAGTCGCCCGTTTCCGGCGCGTGATCCAGAAGGTCGATCGAAATCGTTTCCATTCCGTCTGGCAGGGTGTTCAAAAATTCAGCAAACTCCGATTCGACATCTGGGTTGACCAACATGTATCGACTTTTGTTTTCCGGACCGCTTGGACCGTCAGGGCCGGTAAGTGCGGTGAGCTTCTCGTTTGATTTGAGCAAGTCTTCTCGGCTTTTGGCGTCGAACAAAAATAGATAGTAATCGGTCGCTCCAATTGCTCGTGTAAAGCAACCGGTCAAAGGGTTGGCACTGAAGAGCGAGTCAAAAGGGTGTCTCGTCGCCGGAATCTCGCCAACCAATTCCTTCGGAGCAGGAATTCTCACTTTTGCAAACTCGCCGACCAATTCATCCAAATCGGCGTTCAACTGGGAAAGGTTAGTCGCAAACGCCTCGGCGTGTTCCGGATAGCAGGCCGCTAACGACCGATGAATCTCGGCAGCCTGCTTCTTGGCAAGCTTCGGATCCAGCCAGCAGTAGGGCACGCTAAACGCATGGCTATCTTCGCCACCGGGCCCATGAGCATGGACCACTTTATGATCACTAATACGGAACAAGTCGTCGTCGGAAAAATCGCGGGTCGAGACCGATAACTTGGAGTTCACCAAAGCGACGCGCTCACGCCATTTTGCGTACGCTGCTCGGTCGCCGTTGATCACGACCAAGTCTGCGGACTGCAAAGACTGTATCTCGGCAACCGAAGGTTTCCACGATTTTGGATCGGTCGTTTTGGGCACGGGAAACTCAACCTCTACCACGTCCCCCGCAATCCGCTGAGTCAAATACTGTAGTGCGTAACTGACCGCGACGACTCGATTCGACTTGCTGGCCGTAGCTCCCGCCGCGTTTTGCGAGTCCGATTTGGAATTACAACCAACCGATGTGGCAGCCAGTAGCACCACACAAAACCGGAAACTCCAAGGTTTGGAACGAAAGTCGTTCATCAAGATTCGATCAACAATGTAAAAAACAAAAGGTAGACGTGCCTTCGGATTCTATACTGTTGGGCAGGCCATCGAAACCATTTTTGGACTTCAACAAAAACCGGCAAGCCGAAGCCGACCTTGGCAAACCTGAATTCTGGCGAATCCAGCACCTTAAAATTAGAAGCTGACGTTGGACTATGCCGCGCTTTTCTGCTGCACTTTGCTTTTCGGAGTTCGCTTGGCTCCGACTTGTGATACCAACAACGATCGCAATTCCTGCGCGATCTGAGTGTTGAGCACTTTGTAGAGTTCATCGATAATCTTTATCACGGGAACCCCGTCCATTATCTGATGGTCAAACGTAAGCAAAAACCGTGAAATTCCCTTTTTGGGTAATACGTCAACACCCAATATCGTTGTGTTTGGCCCTAGCAACTGGTTCGCATAGGAGTCTTTGTAGCAAGACAAAGTCATACCAAACGTTCCAAAATGGCTCATTCGCTTTTGCGGAAACACATTCAGCATCAACCACCAAGCCATTCGCCGCAGCAACGCAGGTGCTTTGGCAAACTGAATTTGGTGCCGAAACTGCTTAATCTCTTCGACAGGCGTCTTTTTCAGCATGTCCAGTCGCGTTTGCAACTCCAGCAGAGACTGTTTCTCTGGTCGACCAAAACGAGCGAACAACAGACGCTCTTCGCCTTTGTACTCCCGAGACATCGTGAGCAAGCAAACATTGTATTTGTGCTCGTACGCATAGGGCCAAGGAAAACCCACATAACATTGCCGCAACTCGGGAGTCCGCCGTGCAATGATGGCATAAGCCTTCATATAGAGCACGTTCCAAGAGATTTTAGGGCGAACTTTCTTCCGAAGCGCACACAGTTCATTCAAGTCAAAATCTCGCGAGAAAGTGCCCATTTGCATCTTGCTCGCAGTTCGTATGACCTCATCGACCAAACGACGCCCATTGGAGAATTTGACTCGTTTTCCGTTCCGCATGCTCTTACTCCTTTCCTTCCGTCTCCATTGGTCTAACACTTATTGAAAAATCAGGCAACATCGTTAGTACACTGCGGTTTTACAACGTAAAAACGGGGCAAAAATTGCCAGCAACCTTGAGACCGACTCGCTAAGCTTGGTGGATGGTGGGTGTTCAGCAAGAAGGTCTCCGCGCAGACACAAAACTGGCCTCGACTGACGCGGCATAGAAGTGCGCGTTATCACCCCCATCCAGGATTCGCAACTCGTGTCAGTTTGAATGATGAGGTCATCACTTTTAGAGCTCAGAAATTTTTCTGATGGTAAAGAAAACAAATTTCTTTTAAACTGTCGCGGCCCAATTATATTTAAAGAGTTCAGGTCGTTTGCGATTCGAACCTTCCTTCAATAGATTGTGAATTTCCTGCCCGTCTTTCCACAGGAACTAGCTGAACGGATGCGTCAGACTAAATCCAAACCCGCCAAAGCGACTATCTCGACTGCAAAAAAGTCGAGAAAGCCTAAGCGATTTTCAAGCGACTCATTACTCGGGATGAGTGACCAGCAATTGTTGGACAAGCGTATTTGTGACTTGGATGTCTCTATCAATGGGACTTGGCTTGAACCTTTGATCCAACAAGTAGGCTCGGAACTCTCGACTCACAATTTGAGAATCAAACCGCATTGCTGGCTGGCTGACGAATGGTTCTCGCCCGATGGAATTCCCGGCATTGGAATTCCGTTTTATCTGGCCCACCCACGATTGATGCGGTTAGAACGCAAGCAGATGTTCGAAGTCGAAGGTGGCACCAAAGCTTGGTGTTTAAGGATCTTGCGCCACGAAGTTGGGCATGCGATCGACACCGCATTTCGCTTGCATCGTCGCAAGAGTTACAAGCAAATTTTCGGTAACTACTTCGCGCCCTATCCGGATCACTATCGACCGAAACCACAAAGCAAAAAGTTCGTGAACCATCTTGACGCCTGGTACTCACAAAGCCACCCAGCTGAAGATTTTGCGGAGACTTTTGCGGTATGGTTGAATCCGCGTTCCGCATGGCAAAAGAAATACGAAGGCTGGGAAGCGATCGAAAAGATCTACTTTGTCGAAGAGCTAATGGGCAGCATCGCGGGCAAAGCGCCGCCCGTTCGGTCGCGAGCCAAGGTCGATCCGGCCCATCGACTGACGATGACTTTGCGTGAGTACTACCAAGCCCGGCACGACCGGTTCGGATTCGATTGCCCCAAGACGTTCGATTCCGATCTGCGTAAGCTGTTCGCACGAGGGCCGAAAACCGGAACAACACTTACAGCCGCTAAATTTTTGCATTCAATTCGTTCAGAAGTCTGCCGCGTAGTGTCCGAATGGACCGGGGAATACCGATATAACATCAATCTGGTGTTACAAGAAATGATTGAGCACTGCCGTGAACTCGACTTGCGCGCAACGGGCTGTTTGGAAAAGCTCAAATACCGTGCGACGGTCATGGTCACTGTTCATGCGACGAACTATTTGCATGGCGGGCACCATCGAGTTTCTCTCTAAGCGTTGACGGCTTTCAACTTTCAATCTTGCTGCACTGCTTTCTGCCCCCGAACGGATTCGGCGACTAGGCTATGAAAAAACTGCGTGCACTCGTCTTGATGCATGAATCACTCGTCCCGCCCGATTCGCTGCGCGGATACTCCGACGAAGAGATTCTTGATTGGAAAACCGAGTTCGACGTCGTTGCGACTTTGCGAGAGATCGGCCACGAAGTATTGCCCGTAGGCGTCTGTGATGATCTTGGCGACATCCGCCGAGCGATCACCGACTTTCGCCCGCATATCTCCTTCAACCTGGTCGAAGAGTTCCACGGCGTGGGCGTCTATGATCATCACGTGGTGAGTTATCTGGAACTGATGCAGCAACAATATACCGGTTGCAACCCGCGCGGTTTGTTGTTGGCTCATGACAAACCGCTGGCCAAAAAGATCCTCAGCTTTCACGGGATCGGAACCCCTGGTTTTTTCGTAGCGCCGAAAGGCAAAAAGCCTCGTTTGCCAGTCGGACATGAATTTCCACTGCTGGTCAAAAGTGCTTCCGAAGATGCCTCGTTGGGAATCTCCAGAAAGTCGATCGTGCGAACCAAATCGGAGCTACTGGATCGAATCTCGTTTGTCCACGAACAACAGGGAACCGATGCATTGATCGAGTCGTACATCGAAGGCCGCGAGCTGTATGTTGGTGTGATCGGCAATCGCCGCTTGACGACCTATCCGATTTGGGAAATGGTGTTTCGCAAAGCGCCTGCGGACATGCACAATATCGCGTCGGCGAAAGTCAAATGGGACGCGGCGTATCAGAAAAAATATGGTATCGAATGGCTAGCCGCCAAAGATCTGGATCCCGTTACCACTCGTCGAATCCAAAAGACTTGTAAGAAAGTCTATCGAGCGTTGGGGCTGAGCGGTTATGCCAGAATGGATCTCCGGCTGCGCGACGACGGCAAGATTTTTGTGCTAGAAGCCAACCCCAATCCCAACATCGCATTCGGCGACGAGTTCGCCGAATCGGCCGAGTCGGCAAAAGTCTCGTACAGCGACCTCCTCCGCAAGATCATCAATCTTGGCCTGAGCTACCAAGCCGAATGGCGTCTAGTCAACGCCGCGTAAG
>CAZDBA010000120.1:0-14941 GCA_964503615.1 uncultured Pirellulaceae bacterium
GTCGTTAGCATTTTGCCCCCAGCAACCTCGCGACCATTCAAAGATCCAACCGTGTTCTCGCCGCTGCCGTTGTCAGTCGTAAAGACGATGATCGTGTTCTGCCTTAGCCCGTTCTCCTCAATCGCCGAAACGATTCGTCCAACCAGTTTATCGGCGTATCGCACCATCGCTTTGTGCCGATCCATAACGCCTTCCGCCTCCGGCTCGTCAGGCGTTGGAACCATCGGCCCGTGTGGAAGTGCCATCGGATAATAGATCATCATCGGCTCGGCTTTGTTTTTGGCAATAAAGTCGACTAGATAGTCGGCGTAAACATCGGGGCCAAATTTGCCTGTGCGTGTTTGGCTTCTACCTGCCTGATAAACAAACGGGGCTTGATAACGTTTGCCGCTTGGTCGATTACCCGTTTCGCCTCCGGTCCACATGCAGTATCCATCGAATCCGGCAGCTTTTAATGCTTCCGGTTCTACGCGAAAGTCATCGATCTGCCACTTACCCGCGATCGCAGTCTTGTAACCCGCTTCGTGAATTGCAATCGGAAAACAGGGATTTAGCTCCGGGTCAAAACTGCAGCCCCCACCCCAACGCGGCACGTCCCAATGGTTGACCCAACCGTGACGAAACGGATATTGGCCAGTAAGAAAAGACAACCGAGTCGGCGTGCATTGTGGCATGCAATAAAAATTATTGAACTTCATCCCACTTGCGGCCAATCTGTCGATATGCGGAGTCTCGATGCCGTCAGCACCAAAGCAATTGACCCACTCTTTGCCAAGGTCATCCATCATGATAAAGACGAGGTTGTAATGCTCGATCTGGGCCATCGCGACCGATGGCAAAAGAAGAACCGAGACGACAATAACAGCGAGAAGAGAACGTACAGCGGCAAGAACTGTCAGCGGGTGACGCAGTGACATTTGATTTTCCAATTGGGGTTTCCGACAAGTAGCCCCAATACCACACACCGCAGTTTCAATGCAGGGGAACTTTTGTCCGTCTATTGCAGTTCATCGACACTAGGCATGCAAGTACTAGTGCAACGAGCCAGCTAAGAATTTGGGTTGCCAGTTAAGTAGCTCGCCACTCCGATGCGAATATTAACGCCTCGCTAGAGGCGTACTACTTTGAGAAGTAACACTGTACTAAGCGAGCGTCCTTTTAATTACGGTGCCCTCTTTTGTCGTTTGGACTTCAAAACCCGCGTCCTGGATCTTTTTGCGAATCTCGTCAGCAGCGTCATAGTCCTTGTTCGCCCGTGCGTTGTCGAGATCCTTGCACCACTGGTCCGCTTCGGCGTATTCATCATCGCCAGAACTGTCGGAAACAGCTTCCGCGATTCCTTCGTTGACCGGTGCGATCGAAAGGACCGAGTTGATCTTTTTCCAGACCGCCAAAGATTCGTGCGGGTCAGGGTGTTCGCCCCGTACCCAAGGGATTACCACACCCAGCGCGCCGGCCATGTTGAGGTCGTCAGCAAGTGCTTCGGAAAACTGCTTTAGGATTGGATGACTCAAGTCGACTTCGGACGCTTCTCCATTGGTCTTCGATTCGAGGTCCATTCGAAAATCAACGATTCGCTGAACCGTGCGGGCCGAGTCCAACAAGCCTTTGTAGGTAAAGTTCATGTTCTTGCGGTAATGCGTTTTGATTAACTCGTAACGCAATACAGCAGGAGCAACCGGCTTCCCAGACAGTTCGTCCGAATTGATATCGATTTTGATTTGGCCTTGGAACACGTCACGGGCAGTATAGAAATTGCCCAGCGACTTGGACATCTTTTCGTCTTCAACCATCAAAAAGTGAGCGTGGATCCAGAACTTGGCAAAGTGCTCGCCGCCGCTGGCTCCGCAAGTCTGCGCGATCTCGCATTCGTGATGCGGAAAGATCAAATCCTCGCCGCCGGTATGAATGTCGATCTCGTCAGCATCTAACAGCGCCTTGGCCATTACGCTGCACTCGATGTGCCAACCCGGATAGCCTGTACCCCAAGGCGAATCCCACTTCATGATATGTTTTTCATCCGGCTTCCACAGCATAAAGTCGGCGGGATGTTTTTTACGAGCTTGGTTCACATCAGAGACTCGTCCACCGGCTCCACTATCCAGCTGGTCGATCGAGTTCCCGCTGAGTTGCCCGTAGCTTGGAAAGCTCTCCACGCTGTAATAGACCACTCCGTCATCGGCGATGTAGGCATGTCCGCGATCCAACAGTTTTTGGATCATCGTTTGCATGCCGTCAACGTGGGCGGTCGCATGCGGAACCTTTTCCGGGTACTCGAACGCGATTTTGTAACCCAATTTCCGCGCATCGTTGAGAAACGCTTCAGTGTAGTAAGCGGCGATTTGATAAGGATCGTTAGGATCCTCGACCGATTTCTCGCCCTCTGGAATTCGCCCCGATTTTTTATTTTCCTTGATCCGCTCTCCAGCCGAGAGCATTTTGTCTTCTTCGCCTTCGACCATGTGCCCCACATCGGTGATGTTCATCACGTGATCGACTTCGAATCCTGCCAGCTCTAAAAAACGACGCAACACGTCACCAAACAGAAACGTTCGAAAGTTTCCGATGTGGGCAAAGTCGTAGACGGTCGGGCCGCAACTGTACATCCGCACGCGCCCCGGTTCGATCGGTTGAAATTCCTCGTTCTGGTTCGTCAGCGAGTTAAAAAAGTGGATTTTCATTGCGGCCAGGGCTCTGCATTGCTGTGAGTTGAGGATCGTTCAAACGCCAAATCCTACCTATTATTCGCAGGTAAAGACAAGCCGAATCGCCAAAGGGTTCGTGGCAAAGGCAACTGATTTGATGTGATCGGCAACCCGAAAACTACTTGGTTTGAACTAACAAATCGTACAGCCAAGGATGCACCCACGGATTGTCGATCGAGTACATCGCCGAAACGATACTCAACAACAACAGCCCCAGACAAAAGAACTTGCCCGCGGTTGTCTTGCCGATCGAATCGACGATAGGCACCATAGCAACCAACCAGATCGGAATCAGCCAAAACATCCATCTCAAACCGCTGGTAACTCCACCATAGTTTCGGTCGATCTCGGGGCGATTCAAGTAAAACACAAACACAACGACCGTGAGTGCGATTCCCATCAACCCCAGCCACCTTAACTGAAATCTGCCCGCGAATGGCAAAGCGAGCAAACCGGCAAAGCTGAGTATCCAAATCGGTGTCAGTGAGCAAATTCCGTGATGCCCAAGCAGCATGTGGAACGCATAGAGAGCTTGATTTGGTTCACCGCGATCAACTGGCGACTTCCTTCCGCTACTCCAGTAACTGCCCGAGTAATCGTACCAGTTCGCAAACTCATAAATCGAAAACTTGTTCGCTGACGTTTCTTCGATCGTGAACTGCGATTTCGAAACTTGATCGCGAACGTTCCAGCGGCCCAATTTCGCATCACCGTTACGACGCCAGAAACTTTGCTCCGCGTAGGGAGCCGAAAGCGCATCTCTGTCGGTGTCGGAAAGTCGCTTTTGAAGCAGTTCCAACATTTCGTCTGGCACGTTGCCATCGTCCAACCTGTTTTCGACATCGCCGCTCAACTCGTCGGCAAAGTCGCCTTCGACGGTCGTGATCAATTCGCCGTCGCCACGAACCGCGTAAGGAGGCTTCCAGGTCGAATGAGCCAGATAGTTCGTGCCGAAGAATCCCGCAGCGACGATCAGTGCTCCCGGAGCGAACGCCAAAATCGTCTTTTGAGGAGACTTGATCAAACACAAAGCACCCGCGCAGGCAAAGAACGAAAGCGCTGGCAGTTCGTTCGCTGCTGCAAAAGCTCCCAACAAACCCGCAACAAAATAATGCAACCAACCCGCCGGACAACTGTCATGGCAAACGGCTCCCGTGCGATAGATGCGATCCAAACAATACAGCACTGCCATCACACAAAACGCCGCAGGTAAGTGGTTATTCAGCGACACCGAAAACGTTGTCAGAAAAGTCCCAAAGCCGGCAGCAAACAGAACAAAATATCGAGTCCAATCATGAACAACGATTCGCTCCAGCATCGCCGCCAACAAAATCAGGAAGATCACAAACGGAGCCACGTTCGTTACAAACACAATCACTCTCGCGACCAGCATCGTGTCGTCGGCCAAGGTGAGGCCCATCTTTTTTAACAGCCAATACTTGCCCGCAATCATCGTCGGCATCAACGGCGGCTTGCTGGAATAAGAACGAAGATCACCTTCCGCGTTGGGGTGAACTACTTTGTCGATCGTGTTCCAACGGATATCCGATTCCGCCTCCAGCACCTGGTCGATTTCGTAAGTTCCATGATCGACCAGCGAGCGAATCGTGCACCAACGGCTCCGGTCATTGGCACTGAAAAAAGGTGACGCTGGATCGGAGCGATCGTTCTTCAAAGTTGCAATTTGTCCACTAATCGAAGCGATGCTGACAAAGATGATCAGCCAATACATGCTCCAATGTCGACGCTTACAAAGATCGCTGATGGAACTGGGACAAGCGGACGACACACTAGCAGAGCCCTTTTTCTGCGGGTTGGCATTCGTGTCCGATCCGTTGACCGTCGCGCCAGACGCACCTTTTTCAGAATTCGACATTCAGATATTGATTCGGCTTAAACTTCAGAGATGTTGGTTTGGGCTTCAGCGTTCTGGTCAGATTTCTGGCCATAGGTTTCTGAAATCGAGTAAGGCTCTTCGTGGCGTTGATTTCGAGCTGTAATCAGTTCGGCAAGGAATCCGATACACAACAGTTGAGCACCTAACAATAATGCACCCAACGAATACAACACAATCGGACGCTGATGAAGCGGAGTCCACTCGGGAAACATCATCATCCGCAACACCCAGTAAATCGCCATGCAAAACATGCCGAACACGCCCATCGAAAACGCACCCAAACCCAGACCACCCAGCAAGTGCTGAGGACGATGGTTAAAGCTGGTTAAAAAACAAACCGTCAGCAGATCCAAAAAACCTTTTGGCAATCTCGAGAAACCGTATTTCGACTTGCCGAATTTTCGACGGCGATGATTCACAACAACTTCACCAACCCGATACCCGCGCGAGGCTGCCAGAACTGGTATGAAACGGTGAAGTTCACCATACAGGTTAATCTCATCGAAAATTTGACGTCGATACGCTTTAAAGCCACAGTTGTGATCGTGTAGCTTGAGTCCGGTCAACCAACCGATCAAAAGGTTAAAGATTCTTGAGGGAAACGTCTTTCCGATCGGATCTTTACGAACTTTCTTCCAACCGCTCACTACGTCATATTTGTCGGCAATCAGATCGGCCAGTAACTCGGGCACCTCTGCCGGGTCGTCTTGAAGGTCGGCGTCCATCGTGATTACGTATTCGCGGTTCGCCGCAGCAACGCCTGCCCGAATCGCGGCCGCTTTGCCAAAGTTGCGTCGAAACTTGATCGCGATCACACGGCCGTCTGCGTCAGCCAAACGTTTCAAAATGGGCCAGCTCTCGTCAGTCGAGCCATCGTTTACGAAGATAATTTCAAACGTGTATTGGTTCTGTTCGCAAACGGCACAGATCTCTTTGTGCAAAGCTTCGAGGCTTTCTTCTTCGTTGTAGACAGGAACTACGAACGATATCTCAGCTTTTTCCATTTTTGCTTCTCCGTTTCTCGATCCAATGTTCGGTTACATAGAGTATAGCTGAAGACACGAGTTCAGCGGAAAGCCAAACCAGACGCACCAAAATCGCTGCCATCACAGCGATGACAGTGCCGAATTGCGAGCCCAATAACGGAATCATCACCAGCTCGCGGACGCCCAGCCCTCCCGGGATCAACGATACAAACCCGCCAACAGTTGCCAAAGTAACCGCCGCTAAAGTAACCAGAATATCCGCAGTCGTTGGGTTCGCCCCTGGCAACGCACTGACAACCAACCACAAGCAGATCCCGTTCAATAGCCATCCGAATGCCAACGCGACCCAGCCGGTCAACATTGTTCGTAGATCAACCGCGTAATTGTGACGTTTACTATTGATAGGGCGGATTTTAGTTGCGAGCCAGTTAAAGATCGGCGGCCAAGTCACCACGCCAGCCCCGATCATCAACAGAACTGCAAGAATTTGCAGCCAGCGAAAGTCTTGAAATTTCACGATCAGCAATCCACTGGCAATCGCTGAACCCACGAAAATCCAAGCGAATGTTTCCACGAAAACACTGGCTGCTGCAGGAGCGATCGAGACTTTGTCATCACGAACACGATCGGTACGGATGACGATCACCATCGCCTTGCCTGGCACGTACTTGCCCAATTGGCTGATCAGAAACGCGCCCAGCGACTTGAGCAGTCTTGGTTTTTGCTTGAGCGAAATAAGGACTTGGTACCAGAATATCCAAGACATCAGCATGGCGCCGATATAGACAACCGCCGCCAGCGCGAGTTTTGAAAAATCAATTTCCGATAGCTGAATGGGCTGCTGCTGAAAATCGACGAATGCTTTGCGGATCGTCCAGACAAGGGCGGCCACCACCGCGACAATCATCGCGATGCGAAATATGCGCAGCCAAAAAGCTCGCTTATTTTGGGGTTTGATAGCAGAATTGGAATTACTCTGCGTTGCGGGCGGGTTCAGTGGAATGCCTCGAAGAAAGGATAATGGGTCTAAGTTGGACAGGGCAAAATAGCAGATCGGAAGAGATTTCGGGAGCTTGGTAATTCGCTATTTACCCACGAGCTTTAAAACGACTACATTACTGCGATTCAATCGGTCGACCCCTCAACTTCTACTTATGTAGTGAGGCTTGGCCGGAAACGGACTAGATGCCTATATAATTTTGGAGCACTACCATGAAGGGATTGATGGTAACGCTGCTGATGTTGTGTGCAGCGAGTTTCGCCTGCGCCCAGCAACCAGCTAACGATGAAGGTGGCAAATTCGTCTTGCGCCTAAACGATGCACTAATCGAAGACTTAAAAGTCAACCCGGGTGGGTTAAGCGCTCTGATCAAACCGGAAGACCAAGGCAAGATTACAGAGGTTCTTATTCTGTACAGTCCGCCCAAATCTTCTGCGGCTGTAACCAAGACCGCTGCTCCAGCCCAACAGCAAGTAGTCGCTCGGCAGGATTTTACGCCGCCTAGCACCAACAGAAGGCCGAATACTCGGCCTACATCGACCGTGGATCCGCCCATTACACCGGCGAACCCCTTTAATGCGCGACCACTTCCCCGATTCAACAACACCACGACGCCAGAACTGGAACTCCCTAAAGTGGCGACAAACACCGAGCCAATCCCGGGGCAGGACTGGTTACCCGTCGGAGACTATACCGACTTTGTTCCTGTAGCCCGCAAAGAAGACTGGATCCGCGAAGTCCCTTCTCGTGTAAATCCCTCGCTTCAAACCAACACAGCCGACAACAGATTGTTGCCGATGAACCGGACACAGGATTGGCAAACTCGAAATCCCATTCAGAATCGGTCCACGCCAAATACGAATACGGGTGACCAGTTTGTGAACCACAATATTGATCAACAGCCCGACAATCGACTTGCTCAAAGTCAAGAACAGCTCCGTCAGATGCAAGTTCTGTACAATCAACAAATGCAACAGAACGAGCAGATGATGTTGCAGTACCAACAGAAACTCGCGCAGCAAAATAGTCAATTGGAACAGATGCAACAAAGGCTCGTTCAGCAAGACAACCATTTTGTCAGCAATCAATTTGCAAATACCAATCCAAACTTCATTCATTGGCCGCCTAATTACGTTCAAAAGAACCCGCAACCGGTCGATTACCAGGAAGAGAACCTGAATCGCCGACTGGACAACTTGGACCAAAAACTTGAATACGTCATGAGGAATGGGCAGCCTAACGAATCTTACTCCGACCGCCTCGCAAGTCGTGGTGACGAGCGTGCTTTGGAGAATCCATCGCTTCCGGGGCGCCGTACTCGTCCCAAAACCGACGAGCAAAGTCCAAGTTCATTAAGGGCACAAATCCCCGGTCCAAATGAACGGCGAAACATTCAGGGCACACAAACAGAACTTGAAGCGAATTTGAACAGCTACAAGAGGACTAACGGATTTTTACTTTTCATGTTGCTTTGTTCTGTCGGAATTAACATTTACCTTGGAATGATTTCAAGGAATTTTTACACACGGTATGCGGAACTTGCCGACGAATTAAGAGAGACATTCACGGCCACAATGTAATAATGCTGGCATAAAATTCGGGCTTTACTCACTTACGCCTGATTGACAGAATGCTCGACACAAACAATCTATTTACCCCCACTGCCAAGAGTTGCGAAGGAATCGCTCTCATGGTGGTCAAACACGGCAAATAACAGCAAAGGAGTGCTGACCATGCGAAGAATGCAAAGGATTGCATCATTATTCTTGTTCCCGATTATTTTAGGTACGGCTACGTTAACCAGTGCCCAAAGTAATGTCGCGATTGTCGATGTTGGAAAAGTCTTCAAATCCCATCCAACTTTCCCTCAAAAACTGGAACAGTTAAAGGGCGAAGCAGAACAGTTCCAATTGAACTCAGTTCAGTTGCAACAACAGATGCTTGAGAAATCTGAGAACCTGACCACCCTCGATCCGAATTCTGAAGAACATAAAGCTTACGAGACCAAGTTGGCTCAAGAGCTCGCTACACTTGAGGTCGAACAGCGAAACCAAATGCGTGCCTTGATGGTACGCGAAGCGCAATTGCACTTTGAGACTTATCAACAAGTCAAATCAGTTATCGACGCGTATTGTGAAAGCCAGAGCGTCCGTCTGGTTTTACGACACAGTGAGCTGGAATTGGATATCGACAATCCAAATTCAGTGATGGCAAAAGTAAACAGCAACATTGTTTATCACGCCCCTGGCAGAGACATCACCAACGATGTCATCCGTCAGATCGGTGGTACCGTCACACAATAGCTGAACCCTTTCCAGGACTTCGTCAATTGATCTTCGCGCCTCGACAACAAACAACCATCGAACACCCCGTGTCCGTATCCGGTTTTGGATACTGGTCGGGCAAAGATGTTCAGGTCCAGTTTCGCGCTGCTACAGCGGGCACAGGAATTGTGTTTGTTCGTCGCGATGTCGCCGGATCACCCACGATCCCAGCTTCGGTAGAAAGCCGAGCGGACATGCCGCTCAGGACTTCGCTGTCTGTAAACGAACTTCGCATTGAAATGATTGAGCATATCATGTCAGCGTTGGCCGGAATGCAGATTGACAATTGCGAAGTCGTTGTCGACGCTGTTGAAATGCCTGGCTTGGATGGTTCCTGTCTTGACTTTGTGAGAGCATTGGAAAGGGCAGGGCGGGTTTCTCTGCCAGCCATTCGTCAAACACTGATCGTTCGAACTCGCATTCGCGTGGAGAACGAACACGGTTGGATCGAGGCCACACCCTCTCTGGAGCAAACAACAAGACTAAAGTATTCACTCGATTTTTCTTCTGAACCGGCAATCGGAAAGCAGGAATTCGAGTTTCAATTGGGAAAGCAGGATTTTGTCCAAGAGGTCGCACCGGCAAGGACTTTTATTACCTCCCAAGTCGCCGAGCAACTCAAGGCGCAGGGAATGGGAAGTCGAGTCTCCTACGGCGACCTATTGGTCTTCGATAAGAATGGCCCCATCGAAAACCAATTACGCTTTTCCAACGAGTGCGCAAGACACAAACTTCTGGACATGGTAGGTGACCTTTCGCTTGCCGGCTTTGATACAATCGGAAACATTCACTCTTGTCGTGGCGGACATTCGCTCAACGCAAAACTGGTAGAGCAACTATTGCTTCACTCGCGTTTGACCGTCCCCGCCAGACGAGTCGCATAAAGAGAATATATCGTGAACATTGTCCCCTATCACCCAAACGACCCGGACCGAACCGCTCCGCCGAAAATCTCCAAGCTGGCGGATGTCGACCCGAAAGCGGAAATCGGAAACGGTGTCGAGATTGGCCCGTTCTGTGTGATCGGTCCCAACGTAAAAATCGGTGCCGGAACCAAACTGACCAATAACGTAACTGTTATGGGGCACGTCGAAATCGGAGAAGACAACCTGATTTCGCCCAACGCCGTTATTGGTGGAGAACCTCAGGATATTAGCTACCGCGGAACACCAACACACGTGGTGATCGGTGACCGCAACGTGATTCGCGAATGCGTCACAATCAACCGAGGGACTGAAAAAGAAGACGGTTACACAATTATCGGCAGCGATAATTACCTGATGGGATGCGTTCATATCGCTCACGATTGTCGATTGGGCGACCATATCATCGCTGGCCAGGGAACCATGTTGGGTGGACATGTTCACGTCCATTCAAATGCAACCTTGTCCGGTAGTTGTGCCGTTCACCATATGGCTTCGATCGGCAGTTACTGTTTCGTGTGTGCCTCCAGCTTGGTCCTTCAGGACATTCCGCCTTATATGTTAAGTGATGGGAATCCAGCCAGACCTAAGTGCTTGAACATCGTATCGTTAAAGCGGCATAACTTTGACAAGTCTGTGATCAACAATCTCAACGAAGCGTTTCGCCTGCTTTATCGCGGTCGAGTCGGATTGGACAACGCTCGTGACGTGCTCAAGAACAACAATTCACACTGCAAGGACGTAGCTCATCTGTTGGACTACGTAGCCAATTCACACAACGGTCGACATGGTCGCGCCAGACAACCACGGAGATCAGCAGCATGAGCTCGATTCGAATCGGAATTGTTGGCGCAGGACACCTCGGTCGGATTCATGCAAAACTGATTCGAAACGTCAAACGTGCCAAACTCACGGTGATCGCCGAACCGCAACCTCTTGTTCAACAAAAAATATTGGATGAGTATGACTGTGAAGTGATCAGCGACTACAAGAAAATGATCGACAGTGTAGACGCCGTGATCATTGCGACTCCAACAGTGACTCATCACGAGGTTGCAAAATTCTTTCTGGAACAGGGAATCCATCTTCTCGTTGAGAAACCGTTGACCCATTGCGTCGACCAAGCCAAAGAGCTGGCCGATCTGGCCGAACGCACGGGAGCCAAAGTCCAAGTAGGCCACGTTGAGCGATACAATCCCGCCGTGAAAAAGGCGATGGAGTTCATTGGCGAAGCCAAATTTATCGAGGCCAGCCGATGCAGCGGATACACATTTCGCTCTACCGATATCGGCGTTGTCCATGATCTCATGATCCATGATATCGAATTAATCAACTGGATTTTCGACAGTTCACTAATCGAGTCACGAAGCGTCGGGGTCAGCGTATTCGGACAGAACGAAGATATCGCCCGAAGTTGGATGCATTTCCAGTGCGGTGGCGTTGCGAACCTGACTGCATCCCGTTGCAGTTTTTCACCTGAACGGAAGATGAAGATTTTTGGAACCGACGGGTTCGCTTCTATCGACCTTGCGACCAGTACCCTGCAAGCTATTCGCATTCCTAGCTGGATCCGACAACGAGAGTTTGATTTCCAAAATTGCACCGCCGCCCAAGCCGATTTCGTAAAAGAAAACCTGTTTAACGAAGTGTTGCCCATCGAAGTCGTTACGGTGGATCCGGTCAACGCGATCCAGATGGAACAAAACGACTGGATCGAGGCGATAATTGATGATCGCCGCCCTACCGTGTGTGCCGAAACCGGGTACCGAGCAGTAGAGGTCGCCCAACGCGTGTTAGACCAGATTGCAATGCATAGCTGGGCTCAATCCGACCGGAGTATGACCGGACCACATGCGGTTCCAACCATCACTTCCAAACGTTCTGATGCCATGCCGTTGGGAATGTTGCAAACCGACACCAAACGAAAAGCCGGCTAGGGCTTAATACTGCTCAATCCAGAGAGATTGCGAGTAATACAAGGCTGGCATTTTTTCAAACGCTTGGAAATGGAAACCCGACGCGTTAGCTAGGGCGAAGGTAAGCTGTTTCCTCGTCTACGCTACACGCACCCTTCTCCCAGCTTTCAACAACCGCCTGATGGATTCACAAGCTGCATTTATCGCTTCGATCCTGGAAGACCCAGATGACGATCTTCGTCGCCTCGTCTACGCCGACTGGCTAGACGATCAAATGGATCCTCGCGGCCAGTTCATTCGTTTGCAAATCGAGGCCGCCAAAATCGACGATATCGGCGCACCCGAACACGCCGGTCTTGTGGAAGCAATCAACTCCCTGTCAGCCTCGTACGATCACTTGTGGATTGGGGAACTCGTCAACGTAAGTAAAGAAGTCAAACTCTGGGATGTCACATTCGAGCGTGGCATGCTCGAAAAAGTCTACTTCCCCGCGAGCCAATACGGTCAATATGCAGAATTGATTCAACGATCCTGCCCCACGATGCAGGAACTGATCCTTTTTGCAGCCAGAAGGCATGGAGGAACGTTAAAACAAATCAAGCAGCTGTCCGCAATTCGCAAACTAACTATCGCCGACTGGATTTCGGAAGATGATGCCCAGCAACTATCGACTATTTTGGGAAACGTTGAACACCTCTCGTTTTGGACGGGCCACCGTGACAGCCCAGCAGTCGCGATGCACTTTGCACGGTCTTTACCCAACCTGAAACTGCTTGAACTGGTTGACCTGTCCGACGAACGCGACCGAACGATTTCATTGAGCTACTTAATCAATTTGAATCTGGAAAAAGAAATTTCCAGAGTCGTCCGGCCTGATCAACGGCAGTTTCCTTTGCAAGACGATATCGGCAAGGGCCTGTTCGCAGGACGTTTTTCTGATGGCAAGCAAGCGATCGTTGCCGATGCCGAATCGTCGGGTGAATACGGATTCGCATTAGTCGTATTCAATGACAGCGGTGAATACGAACAAACCCTTTTTCACGAAGAGGGACTTGGTACCGTAACGGACCCGATCGACCTGGAAGAGTTTCTGTCCGAAGAATACGGATTCGGTTACGGTCGAATATTTGTGAATGCGTTCTACGATCAGATGACAAAAATCAAAATTGGATTGTTCCCTGACGGTTTCTATAGTTTTGCTCACGACCTGAACAATGCCATCGTTCCTGAACCGGTTTGTTTTGCCGTGCAGCACGACCTAATTGATGGAAAGAATTTCCAAATCAACATCGGCAACAGCTACAACGAAGCAACTTCCGCAGGAAAAATCCCGGGGTGAAAAAACGCCGTTGCAATTTCCATCTTGCAACGACGTGAACGTTAAATGATGTCGAGCTAGTTAGTTTTCCTGGTCCATCGCTTTAGAAAGATCGACGAGGAATTTCTCCACATTCTCGATAACCTCTTCGGTCTGGTGAATGACCAAACACCCGCCGATGATACTCACGCCACCATCTCCGTTGGTTATCGCCCAATCATCTGGGGAAATCGAATTTTCGATTGCGTCAATCAACAACGACTCTGCTGTAGTCTTGGAGACGAGATAACGTGTTACGTCTTCCTTGGCCTGCTCGTCTTCGTTTGTTTCATCATCGGAGTCACCGCCCAAAAGACCAGCACTTTTGCTATCTACGATTTCGAAAATACCTCCTCCTCCAAAATCAGAGCCCCGGTTTGGCTGGCCTTGTCGCAAAGCAAAGACCTGATCAATTGTTCCAATTCGTTTCGATTCAGCTTGCTCAATTTTCCGCAGCAACTCGCTACAGTTAATAATTTTTCGTGAGAAAAATTCAGGGGAATCGGCAACGTCCATAGAGATAATCAGCAACACTTCGTCTTGAATGACATACGTAGAATTCATGCGCGCGAGCATTAAACGCAATGCGGACCGCATTCTGACACCTTTTACATTAATCGTTACCTGATCGTCTTCGGTGAGAGAGTCATCAAGCGCCGATTGGTCAAGAATGACATTGATCCTGTATCGATCGCGAAACTCATCCATAATATCGATGAACGGAGTTTGGTCGTATTCAATGTCAACAGGCGCATCTAAAGCCTTCATGATGTGATCTGTTGTAGATTTAACAGCATCACTGGAACGCATGGACGTTTTAGCCGTCTTTGTTGCACCAGGTTCAATAATTCCGAAGGGGTCGTTTTGCCCGACCGAATAATCGCCCCAACAACCAACCAACAAAATCGCCAGCAATCCAGGAACGGCTCGCTTGTTCAAAACCAATCTCATCACAATTCTCTCCTGTGTTAGATAGCGCCTGCGAAATTGCAGGTACTTGGTGGAAGTTCAAGACAAAGGAAAGCCAACAGATCACTTGCCCCGATCTGTGGAAGATCATTCTTTAGCCGGGACACTCAAATGTCAAGATTCCGAATCGTTGACATAGATCCCGAGCATCTATTAATCGGCTTGGCCTTACACGGCGTCCCTTCCACACGATAGCCCGTTTTTATTTCGGTTTCGTGTCAGGCGTTTTGCAATCGCTCGCATGGTTGGCCAACTAATTGATCTTGTTTAAGATCCCCTTGAAAAACCGAACGTTCACTCCCAAGTATAGCCGATGCAAAATCAAGAGTCGCACTCAGAGATAGACGGGCGTTTGAATCTCAAGGTTTTGCCGCTGACCATGTGCCTCTATATGGTAATGGGCGGGATATTGGCCACTTGGATTGCGACTTGGTTCATGCCTGTAGAGGTGGGCAAGCCGTGGGGATTCCTTGGCATTGTTTTGGTGGTTGGAGCCTACCTCAATGTCAAATGGTGTTTCCGCCTATTCTCAGCAGCAAACACCAACACCAATACGACCAAGCCCACGTTGGCAATTGTTAACAGCGGACCTTATAAACTCAGCCGAAACCCGATGTACCTAAGCTTTGTCGTTGCGTATGTCGGAGTGTCGCTACTGGCCAACTCGGTTGTTATGCTGGCGCTCACGCCAGCCTTTATGCTATGGCTCACGCGTTGGGTGATCATACCAGAAGAATCCTACCTGGAAAAACATTTTGGCGAAGAGTATTTGCAACTGAAAAGAACGACACGTCGGTGGTTGTAACGTTTCGCCCCTTACTATCGTAGCTCGCCCTCTCTGAGGCGAGTGTTAACGCCTCGCCA
>CAZDBA010000121.1:0-9734 GCA_964503615.1 uncultured Pirellulaceae bacterium
GAATAGGCTCGAAAAACTTAGCAAGATGGTTTTAAAACTGGACGAGATCTCTGACATCTATATGCCTTCCGTTGCCGATTTGCTGCAAAAGGGGGCCGATGCGCCGACAGGTCCTCCACAACCGGGGCAACCTCAAAGTGGGCAGCCTCAAAGTGGGCAACCTCAAAGCGGCCAACCAGGCCAACCACAACCAGGCCAACCACAACCAGGTCAACCACAATCTGGCCAACCACAATCTGGCCAACCGCAAAATGGTCCGCCTCAAGACGGCAAGCCCGGCGAGGGCGAATCGAGCGAGGGGCCAGAAGCAGCGCCGTCTGTAAGGGATGACAAGAGTTCAGGCGCGGGCGGTGAAGGTGGACCAGCCCCAGAGGGCGAGCAACCGCCAGCTGCGCCTTCAATCAACATCCAGGAATCAACGATGGGTGAACCTGAAGAGGGGGAAGAGCAGGAGGGGGAAGCCCCACCATCACCTACAGGTCCCAGCGCACTGACCCTTCCCACTGTAACACTTCAAGACAACTCGGCTCCACCCGTACAAGAACCTGCTGAGCCATCAGAGGCAAGTGAGCTGGTTGCCCAAGCCGTCCAAGCTCAGGAAGAGCTTTTGATTGAGTTTCAAAAAGTTGCAGAAGAGATGCAGCAGATCGTGCAAAACCTTGAAGGCAGCACGTTCGTCAAACGATTGAAAGCGATGGCACGACTTCATTTGGAGTTGGCTTCGGACATCAACGGTATGACGTTGGGTGAGTTTGGCAATCTCGAAGCCGACGTCGAAAAACCGACCGTTGAACGCTCTCGATTGCTTGCTGAGCGGGAATTGCACCATGGCAAAACAACCTCAAACATTCAGGAAGACTTAGAGGCTTACGTAAATCGAGTCAACATAGCCCAATATCAGACAGTCCTGGACGAGATGAAAAGCTACGAAGTTGTAGAACAACTTGGGGCAGTGTCTGAAAAAATCGCAATCAACGAAACCGGTGGCTCGATTGCTCACGCTGAATTGCTGGCCGACATTTTCGATCGTTGGGCCGAAGAGTTGGTTCCTGCTGCTGGGGAACCAGGTGAACCTGGTGAACCTGGTGAGGGAGAGGCTGCCAGTTTGCCTCCAGAGCTTATTCTGGAAATCATGAAAATCCTGGAAAAGGAAATATCGCTTCGCGAAGAAACGCGATCTGTTCAGCAGGCAAAGCCTCAACTGGCAGAAGATAAATTTGCCGCAGACGCGGAATCATTGGCAGACACTCAAAACGACTTGATCGAGCGAACGGAAGAAGTGATCGCTTCGATAATGGAATTGGAAAACGCAAGCGCCTTTAGCAACGAAGTTGGCACGTTGTCAGCAGCTAATCTTGCAATGAACGATGCTTTCGATTCGCTTCTGGAGCCTGACACCGGTGCACCTGCGATCGCTGCCGAAACGGAAGCTATTGAACAACTGTTAGCAGCCAACCGCGCTCCTCCCTCAGGTGGTGGAGGCAGCGGCGGTACGAACCCAGGTGACGGTGATCGATTCGGCGTCGCTGTTGGCGGTTCGCCGTTGGCTTTGCTGGGTCAGTCCGAGCAAGAGGATGCAAAAATCGAGGAGCGCACCGTAATACAAGCCACTGGAAAATCAGGCGATGAGATTGCTGAAGAGTTCCGGTATGGAATGGACCGATACTTCCAGGCTTTGGAAAAAAGTAGATAACGATCGAAAACTTACGAACAATCAAAACTATGAATAGCTTTATAAAAACATCTTTGATCGTGGCCTGTTTCGCCTTGGGGTTTGCAGGGACCTGCCATGCTCAACTGGAGGTTCTGGACATACGTGAAGGGACTGGTATCCCCAGCGAGGTCCGGGCCATCTATGAAAAAGGGGCTGACTACCTTGCTTCCACCCAACTGGAAGACGGTAACTGGGAAACCAGTCAGGAAACTAAAGAATGTGGCATCTGCGGGCTATGTGTGATGGCGTTTCTTTCGACGGGAGAAGATCCAAATTTCGGCAAGTACTCGCAGAATATCCGCAAAGCTTTGCAGTTCATCATCCGCAAGCAGGACAAATCGGGCTACATTCCTGGCAACATGTACTCGCATGGATTTGCCATGTTGGCACTTGCCGAAGCTTATGGGGCTGTAGACGACGAACGATTTTGGGCGGGCGAAGAGAAAGAAGGCGTGCGAACTATTGGCGAGTCGCTTGAGTTGGCAGTTCGAATGGCGCTAACTTCGCAGAAGAATAATCCAAGAAAAGCTTGGCGTTACGCACCCACTGCACAGGACGCTGACACCTCGGTCGCAGGCGCGGTCATCATGGGATTGCTGGCGGCGCAAAATGCGGGCATCGAAGTCCCGGACGCGTCGATCGATGCGGCTTTGGCATACATGAAGAGCCTGACCACACCATCTGGCGAGGTCGGTTACACCGGACCCATGGGCCGCAGTTGGGCAAGGTCCGCGATCGCTTGTCTGGTCTTTTCGATCGGCAAACACAAAGATTGGGAACAATACGAATCGACCAAAAAGTTTATCACGAACAATTTCCAGGAGACAGGAAATTGGCCTTTCTATACGCGTTATTATCAGGCTCAAGCTCTGTTCCAATCAGACTACGAGACTTGGGAGCTATGGAATGCGGACACGATTAAAACAATTCAAAACATTCAAAAGGAAAACGGAGAGATACCGGGTAGCGCCCATGGCGTAGCCTACTCAACCTCAATGTCACTTTTGGCTTTAGCACTCAACTACCGGTTTCTACCGATTTACGAGCGATAGACGATCCTATGAATTACATTTCAAACACTTTTTCGCGAGCTCTGTTCGCAGTTTCCTTCTTTGCCTTTCTCGGCTTTGGCATGATCGCTGAAGGCGGGGCTCAAATTCGAATTGAACGAGTTGAAATAGGCCCTGAGATGCGGATTGAATTAGAGGGAAACCGACCTGTTGTTCGTAGAGCACAGCGGGGGCCGCTGAACCTCGCTGAACCCAAGAAAGTTTTTCGCGAGATCGACACACAGCCTTTGATCGCCTGGCACAATGGCAACGTGTTGCCTGGCAAGCTAACGCAGGGTACCGACTCAAAGTTGTCGTGGGACTCTGACCTGTTTCACGGCGAGTTGCAAATCGACTTTGCTGCGATCGACAACGTTCGTTTTCCCCGTGACGAGGCGAAGCAATCGACCAACGAAAAGTACTTAGTGCATACTAAGTCCGGTAACAAGCTATTTGGAAACGTTACGCGAATCGAAAATGACATTCTTGTTCTTGATTCAAAACGGCACGGCGAGCTACCAATCAATCTAAACAGCGTCTCACGGATCGTTGATCTTGAGAATGCTGGTTATGTCTTTGTCGGAATGTCTGACCTGGAGGCTTGGACCTCCTTGAAAAACAAAAAGGATCGCTGGAGCGTGACCGATTCTGGCACACTGTTCAGCAAGCAAAAAATGATCGACTTGCAACTCGAGACCGAGATGCCGGACGCGGTTCAAATTGAACTAGTCATTCGATGGGACAAACACCTGGATTTTGAATTGGGCTTGGGTGCTCCCACCAGCAAAGAGATGATCGCCCGCATGCCACGCCTTGAGACCTGGACCGATGCGCTTGTCTTGAATAAGGAAGATGATTTTGACATCGTCTACGATTCGTTCGATTTAAACTCGAAGCGAATGGAGTTGCAAATTCAATGGAACCGAAAAACAAATCTGGTGATCATTCGAAACGAAAGGGGCGAAGAACTTTGCCGAAGCGAAGTACCCGGAGATATCAACGGAATCAATGATGGTATCTACTTGGCGAACAGGCATGGTGACCTTCAGGTTGAGACGTTACAAATCAGCAAAACAGCGGCAGGCTACGACCCTTCCAAAATCGGTGTTCAATCGACGGACAACCAGGCCGCCTACGGGAAACTGGTCGGGTTCGATGGCAAGACTTGGATCGTTCAGCCTGATTCGGGAGAAGCTTCCGAGAAAAAATCGGTTCCAGCGGACAAGTTCCGCTCTGCGATTCTGGACCTGTCAAGGGAAACGAAATCGAGTTCAAACAATGTGCTGGTCCGATACCAGGACGGTTCGAACTTGACCGGAAAGCTTGTAAGCATCGCGGACAACACCTTAAACCTTGAGACGGACTATTCCAGTCAACCTGTCGCCTCCAATTTAGAAGGGGCATCTCTCGTTCGGTTTCTATCTGACCCTGAAACGGTTGATCAATTGAAGTTAGCTGGCAAGCATCGTTTGCTGACCGAATATGGCGAGCTACTGGGGCAGGTCTATGCAGGGACAGGAAAAGCGAAGGATGTCATTCGTTGGCAACCGGTCGGATGCCAATCAGGCCTCCCACTGACCAATGCCGACACCAAAATCATGCTTACAGAAGATTCAAAAGACTCGAAGGTGAACGTTGATAGTGATGGCCAGCAATGGCCCGACGCAATCTACTTTAAGAATAAAGATACAATCCCGTGTCGTATCGTTTCCATCGACGATCAGGGAGTCGAGTTTGAGTCATTTGCTGAAAAAGGCCGTGTTGCGCATTCGCTGGTAAAGGCAATTGACTTTTCACAGGCTGAATTGGGCGGGCTGGTTTCGTTTCAGAATGCGGGATGGGTATTCACGCAAGACGCGCAAGAAACCCGGCAAGAACAAGAAGAAGACGGACCAAACAGACAGGATACCCCTACGGCGATTGAGATAACGGGGCCAAACAGTTTGGTCGTTCGAGGAGAAGAACGTTTTGGTCATCAATCGCTGGCTGCGATTGGTTCACTCAAGTTCACGCTTGAGTGGAAGGCCGGTTCTTACAGCGAGGTCGAAGTTCGAGAGTTCTTGCGTTCACCACTGGACCCAACGGGCGGACTAGGGGCCAAAATCGCACTACGCGATAAAACGGTTATGGTATCTGCACTCAATAGGACTCGCCGCGTTCAGAGCTCGCGGGCTACTGCTGAAGACAACAAGGCTGAAATTGAATTTTTGTTCGACGGTCAAAAGCTGATTGTCAACGTTAACGGAAACTTAACCGGTTCGTTTCCGATCGACCCCAAAGTCATAAAAGGGTCAGCGATTTCCCTAAAGGTTAACGGATTCGCGGGAGTAACCGTCAAAGACGTTCTCACTGAGACCTACGCATCCGAAGCGACTCCTGTTTTTATCCAACGGGACAAACTGGAACATTTGATGACGATCCCCCGTTTGCAAAAGAAAGACCCGCCAACACATATCCTCTGTGGTCGAAATCGGGATTTTTTGCGGGGCAAATTGACTGGACTGGATCGAAACAAGGTACGGTTCCAGTCGCAGCGAGATGACTTTGTCTTTGAGCGAGATTTGGTCTCCAGCCTTGTGTGGCTTCATGCAAACCCAACCGATGAAAACTCTGGTGAGAATCAGGAGGAAGAAAAGACGAAAGACTTGGATCCCAATGACTCAAACCAAGTCGTACAGGTTTTGATGAACGGCGGAAAACGGCTGACGGTTAAAGCTGAGAAATGGTCGGATGACGTGTTTGATGGTTTCTCGGATACTCTTGGCAGTTGCAGCGTTCCGATCGATGAGATCCTTGAAATTCGACTGGGCAAGTTTGCTTCTGAGGCAACTGATGTTGCCTATGCAGAGTGGGTAGCCCGACCAGCTACCGAACCCAACATCGTCGGAGGTGATAATTCTGATTTCGGAACCAGCTCTGAGTTAGTCGGCACTAAAGCGACCGATTTTTCTCTCAATCTATTGGACGGCTCGGAATTTAAACTGTCTAAAAATAAAGGCAAAGTGGTTGTTTTAAATTTCTGGGCCACATGGAGCGGCCCTTGTGTCCGGTCTTTACCCAGCATGATCGAGGCAGCCAACACGTTTGATCCAGACAAAGTTGTCTTTATCGCTGTCAATCAAATGGAAGCTACCGAGTTGATCAAGACTTATATCGAGCAAAAAGAATGGAAGATGACAGTGGGACTCGACAACGGTAAAGTTGGAAATCTTTTTGATGTAAGTAGCATTCCTCAGGTAGTAATCATCGACCAGGAAGGAAAGATCGCGTTCCTCGAATCGCAGTTCGGTAACAACATGCAACCTCTGGTAACAAACGCAATCGAGCGCATTGCAGGCGCCGAAGCAGTTCGGAAATAGTGTTCGAGGTCGTCGGCGGACCTATATTACACGTCGGGTTACCATCTGCACTTATTGCCAAACAGGTCACACACCTTAACGATTAATCCGGCTGTACGGCTTGAAACCGCAGACCGTGAGCATCCCGAATTTCTGGCAGTTCGATTATCTTCACTCTTGCTCGGCGGTTTCGTCCTAATCGTTGTAGTCGATTTCATTGTGGGCAATTGCTGAATCGGTTCTTCGATATCTTCTTGGTTTTGATTGTAAGCGATCTATTCTAAGGGACATCTCCTGCCTACCGAATTTTCCGTAATGTTAAATGGCTACAGCAAGCCCTAACTCTTCAACTCAGTCCCAACCCGGCATCTCAACCGACCCGTTGATGATGGGAGTGGCATTTGCGTTGATTTTGACTGTAGCCCAACGGCTTGTCGGATTCCTGAGGAACATCCTTTTCTGCCGCTACCTGACAGATGAACAGTTAGGCCAGTGGTCAATGATTTACAGTGTCGTTCTGCTACTGGCGCCGCTGGCGGTACTTGGCCTGCCGGGATCGTTTGGCCGATTTGTGGAACATTACCAGCGTCGCGGACAACTGCGGACGTTTCTGAAACGCACCAATACGATTTGTTTGGCTACGACCTGCGCGATGGCAGCCATTCTATTTGCGTTTCCAGCAAAACTCTCTTGGATCATCTTTCGTGATCCAGACCAAGTCGAATTGATCAGAGCGGTTGGTTTTGCTTTGATTTGTGTGACTTGCATCAACTACATTACCTCTCTTTTAGAAGCTCTTCGCCAGGTTCGCATCGTTACGTTGATGCGATTTACGGCTTCGATTTTATTTGCGATCCTTTCACTGACGTTGTTGGGCCTTTGGCAGGAGGGAACAACAGCGGTCACGGTCGGATTTGGCGTGGGAACATGCCTCGCTTGTTTGCCTGCGATTTGGTTCCTTCGGAAAAATCGCGATGGAATCACCTCTGATGGTGAGCCGCTGACACATTCAGCGATGTGGAGACGAATCGCGCCTTATGCGATGTGGATGTGGACCAGTAACTTGATTCACAACATGATCGAAGTCGCTGATCGGTATATGCTGATTCACTGGGCACAGGGAACCGCCGAACAGGCACAGTCCTTTGTCGGTCAGTACCATAGCGGACGTGTGATCCCAACCGTTTTGGTCGGTGTCGCAACCATGTTGGCTGGTGTTCTGATGCCTTACATGACCGCTTTGTGGGAGCAGGGCGAAAAACACAATGCAGTCAAACAAGTAAACCGAACGATCAAACTGGTTGCTTTGGGCTTCACAATGGTCGGAACCGGAGTCCTCGTATTGGCTCCCTACCTATTCGATATTGTGTTGCAAGGTCGCTACGATGATGGGCTTGCAGTGTTACCACTGACGTTTGTTTATTGCACTTGGTTCTCGTTGTTTATCGTCGCTCAGAACTATCTATGGGTTTCAGAAAAAGGCAAATTCACAGCCTGCGTTCTGGCGATTGGCTTAATAACCAACATTGTGCTGAACTCGATAATGATCCCGTATTTTGGTTTGTATGGAGCGGTTTACGCAACAGCCAGCGCTAATGGTGTCATCCTCATGCTGAACTTACTTCTTAACTGGCGGTTCGGTGCACGGCCCGATCGTGGAATCTGGTTAGTCGCGCTTTCTCCGATGGTACTGCTGCTTCCTGTGCAAATGTGCTTGTTTGCCGCTGCGGTAATCTTGATACTTTGCGCTAGAAGTTCACTACTAATAACCTCTGAAGAGCGAGAAGAGATCGAAAACCTGTTTCAATCCTGCATCGGAAAACTGACCAACAGACGCTGATTGAGCCACCACGTTACTGGGCGCTGAGCACCCCGTAGCTTGAACGACCAACGGCTTGCATATTGATTGACTTGAAGGGGTGGTCTAGCTCTCTACAAGCAAACTGCTTCTGCCTGTCTAAACCACCGCATTCCAATTCATTTATTCCGCGTCCGCTGTGTGATAGTGGCCCATTCCTGAGAAGTAGTTCAGGATCGCAACCTCTGCGATTTCTCGATTGAAAACCAACGGCTTGTCGTGAAATTCACAGAAATCTCGGGCTTGCTTCAGCACGTCCTCAACATGACAGAATCGCATCGGGCGATTTTCCCGACGGTAGTGAAACTCAATCACTGAATCGATGACACCGTCTTGAAATTGAAAACCATATTGCTGCCTTACGATCTCAAACAACTGTCGAAACTGGGTTTCAGTTGGGTTGTTGACCTCAATTTTGTAAGGGATACGACGCAAAAACGCTTCTTCGCACAAATGCTCAGGGGCGAGGTTCGTTGCGAATATCAGCAACTGTTCGAACGGTACGTCGACTTGCCGTCCCGAGGGCAGATTCAAATAGTCGGTGCCACATTCCATCGGAACAATCCAGCGGTTTAGAAGCTCTGAGGTCGTTGTTCGTTGACGGCCAAAGTCATCAACAACCAAACATCCACAATTGCTTTTCAGGTGAATCGGGGCTTCGATAATACGTGTAACCGGATTCAGTTTGCATTCAAGATGCTCTAACGTTAACTCACCACCGACCACAATAGTTGGACGCTTGATCCGAACCCAGCGATCGTCAAAAACAGGATCCGATGTCAAACCAGATTGCTCCGGCAACGGAGCGGCTTCGTGCACTGTTGGATCGTACATACGAATCATCTCCCGCCCCACGCACAGCGTTCGAGGGATCCAGATGTACGGTTGCATGGCTCGAATCGCTCGTTTGGCGATACTCGTTTTACCATTTCCGGGAGGGCCAAACAGAAACATACTGCTTCCTGAGTTGATCGCTTGACCGAGTTGACCAATCAAAAGTTTACTAATTAACAGGCCATCCATGGCGGCCAGCACGTCTTCGTATTTTGACTTGACGTGCTTGATCGACTGACGAAAACAGGAATCGCGATAGTCAGCAAACGGTACTGGTGCTGCACCACAATAAGTACTGACGGTCAACGCGAGCCGAGCTTGCTCGACGCCTTTGGGAGTGAGTTCGTAGTGATAGTCGCCTCCCATTGATGACCCCTTGTAGGCAACAAGCAAGTCTTTCTTTAGCGAGTTCAGTACAGGCTCAATCACGATATAGGGCACCCGCACTTGTCGCGCGATCGTGTTGCCCATCTGGGAACCGTGAAGAAACAGATACCGCAGAACAAGCGGATACATATCGTTGTTCGTTAGCCCTGATTCTTTAAGCGTGCGAATTGCACGAGGAATAAAGATATCCTCGGGCTGCGAAACGTTTTGCCGCGCAGTTTTGGGGACAACCGATGATGGAGTTGAGTTAATCGATTTTTCAGCTGCCAACTGAGCTGCTAATTGCGGGTTTTGTTCAGCTGACTCCATAGTTTGCTGGGCCGATTGCGGTGGTTGTTGGGCAGGCTTAGGAACCATTCGTTGCGGTATGGCTTTTTCGATCTGCTGCTGAATTTGTTGTTGCTGTCTGGCCTGTTGCTGAGCCGCCTGTTGTTGGGTTGCTTGTTGCTGCTGTGCTTGTTGTTGCTGCTGTGCTTGTTGTTGCTGCTGTGCTTGTTGTTGAGCTGCTTGTTGCTGAGCTGCTTGTTGCTGAGCTGCTTGTTGCTGAGCTGCTT
>CAZDBA010000121.1:9834-14704 GCA_964503615.1 uncultured Pirellulaceae bacterium
TGGGCTGCTTGTTGCTGGGCTGCTTGTTGCTGGGCTGCTTGGGGTTGACCACCCTGAGCCCGGCGGACCAGTTGTTGAACTTGCTCCCGCACCTGTTGTTGATTGGCAGGTTGCTGGGGCACAACAGGCTGTTCAACAGCAGGTTGTGGAGTAAGTGAGTTGCTGAGCTTGGCGGTGTAAGCGTCAAATTGTTGTTGGTCCATTTTGAAATCCGTTAGCAGTGCCTGTGTCTGAGGAGGAGGTTCGTCGTGTTAGATCTAAAACAATCCCTACAATGCGAAATCTCGCTTTATCAGATCTGAAAACTCAACGGAGATTCCAGATCAAATTCTCGCTTAGTAAACATCAGTTCCCTGTTTTTCTAAGCTGTGAGGTAAGTTTGCGTGGCAGATCCCTTAAAAGATCTTTCCACCCATGTTTGTTTCGCCAAAACAATGCCCAAGGCATGAGTCACGCCCGACTTCAAACTGGCTATATGGAAAAATCGGGCTACCAATCCTTAGAGTCCCTAAAATTTGCGTCACTCATGATTCACGTACGTCAACTCAGAAAGTCTTACCGCGAACTCCAAGAGCCCTTTGTCGCTCTGGACTCGATCAGTTTTGACGCGATGGCCGGGCAAATCATGGGACTGCTGGGACCTAACGGAGCCGGCAAAACTACCTGCCTACGAATTCTGAGCACCGTCTTAAAGCCGACTGGCGGACAGGCGATCGTCAACGGTTTTGATGTAGTCAAAGACGACGAAAAAGTCCGCCACCAAATCGGTTTCGTTTCGGTAAACACTGCGATTTACGATCGCATGACTGCCTGGGAAATGGTCGAGTATTTTGGGCGGCTATATGGAATGTCAGTGGAACAATTGCAAATCCGCATGGAAGCCGTTTTTGAACGATTCCAAATGAACGAAATTAGAAACACATTGGGCAGCAAAATGTCCACAGGGATGAAACAAAAAGTCTCCATCGCCCGCGCAATTATTCACGATCCCCCGGTGTTAATTTTTGATGAAGCCACCTCGGGGTTGGATATCCTGGTCGCGCGTGAGGTTCTGAATGTCGTCGAACAATTACGCGACAACGGGAAATGCATTGTTTATTCTTCGCACATCATGTCCGAAGTAAGTCGCCTGTGTGATCGAATTGCGGTTATGAACCGAGGCCAAATTTTGGCACAGGGAACCATCCAGGAACTTTCAGAGCAAAACGGCGAAGACGACCTCGAAGAGCTGTTCTATCAACTGATCGCTCGCCACGAACAACAATACGCTCATTCTGTCGTTTGCGAACTATGAACTGGTCTAACGTAAAACTTATTTTCTGCCGTGAGCTACGGGATCAAGTTCGTGATCGTCGAACTTTGTTCACCGTCGTGATCCTGCCATTGGTGCTTTATCCAATGTTAGGTATGTCGCTCATTCAAGTAACCCAGTTCATGCGCGAACACCCCACCAAAATCTGGGTTGTGGGTGCTGAGAACCTACCGGAAGATCCAGCACTGGTGACCGACGGTCAGATCGACCCACAATGGGTCGTGCCCGAACAACAGCGACTGATGCAACTTGAGTTTTCGGACGAAAACGATCAGGAATTCCAATTGCTTGTTGAGCAATTCAAAAAGACAGGCCAAAACAAACACGGCTCTGAACTTGTTGACCGACTTATTCAAAGTCAAATGGCACTGCGAGACGTCGATTTGGCAGTGTTCATTCCGGCCAAGATAGAGCTCGGTCAGGACAAGGCGGAAACGCAGGGTTCGGGAGTTTATATCTTTACCAACTCCGCCAGTGACAAATCAAAAATAGCTTTCGAACGGTTCAACTCAATTCTAAGCGGATGGCAAAGTTCTGTTTTCAACGACATGTTGAAAACCAAGGACATTTCGCTACAGGATGCAAAGCCGATCAAGGTCGCCTCTGCAGATGTGGCAGCTAAATCAGAAAAACGGGCCGCGATGTGGTCCAAAGTCCTTCCTTTGGTCATCATGATCTGGTGCTTAACAGGTGCTTTTTATCCAGCGATCGACCTTGTGGCTGGCGAAAAAGAACGCGGAACGTTTGAAACGCTTCTCAGCAGCCCAGCTCATCGAAGTGAAATCGCTTATGGCAAACTGTTCACAGTGATGGTGTTCAGCATCGTGACCGCAATCCTGAACTTGTTAAGTATGGGATTCACGGGGCTGTTCGTAATGAGCCGTATGACCAGTCTTTCTGGCATCGCCGGCGGTGCGATGCCGATGCTGGGACCACCTCCTGCCTCCGCAGTCTTGTGGCTGTTATTAGCCTTAGTTCCTGTTGCCGCGCTGTTTTCGGCGATGTCACTTGCTGCCGCTGCCTTTGCCAGAAGTAGCAAAGAGGGACAATATTATTTGGTGCCGTTGATCATGATCTCGATGCCATTGATGATGCTGCCCATGTTGCCTGCTGCCAAGCTGGATATGGGAACAAGCCTGATTCCGATCACCGGATTGATGCTTTTACTAAGAGGACTGATCGAAGGTAACTACACCGACGCTTTACAATTTGGTGCTCCTGTCGTTGCGGTTACGCTTGTTTGTTGCTGGCTGTCAATCCGCTGGGTCGTAAACCAGTTCAATAGCGAGTCAGTTTTATTCCGCGCAAGCGAACGATTCGGGCTTGGCGTGTGGGTCAAACAAGTCATCCGCGACCGAAACGAGATGCCTCTGATCAGCCATGCTGTGTTTTGCACAGTTATTGTACTGGTTATCAAGTTCTTTATCGGATTTGCGATGCAGGTTCCAACGTCCTGGAATCACTTTGCAAAACAGACTTTAATCGTTCTAGTCGTATCGGTTGCTTTGCCTGCTGTCATGATGGCGTTGGCACTGACAACCCGCGCCGCTAGTGCGTTAAGGTTAAGGCTTTGTCGGATTCCGGTTGCAGCCGCGGCCGTTCTGCTTGCGATCCTGCTGCACCCATTGGTTATGTGGGCAAGCGCCTTGGTAATGCAAATCTATCCACCGACCGAAGATCTGTTGGGGATGGAGTCGGTGATGGCAAACATTATGGCCGACGCTCCTTCGATGTTCGTTATTCTATTGGTTTTTGCTTTGGCCCCAGCCGTAACTGAAGAATTGGCGTTTCGCGGATTTATTTTGTCCGGTTTGGAATCGATGAAAAGCAAATGGTTGCCCGTGATTCTCAGTGCTCTGTTTTTCGGCGCCGCGCATTCGATCATCCAACAGTCGATCATTACGTTCGGAGTCGGTGTTGTCTTAGGTATCATCGCGATTCAAACTCGCAGCCTGATCCCTTGTATCCTTTACCACGCCACGCATAACGGGTTGAGTGTTGTCATCACACAGTACTCGTTTGAGACAGGCCCGCTTTCAGTGATCGCGGACCAAAGTTCTGATGGGTTCCAGTACGCTTTGATACCGGGTATCGTAATGACGGTTGCCGGAGTCGCGTTGCTGATTTGGTTTCTCAAACTTACCCCCAAAATGGAAGGTAAGAAGTGGAACGGTTGGCCCACATGGGTCCTGAGTGCGATTTCCAAAGTCAAACCAGTAGAAAACAAGTAACAACAACTTCTCTTATCCAGGCAGGTAAATTCGTGCCTTGCCTCGATAAGTCGTTTTCCTGAACTCCGTTCCTGTTTCCATGTCAAAATCGTTCGACGAAAATACTGACTTGCTCGGCTATCGAGCCAAGTGGGTATTCCCTGTCGATCGACCACCCATCGAGAACGGGATTGTTATCTGCTCTGGTAACTCGGTCCATTCAGTTGAACCTTTTAACGGTCAACAATGCTCGGGCAACGTGATCGACTTGGGTGACGTTGCGATCATTCCCGGAATGGTGAATGCTCATACGCACCTGGAGTTCAGTGATCTGACCAAACCGCTAGGCGATCCCAAGGCCGGTTTCACGAACTGGATGAGAACCCTGAATTCGCATCAGCAATCTACGACTGCGTTATCTGACTCACATAAACATGCATCCATTCAAGCGGGAATTGCCGAGTCGCTTGCTGCGGGCGTCGTTGCAATTGGTGAAATTGCGACCGATACATGGAGCGATTTAGCTTATGCTTCCGACTTATGCGGCGTTGTTTTTCATGAGCAGCGCGGGAACAATCCACTCGAAGCATTCTCCAAAACCAATGAAGTTTCTGCGGCAGTCAACCAGTTTGATGTACCCGGTTGGACCTCAGCGGTCAGCCCTCATGCTCCCTACTCAACGGCGCTTACGCTTTTTCAAGCTTTAGTCAGCCGCGCAGCAAAATCAAAGACCCGTGTTGCCATACATTTGGCGGAGACGCTGGAAGAAGTAGAATTTATCGAAACGGGGGCAGGGCCGTTTGCCAATATGCTGAACGAAATGGGGATTTCGTTTCAACGTTCCGCTGGAGCGATCAACGTTGGTGATTACCTGAAGACTTTGGCACAAACCGAGGCGTTGATCATTCATGGCAACTACCTGAACGTTGAAGAATTGGAATTCATCGCCCAGCATGAAAACTTGCATCTCGTTTTTTGTCCACGAACACACAGCTACTTTGGACACAAAGAATACCCACTTCGTACGATGCTGGATCTGAAGATCAATGTCGCGGTCGGCACCGAGTCCCGTGCGTCCAATCCGGACCTGAATTTGTTTGCGGAGCTCCAGCAGATTGCAGCAACTCAACCTTCTGTTTCGCCGACTGAGATCTTGCGGATGGGAACTGAGTCCGGTGCCAAAGTGCTGAATCTGCAAAAGCGATTTGGCACGATTGCCACAGGTAAATCTATCAAGCTATGCATGATTTCCAATCCACAGGGAATCAACAAAGAACAGGATCTATTCCACTCCAATTCAGTCTGCATCCCGCTCAACAGCCACCCGCGCGAAGTTTAAGGTTTTGGA
>CAZDBA010000122.1:0-7287 GCA_964503615.1 uncultured Pirellulaceae bacterium
AGCTTACTCTTTAGTCCGGTGAAAAATTATGACTCCGAGGTTTTCATTGCGTCGAATGTTCTGGGTGATGAGCATTTTGGCTATCGCGCTCGGCATTTGCATATCTCTACCGAAGGGAAGGCAACTTCCACTTGATGAGATCAAGGTTGGCATGTCGAAACAAGAAGTGCTTGACACGATTGGAGAGCCGGACTGGATTGAGAACGAAGGTACAGTAATTGAACTTTGGGCTTATAGAGTCAGGGACAGTTTTTGGGATCAATACTATATCTCATTCGATGAATCCGGGTTAACAGAATCGGTGCCATGGAGGGAGTGAGAAAGTAGTCAACCAAAAGACAGGCGAGTTGTTGTAAGGAAAGCCTGGCCGAGTATTAACTCAAAGAGGCATGCTACTTTTACAAGGGCTTGCCACTAGCCGAAGGACATTTCACCCATTAGTTCGTGCATGTCGAGGAATGCTTGGAGTAGATCTTTGGGGCTGACGCTGCCTTTTTGAGTCAGCGAGATCACGTCGGCCGAGATCTCGATTTTGCCCTCGACGCCTTCGATTTCCATCGTGCAATCGGTGGCATCGATGTCGTATTCCAGCTCGATACGGTCGTCTTCCAGCTCTTCGATTCGGTCGATGAGGTCGTCGACCACGATCGGCTCGTTCGGTTTGTACTCGACCGCTACAAATACGTCTTTGAATACGTTGGCGAACGGATCGGCGAGGACTTGGACTTGGTCACGAATGTCGGTAACTTGTCGCTGCCAGATGATTTCCGAGGGATCGTCTGGGTTGATCGAAACGACGACTGAGTATTGAAAGTAGGGAGTGTCGATCGCGCCCGTGCCGTTTTCCTGAGATACTGTCATTTCCGCGCGGCGCAGGGAAAACTCTTTTCGAAGTTTTTGATAGACTTCATTCAGGTCGGCTTTGACCTCGTCTTCGGTCAGTTCGGCTGCCAGTTTTTCCGCCCAGTCGCTGACTTCGTCCGGAATGCGGTGGATCTTTTTATCGAAGCTAGGCAAGGCTTTTATGGCGCGGGTCTGTTTTCGGACGAGAGAGAGATTCACGGGCTACTCGGGCTTTTTACCAACGAAAGTGTAATAAGGTGTTCGTAGAAACGGCACGTAGGGGATTTTGCTACGGGCTTCGATCAAATGTTGTTCTTCAAAGTGGGTTCGCAGGTACGGCAAGTGGTCTTTGCAAGGAAATACGCTGTCGGTGGAGAACCATGTTGGCCAGAGGTTTCGCGCGAGCCATCCCTGTTTTTTTAGCCCTTCGGGTGGATACTTTCTACCAACGTAAAAGTCAACGACGCCGATCAACCCACCTGGCTTGAGCATTTTGAGAGCGTTGTTGATCGCCATGTACCAATCGGGAATCATCGTTAGTGAGTAGGAAAAGGTCACGATGTCGGCGCCGCCTTCGGGCGGTTGCCATTTCGTTGCGTCCGCTTCGATCGTCTCGGCGTTGTCCCAACCTCGCTGTTGGAAACGATCGCGAGCGACCTCCAGTAGACTTGCAGAGAGGTCAACCACATAGATCTTTTTGAGGCGCGCGATGTCGTCCCCAAAATTCTCAAGGTTGTTTCCAGTCGCGCCGCCCATGTCGACCCATGTTGCTCCGTCGGGCTTTGGCAATGCGGCCCAAAGCTCCTCACGGCCCTGTAACAACCGGCGACGAAAATCATCGTACGCTTTGGCTTGGCCACCGTAAAAGCTCTCCATGCGCTGGGCATGGTTATCACCACGTACCGGTTTCACCAGCATGTGATAAAGAATTTTCATGTCTGCAAAAAAGCCCATCAGCCTGTTCGCTTTTCTAGCGATGAAAGAAAGTCTGTGAAGTTCCGTTTTGCGGCGGATTACGCAACAAGATCGGCGATGAAAAAACTACCGTAAGTATGTACGCGGTCTTTGGGGTGCAGTTCGTCGGCCAATTCTTCGTGGTAGCGAAGCATCTCATGAACCGGTTTCAGGTTCCCGTCGTGGTTGACTTGGACTTGTTTAATGAAATCGGTTTTCATTCCACCGCTTCGCCAGATGATGCGGGTGTCTTTTGCCGCTCGGTTAACGATCGCTTGCCATTCCGATTCGAGCAACGGAAAGAAACGATCGCTCAGCCAGTCCATGTGGTCCAGTAGCACAAATCGAGAAATGTGGCCATCATGTTTCTCCAAAAAGGCTTGCACGCTATCGGTGTGCGTTGATACGCGATCGATCAATCCGCCTTTTAGTTGCGCGAAGTTTTCTTCTTTCAAGTACTCGGGGCAGCATTCACGTGTGTACGCCCCGTTCATGTAGACTCGCCAGAAGTAGTTGTCTTTCATCGGCAAACGGGCAAACACGCTTTCCATGCATTCCTGAATGAACTCGATCAGTCCACCCGAATAGGTGTTTTCGATTTGGCGAATTTGAGCTTTGGGAACGCCCAGCATCGACATAGTCGATTCACGGTTGAGTGTGAATTTAACCAGCCCCGACCAGAACTTGTTCTTGAGTTTGGTTTCGTATATCTCGCGTTGCGTTTCGACGGAATCGGCGTTGAGGATATCTTCCAGATGTGGGCGGACTTTGATTACTTTGTCGGTGTAGATCTTGAGCATTCGTGCAACGGAACCGCTAGTGCCGCGAAAGTAAAACGACTTGCGGCGGTTATCGAACCACTTGATCTTCTTGTCCCAAAAGCTCTGCGACCATTGGTCAAGGTCACTCCGCAGTTTGGATTGGTAAACCTCTTTGGCACCGGGCAATCGACCTTCGCCAAACAGCTTGAAAAACGTGTCGAAGTCAAGGTTGCGGATCGCAGATTTTTTAAGCTCCAGTAATGCGTTCTGCCGCGGGTTCATGTCAACCGCATAGACGTGGTTGGGACTGGTCAGTGCGTAGTCCAATGCGTTACAGCCGGCAGAGGTGATGACCAAAATGTTGTCGTTCGCACCGATGTCCAGCGCAACGCGGTCCAGTCGGGGATCTTCCCAGCAGGTGTTGTAAACAAGGTTGTTACGGTGAACGGTGTTAAAGATTCGTCGGCTTAGCCAGTCGAATATCGGCATGATTCAGCTGTTGTGTGGTAAAGGAATTCGGGCGGCTTTCAGTGTCGGTTGCGACCGCTTTGTGAAACGACGCCGCGTTTAAGAACCCAAGATTGTACCAGTGAAAGCCAGAGAAAATAGGCTTGGTCTTTAGATAGTTTCTGGCCGATTTTCGCTGGGTAATACCTGTTACACCGTATTTTTTTGCGGAGGAGCGTCGAGCCTCTGTGGAGGGGACGGAATAGATTTACCAATCGGAAAAGTTGATGACGGCGCTTGCGGGTCAGCCCCGTTTGCGGAGAGGCTGGTATTTTGTTGGCAACTCGACGGATAAGTTGCGGAGCGTTCCTCGCTAACGCGTCGGGTTTCCATTTGCCGGCGGCTCACTTATGGATGGTTCCAAGCGGGATGGTTCCAAGCGTTTGGAAAAATGTCAGCCTTAAGGCGAAAGTAGCTTAGCTATTCGATGAAAGCGTTTTTCATGCGGTAGACGGCCCAAACTTTGTCACCCGGACCGTAAAATTCGCTGATCAGAAATTCACCGCGAACTGTGATCGGTCGAACGGTGTATTCGGTTGACTGGTCTTCAGCAAGTCGAACCAAAACGCAATCGAACAAGGCGGCACCGGGTCCAAAACAACATTCTTTGTTGTCACGAACGAAGATAAATTTGGTGATCCCATCCTGACGCGTGGTAGGTCGAATGAAACCCTTGAGCCGAATTGTAGTACCGTTGTATCCGACGATTTCTTCGGTCAGCATTTCACGATCAAACGTATCCGTTTTTTCCATTTCGAAAACGAGATCGTCAAACGAGAGGTCGTTCGCTTCCTGGGCTTCCTGAGCTGTTGCGGGCAAAGCTGTGCAGAGCAACAGTGGCAACATGACCAAAGCAAATCGAGCCGAAGATCCTGCCTTGATAAACAAGCTTAACAAGTTTGCAACTCCGTAAAGGTTGTTGAAAGCAGATGTGTTGTGTTTGACCATAGTCTTCTACCTCACGTGGTCGGCTTCGATTTCGTAAATGATACGAGGAACTTCTTTGTCGCCAGTACCTCTTGGATGCTTGTTGAGACGAAAAGTCCCGCCGATTTTGCGAACTCCCAATCCATAGTCTACCGTATCGTCAATCTTAATCGAAACGCCAATCACTTCAGTTATCTTGGGGTTCCCGCCAAAACAACACTGTCCCCAGTCACCGACCAGGATAAATTCCTTAAGATTTTTCCTTTTATCACCCGGTCGTACGTATCCACGGACAAAAACTTTTTTGCCATCAAGTATGTCCGCTTTTTCACTGTATTCCAATTGCGTCCTCTTGTTAGGACGCAAGTCGTTGAACGAGATCCGCTGGTAGCCCTCGGGAACTTCCGTATTGTAAATGTAGACGTGGAGTGATGTGGCTCCGACAAAGCTAATGAGACTGAGTACCAGTCCGATGATTGCAGCTTTTTTGCCGATCATTTCCAGCGGGAACTTTGCGACAGCTGCCCAACCCGCCAGTCCGAACCCGATTCCCAGCAGCGGTAACAACAAAAATGCAGCTCCCAGAAACGATAGTATACCGAGAATTCCAAATAGCAGGCTCAGGATCGCGGCCTTGCTGATGCTGCGATACTGTTGCTCTTGTTCGAAGGAAGCCGGAGCGGAAAAAGCTTTTTCAACAGACATGTCTTTTAATTTTGGTTCGGAAGTTCTTGTAATCATGGCATTCTTGGACAAGATAACAAGTCGATTTTCGACCACTGGATATACCGCGGTCGCCCGTCGACACGCAAAAACGCTTACGTTGATTACGCAATTTGACGTAGCCGTGTTCGTTCTTAATCAGCACGGTGATCTTTTCTCACAAGTCTGAACGATCTCAGGGGCAAAGGAATTCTGGCGAATACCACTACGAATAGTCCATGAATTTGGGTTTTGAAACGTTTTACTCTTTCTCTGTCCGCGGTTTTTGTCCCAAGTTTGAAACTCGACCACTACCGTTTTAGTAGAGTAGTACTGAGACGACTTTTTCATTGGAGACGAAAATGGGCAACCAGAAACGATTTGTATTGTTGGGAAACTTGGGGCACGCGTTTTGCTTTTTGGTTCTTTTGCTTTCTTCCGCTGCCGCTACTGGGCAAGAGAAGGAACCGCCGCAAGAAGAGGAGAAACAACAGCACAAAATCACTGATGAACTTGTAGACATAGGCGACAATTTCATCGCGATTCAAAGTGACCAGCAGTTTCGTGAGCACGCTTCAGAGTTGGGCGAAGTGTTTGGGGCCCGCTATGTTGTCCATTCAGTTTTAAAACACTTCAAATACAACACCGACGCTTATGACTTGGACCGGCCAATTATTTGGTATTTCTCTCGCAAAGACGGTTACGACGGACTCATACAGTTGCCCGTCAAATCGCGCGAAGCCGTCGAGAATCTTGCAGTAGACAAAGTCGCTGACGGAAATAAACCGTTCTACTTTACCGATCCCAAGACAGTGTGGTTTGACGGGGACTTCGGAGGGTCTAGTGAAGATCGTGAGAGTCGTGGCGTGTTGAACGGCAACCGTTTTGGCATTTTGCTTGATCCCACGTCTTCACGCAAAGACGACGAAAAGGCCAAAGAGTTCCACGCTACTTTTGCGGAGCGACCCGCGATGAAGCTGGATCAGGCGACACAGGATCTCATAAATCGAGGCGGCATGGTAGGTTTTGCGAAGTTTCCAAAGGATGAAGTGGACTACGCGGACATAAGTGATGATTTCACTGAAGATGAGAAGGAAGTAATTAAAAAGATAGGCGCAGCAACGGCCACTACCAAACATAGTGCGGTCAGTTTGACTTACGAAAACAAGGTGGCTCGAGTTGAGGGGATTGTCGCTTTCACAAACGGCGAGCCGATGTCGGAACTCATTGACTTTGCAGCTGCGAGTAGACCCTTTCAGCCCACTCTGGGCCTCGATGCGGATGACTTGTTGACCAGTGTATCGTTTCAGATCGACGCTTTGAAGTCACCGGAGCTGGTGCGCATCATCCCAAAGATTTTGGACCAAAACAGCTCTCTGTTTCCGGGCGACAACCAGAAATGGTTAGAGGGTCGCATGATGAGAGTCGCGAACGAGCTGCTTGCCGATAGCTGGCAGGACGTTAAAGCAACTCGCTTGGCGCTTTATCCCTCAACTGCGGGTGACGGCTCTTTGACTATGATTGCAATTGTTGATCCCAAAGATCCCGATCAACTGCTCAACGAATTTGCAAAACTGGTCAAGCTCGTTGAACCTACGGACACGCCACAGGCAACGGCAGAACGAAACGTTGAGATCGAATCGTTGATTCAACAGTTGGAATCGGACCAGTATTCGATTCGTAATCGAGCCACGAATCGATTGATCCTTGCCGGGAAATCTGCGCTCGAAGCGTTAAAGGCAGCAGAAAACACTGGCAGCGTCGAAAAACGGGTACGGATCAAACGGATTCTGGATTCTTATGCGGCCGAACAAAAACAGGAACTCGCTCAATTGGCTGTTGAGGATATTTCATTTTGGGCCAACCTTCGTCCGGAATTTCGACTGGATGCGACTTCTTCGACCTACGAAGGGTATCCAAGTCGAGTGCTGCACGTGTTGCCCGACCCTACGAAGAATGAGGAGCAGGTTGCCACTGCGACAAAAGCGATCGAACGCATTTTTGGCTCTGGCTGGAATCGTTTTCGAATCGTTCGAGTTAATGAACAGTTCGTATGCATGTTCGGTTCGGACGAAGCTCGCTTCAAAAAAACGCTCAAGCAGTTGGCGGCAAATCAAGATCCGATTGCCGATCTGGCGGTGAATAATCGGCAACCGATTCGCTCAGGCAACGTACACATTCACGCGTCAATGGGCCGTATCGCCGACACGTTTTATCCTGAAAAAAAGAGGTTTCCGTACATAGAAAAACAACCAGAGCCCGTTTCGAAAGACAATCTTTCCACACTGACAATCAATCTCGCTGAGCAGCACTGGCGTATCGGGCTCTACCTGCCCGATGTCGAAATTCTCCACTATCTTCGAATGTATCCCTTTTTAGGTTTATAATGAAATGGAGCTTCCTTAAAACCCATTCCCAAAACATCTGTTACTACGTTAGGCAAATGTAGTTGCGGTTTGCTGGTTGACGTTTAACGTTTCTTTTTTCTTTGCGCAGCTTCCCGCTGAGCCTTTTGCTTACGAGCACGTTCGGCGGCTTGTTTTCGCGAGCGCTCTTGCTGGGCGCGACGCGCTTTTTCCTGCTGAGCGCGTCG
>CAZDBA010000122.1:7387-14701 GCA_964503615.1 uncultured Pirellulaceae bacterium
CGTCGAGCTTGTTCCTGCTGATTGCGCCGAGCTTGCTCTTGCCGGGCCCTGTTTGCAGCATCCCGCTGAGCTTGCTCCCGTTGAGACTGCTGGCTGCGACGTACCTGCTCTTGAGCTCTTCTGATTTGCTGGGTGGAAACGGCCGGCTTGCGAGAGACGACGTTACGCTGAGCCAACTCGTTGCGTATACGCTGGCGCTGGAGCTGTTCCAGTTGTTCCAGCCTTCGTCTTTCGTTCCTCAACTCTGCTTGAACCACCTTGTGGTAATGGTTCCGTTGAGCATTGCGTGCGATGTCATGTTGGCGTACATCGGCGAAAGTTCTCACGTAGTTCGAATTGCGAATCAAGTCGCCATGGAACCCTTGATGGCCTCGAGGCGGTGAAAGCCTGATGTTGTTCGCGAACTGCTGCTGTGCCTTGTAGGTCGGTTTTGGGCGATAGTTGCGGTTGCTAATGTAGAAATTGTGTTGTCGGGTCAGATACTGAACAACGTTGTAGTTACGATCAAACGATGAACGGCGGCTACCGTAGTAAGTCAGCAAAGGATCGTAGTTTCGGCTATGACTGCTCCAGGAAACCCAAGGGCGAAATCCACTGTTGGCGAAGTTCGCCCCATACCAGTCGCCATAGAAATAGTGGTTGCAACCCGGACGCACAAACAAGTGTGTCAGGAAATCGATACTTAGATCGATCGTGAACGCGGGGCGATATTGATAGTTGTCGGCGAGGTAAACTGGCTGTGGGAACTGAACCGGTGCAAAGCAGGTCCCACGGTTTTGGAACTCATAATCCCAATAGCCGGATTGATAAACGCAGCCATTGGGAGTCCAGACATAGCAAGCCGGAATCCAGATCCAGTTTTCAACAACGGGCTGCCAGTGTCCTGCCTGCCAACGGTAGTTATCGTTTTGGTGGGCCCAGTTTCCTGGAACGTAAAAGTAATCTTCGCTTGGTGCATGAGTTGATGGTCCTTGATCGATCGACGCGGGCGGCTGGGGAAGGTAGCCAAGTTCAACCTGCGAGTCTTCTGCCCATATGCCGGCAACCCAGCGGTAGCCGCCTTGTTCGGTGGTCCAATAGCCCGGTATCCACTGACGATTCGGTGGCACGTCACGCCAGATTCCACTGATCCAGATAAAGTCAGATTGTGCTTCATCCCAAGCCCAGTAACCAGAGATCCACTGAACATTGTTTCCATCTGGTTTGTATTCTGGTGGAACTTCGTCGATCACTTGTGGTGGGGCTTTTAAGACCAGTGCTGACGGTTGTGGATCGGCTTGATGTGCGGCTGCGAAAGCTTCATGAAGCGGCCCGCGCGTCAGCACATTAAGATCATCAGGCAATTCCTCCAGTTGTGGAAACTCGATGATTTCTGGAAGCTCAATAATCTCTGGAACCTCGATAACGGATTGAGCCGATTGAGGTTCATTGATTTGCGGAAATAACAAATCCTGGGCATTGGATTGCTGGGCAAGCAAAAACAACAGTACAACAACTGTCGCGATTTTGTCACAGGCAGTGATCATTTTGATCATGGCATTCACTCATTGATTCCGGGTGCGGGAGAAGAAAACCGGCTTTTTGCTGAGTCGTTCAAGCAAAAACTGATTGTCTAACCTCAAATAGAGCAACGAGTGTGCCACTGACAGCAATCAGTTTCCGGCGGTTGAAGTCACTCCGGATTTTATGGAATGTTGCGACGCCGGGTAGATGCGTTGAGCCATTTAGGTTTCTGGCTATGCATTGAGAGAGCAGAGAATTGCAGATTGTAGCGGATCGGTTTGCTAAGCCCAAAAGTTGGGCTTTAGAAAATCAGGCGTTCGAACCAGCCGTTGATGACCGACCAGAGCAGTGCAAAAATTCCGCCGCAGAGCACCATCGGGATAAAGATGATCGACCAAGTCAGGTTTTCAGAGACCGTTTCGGATTGGGCAACCGGTCCCGAGCCGATCGTTGATTGGGCGACCGTTGTTTCCTCGTCGGCTTTTGGTTCGATGGGTCTTGGTTCGGGCGCTGCCATCGAGCCAGACACGGTCTCCACTGATTGATTGTCTATTTCTGGCGGCAAGTTCGCGGGGATTCGTTCTGCCGAACCTTCGTTAGGTTGCCCGGGGGCGACGACTGCTTGGTCTGTTTGGTCCGAGCCGACATCTTCCTGGACGACTTTTAACGTGACATAGGTTTGAGAATCATCTTCGGTCGCAGGCTTGACTTGGGGAATGTCTGGTGTTTGTTCTTGTCCATCGACTTCAGAATTGAGTTCTTCATCGCCCCAGCCATCGTCCTCTTCTTTATCCCATCCATCGTCTGAATCGTAGTTGCCAACTTCGGCAAAAAATTCGGCTCGACGGACTGCATCAGGGTCGATCTTACGAAGTTCTTCGATGTGTTTTTTTGCTATGGGGTCTGGGCATTCTTGCAAGTAGCCGATGACGGGGACTCGCAGCCAATTGGTCTCGTCGTCTGCCTCTTTGAACATTTTCACCAGTTTGTCCATGACCGTCCAATCTTTCCAACGAGCGAGATCGGGAATGATCATGTCAGCCATTTTGGGCCGGTCCAGCAGTTGGCGAACCGCTTTTATGATTCGCTCTTTAGGAATAAAGTCGACTTCGGTGCCATGAAAGCGAAGCGCGGTAACTGCCGCAAGAGTATCAACATAATCGACCTCTTGGTCAGTGATGAAAGTCGATTCGACGAGGTCAACGCCGGCCTCTTTCTTGAGGTTTAAATAACAAGCCAATAGGGAATCCAACCCGGCCTGTTTTCCACGGTCACCTGATTTGATCAACTCTTCCAAGTATTCGATATCGTCTTCTGTTCCACAGACGCCCAGCATGACAAAATAAAGTCTGCGTCGATTGACTGCTGTGTCAGAGTCTTTGATCCATTCAAGCAGCTTTTCCCGTGGCATGTGGTCTTTGAGCTCTAACAAAGCCTCGTAGGGTGCGCCGGCAAATTCATCGTAAGCATCAAAAGCAAGCAACGATTCGGAGTCTTCGAAGTAGTCCTGGAAGAACTTGAGCCGTTCAACGCCTTCGTCTGGCAGGTCGGAAAGCTGCCCGATGTAATCAATAACCCGCTCGGAGGCACGCAGTGGCGCTTCCCAGATCACTGCCGGCGGATCGTTGCCCATGATCAGAAACTCATCGCCCAGTTCATAAGTGCCGATCAGGAGTGACTTGAAAGTCATCTCCCTTTTTACAAACCGGTCACCTTTGAGGACCTGCGTAATTTCAAAGCTGGCTTTGGGCGGAGGCGCGTCGATGTCATCAATCGGTTTAGGGATGTTCACGACTTTGGCGATCACGACGATATCGCTTTTGTTCATCTGCTGCGCAAACGTCAAATTAAGCGCTGAGCAGAAAGGGCAGTGCATCCCCGATGTCGCCGATGCAAAGCTCGTTAGGAGCAGCAGCATCGCAGCAATTGTAGCTGTAATTCGCGCGGAGAATTGTTTTAACATCGTGGAGCAGTTTGATTGAGCGATTGGATTCAAAGCGATTAAAGTTTTCCACCTGCCAAGGTTATTTGCCAAGTGATTTGGAAACGTCGGTTCGGTAAGCCGTGATAGCTGGGTAAATTCCAACGAGAATCGCCAGAATGATCAGCCCGGGAATCACCAGAAACTCAGGTGACATTTTCAGGTCTAGCATCCAGTTAGGCAAGCCGGATAGCCCACCCAACCAAGATCCTACAGGAACTGCAGGGGCAAAGTCAAAGAAGCGGATGGGGACACCTGTCTTTGCTTCGAAATAGGGACTTGCGATGACGTTAAGGGTGTGACCGCCCACCCAGCCTAACAGCCCGCCCGCTAAGGCTAGCAAAATGGCTTCCAAAAGGATGATGGTCATCACCTTGGACCGGTTAGCGCCAAGTGCTCTCATTACAGCGATCTCTTGTTTCCGCTGACTCATTGAGTTGTAGATTCCAACCAGGATACTGATTCCAGAAACGATGCAGATCATCAAAGTCAAAAACAGCAGTAACCAGCGCAGCGGGTTCAGAAGCGAATTAAACAAAAGCGCGATTTGCTTGATCGGATTCACCGCCTGAGCCGATTTCTGCGAATCCCTCGGACGGAATTGAGACCACAGCAATGTCTTTTCCATCTCGCCACCGTTGATCGCATTGGTGATGTGCATGTCGTTCATCAGCCCGCGGAATTCTTCGCCTTGTGCGTTGCGCACCAAAACGGCAGTTAGCTCACGTTGCTCGATGGGTAAAGGTTTTTTGTTGAGATCAACAATGATCGGCTTGGAAACATCGACGCCCCGAACAATATTGGCACCCGTTGGTTCTGTTTCGGGCGCGGGTGACTTTTTTGATTCCGATTTTTGTTTGTCAGAATTGGTTTTTGGCTGTTCCCGCTTGTCCAATTCACCTGGTTTCGCAGGTGATTCCCAACCGTCGTCGCTGAACATGTCGCCTGCCTGAGCAACGGCGTCGGCATCGGGTAGGTCGCTGGAAGCTGCTTCCGATTCGCTATCTGATTTTGCTTCTTCGCCCTGGATCGGTTTGACGTGATCTTCCATCAGGAAAAAGCCTTCGACGTTAATAAAGACGACTCGGTCGTTGGCAGTGCCAGTTGGCTCCAGAATTCCAACGACTTCAAAGCCTTGTTCGTGAACGTGGGCTGCATCGTCGCTAGGTACGCCATGCGTCGGGTAGACGGGCGAGCCTATTTCTAAGCCCGCGTTGCGAGCTACCGTAGCGCCAACGACCGCTTCGAAGTAGCCGTTTTTGTCCGGGTCGTAGTCCAGCATGTTGCGACCCTTTGCGAACTCAAACGTTTTCTCCGTATCAACATCCAGCAATAGAGAAAAGAAGCTCGATTGAGTGCCAATCACGCGGTAGGCTTCATCACTTCCCGGGACTTCGTAGTAGTCGCCCAGACAAAGTGGTACCGCCGTCTCGGTAAAATGCGAATACTTGCCTGGCTCACTGGTGTTCATCGTATCCACCTGTTGTTCCATCAAGGCTTCGGTGGCGATGTCGTTCAGGATTGCCAGTGGGCCTCCAGCGCCCAGACAAGTGGCATTCGCGCCCAATCGCTGCGCTTTTATTTCCAGATCCAGAGCGCGTAAGGTGATTGAATTTGCAAACTCTTTCTCGCGAGTTTCTTTGTCACAGAATGCCAGGTAGTACTCGTACGGAATCGTTTCGATAGGCTCGCTGAGATAGAAAACCGAGTTGAGAGTTAACTGTAACGCTCCACCTCGGGCGCCCATGATCATGTTAAACCCAAAGCTGGAATTGCTTTTGAACGACTGGGCGACCATACCGTGAATTGTCAATACTGCTACGACCAGCATGACGCCAAGCGCCATGGAAATGATCGAGAGCGCGGAACCAAATCCGCGGTGTTGAATGCTTCGCAGTGCGATCTTGAGCACGTTCATGGTTTAAGCTCTGCCTCCGAGCGAGGTGTTTTGCCCACTTTGTCTCCGCGCCTCGGAAACAACCAGGTTCAACTCTTCCAGTCGGTCAACGCGATCAAACTGATTTGAAACCTCGGTAGAGTGAGTCACAATGATCAAAGCGATTTCTTCGTTGTGGCATTGTTCCCGAATCAAATCGATCGTCTGTTGTTGATTGTTCGGGTCGACGTTGGCTGTGGGTTCATCGGCAAGCAGGATTCGTGGTTTGTTGGCCAGTGCACGAGCTACGGCGACGCGCTGTTGCTCGCCAACAGAAAGCGCTCCCGGGCGGTTACTTAAACGATGGCTAAGCCCGACGCGGTCCAGCAGTTCCTTGGCTCGGGATTTGGCGATCCGTTTGCTGGCGAACGTCATCCCAAGTAATACGTTTTCCAAAGCGGAGAAACCGGGCAAGAGATTGAACGTTTGAAAGACATAACCCAGCTTGTCGGCTCTGATTTTGTCTCGGCCCGATTCAGAGTAGCGCGAGATGTTGATGCCGTCCAGTTCAACCTGACCACTATCTGGGCTCGTGATTCCGGAAATGATGTGCAGCAAAGTTGTCTTGCCACATCCGCTGGCTCCGACCATGACCGCTTGTTCGCCAGCCCCGACATGGTAGCTGGGGACGTCCAAGATGGGAGTCACCGTACCGTCTGGCTGTTTGTAGGACTTCTTGATTTCCGTAAGCTTGAGCATTCGAGTCTATCGTCGTTGCCAAAGTTGTGAGTGAACCGGCTTGGCTGTGGGTTTGGCTTGTCCAAAAATGACTGAGTCGCACAATTTATCAGGATCGGCACAAATTTAATACGGACCTCATCGGAGTTGGTTCATGCAACTCATTGGGGCGGAAGAAATGGATGCCAGAAGCGGGGAAACGACACGAGCCTTAGAGGGGTCGTGGTTTGTTGCTTGATTAGCGGTTTCGCATTGCACGACTAATCTGCCGATTGACATCAGCCTTCTTGAGCGATTCCCGTTTGTCGTGCAGTTTCTTACCTCTTCCCACGCCAACCATCAGTTTGACGATGCCACGATCATTAAAATATAGTCGCAGGGGAATCAGTGTGAGCCCCTTTTCAAAGGCACGTGATGAGAGTTTTCGAAACTGTTCGGCGTGAACCAGTAGCTTGCGAGAACGCTTCGGCTCGTGGTTCCAGATCGTTGCTTGCTTGTATTCGGGGATATCTGCGCCCACAAGCCATAGTTCATCGTCGCGAACACGGACGTAAGCTTCGTCCAACGAGACTTTGCCATCACGAAGCGATTTGACTTCGCTACCTTTTAGTACGACACCGCACTCAATCTGTTCTGTAATTTCGTAGCGGTGGGTCGCTTTGCGGTTCTGCGAGATATTGCGACTTTGGCCGCCGCCGGTTTTTGCGGCTTTCTTTTTGCTCTTCTTGGCCATTATTTTGATCGCGGAAATGAAGTTATGTTTCGAGTTTCAGGTGTAAGTTATCAAGTGGAGGGGAATTAAGGGTAGTGAGTTCGTTGGCTTGTGGCCATAATTCAGCATATTACTGAAAAGATCGATTTCAACTGGCTCAAGTCCGAATTGACAGTTGTTTGGCTTGTCCAATCGGTCAAGGTTATCCCTTTTAGGCGTAGAGTAAATGTCACAATTGCCAATCATCCAAATTGGTTCAGAAAGTCCCAACGAAAACAAGTCTGTTGGTGCAGGAGCAAGCGGCGCGTGCGGAGGATCGGCTTCGCCGGTGGAAAACCGCCGTTTGCCAAAATGGCTCAAGCGGCAAGTGCCCAAGGGGAATGCCAATCACAAGACGGCCAAGCTGCTGGAAGAGCTGCGTCTGGAAACGGTTTGTGACAATGCAAAGTGCCCCAACCGGATGGAGTGCTACTCGCAACAAACGGCAACGTTCATGATCCTGGG
>CAZDBA010000123.1:0-14584 GCA_964503615.1 uncultured Pirellulaceae bacterium
GCGACCATCGGCGCACCAACAGCGTCTTTGCCCAAAAACAGCGGGATGTTCATCTTGCGAATCTTGTCGGATGACATCTCCATCACGTCACGCATCCGAACCAACTGTCGGGTTTCCGGATCGTTGGGAACTTCAACGCCCACCGTATTCTTGCCCGGAATCGGAGCCACGATCCGCACGCTGGGCACGCGCAGTGCGATCGCCAAGTCGTCGGTCAATCCGGTCACTTTGTTCAAACGCAATCCAGGTTCGAGGCTGATCTCATACTGGGAGATGGTTGGACCGGTCTCGATTTCTACAACCTTTACGTTGTACCCGAACTCCTTATAAGTCTTTTCCAGAATCTCAGCGTTGCGAAGGGCCGACCGCTTCTGGCTTTCAAAGTCGACCGCTTGGCCCTTGTCCAAGATCTTAATACTTGGCACTTCGTAGTCCGAATCCAAGTCGGTCATATCTGCAGCCTCCAACTGGCTCATGACAACCTCACGCTCCGTAGGCGGTTTAGTCTTGGGGACTTTAAAGTGCGGTTTCCTGATCGGCGCTGCAGCAGCCACAGGCTGGACCGCATCTGCGATCGCCTTGGCAGCCTGACCGCCGGCAATTTTTAGCGGGATCGTGGCCGGTTCATCCTCTTCATCTGCCTCGTCGATGTCAGTCGCTTCTTCAGCTTCGACCTCGTCTTCCTCTTCGTACTCGTCCTCATCCTCGTACTCGTATTCTTCCTCTTCGTCCTCTCCATCACCAGCACGCAGTTCTTCGACTTGCTCGCCGTTCTTGATGCGGATACTACGTCGTTCGAATGGTATCGTTACCGATTCCTCTTCGTACTCGTCCTCTTCGTATTCATCTTCATCAACATCGAACTCTTCGCCGTCTAAATCGTTGGCAAGCGTAGTTCCATTAACCCAACTGAACAGGCGATGTAGTACACCAAACGGTAACGCCGCCGTTGCGGCGACCAGAGCGGGAGCGATCATAAAACGTCCGGCTCGGAAGATCAGATATTCGGTCCACATCATCGTTCCAGCCAAAGTTACCGCCGAGGCAACGATAAAGCTACCTACCGATCCCAAGCTCATACCCAACAAACCGTTGCCCAATGCACCCAAGTATCCCCCGGCCCCGATGATGGGACTGACAGTCCAGTCGGGCAATATCATGCTACCCAACGTTGTCAGACCGATGAGAGTCACGATCCAGCCCGCGGTCTTGGTCCAAGGAGCACTTGTCCCGGTTCGTCGCAAAAGGGCAAACACCAAAGCGATCAAGCCAACAACCAAAAAGTAAGCACCCACACCCAACGAATGAACCAACAGGTCAGCCGTCCACGCCCCAATAAATCCACACACATTGGATACTTCCGCATGCTGTGGATAAACAAGCTGGTCAGGCTGGTAGATGCTCGTCAGTAATTGAGAGCCGTTCTGAATCGGATCCGCCGTATCGTAAGTGCTCAGCGAAGCGAGCAAAAAGATGATCAGCGCAAGAAGCAATACGACAAAAATGTCGCTGCGAATTTTTCGTGATTCGGACATAGTGGTACGCGCATAAAGTTACGGTTTCGACTCTTTTCGCGGAATCGAGTAAACGCGGGCGCGTCCGTGCCCCAGATGAAAGCGAGTCGTTATCAACCCGAACTTACGGCTTCATGCCTGCCAGATTGGGAATCGCTATACGTAATCCTTATCTACTTCATCGGCATTTGGACGAGTTACAACAACCGGGACGCCGCGCAGGCAAAAATCTATTCCAATCGAAAATTTCGGTTAACCAGTATTGGCCGAACGAGCGATTCAATTCCTCACTGCCAACAGATCGCCAGCCGTTTTGGTATAAAGAGTGCCTTAAGGTCCTGCACGTGTAACGGGCTGCAACGAATATTCAACTCAATCGAGATCAACCAAAAATGCGACTCAGTCAAACTGTTTCAGCGCTCGCTCTGACCGCTCTCCTGGTTTTGATTTCCGGTGTACCGTCCTTTGGCCAAGAGAGTGAGTCGCCAAAGTCGGTCGAGACGGAAGATGATTTGCTGCTGCGAGAGTTTAAGCCGGTACCGATGCTGAAAACCAAAGCGACCGATATCCAGTCAGCAAAGTTCCCGGTGATCGACATTCACAACCATTTTGGATTTCGCTTAAAAGGTGACCAAGCTCGCCTGCAAGAGTTCGTTGAGGTGATGGACCGAAATGGCATTCGTCTTTGCGTCAGTCTTGATTGCAAGTTGGGCGATGAACTCAGCCACCTTGCTTTTCTGAAAGAGTACGAAAACCGTTTTGCGACCTTTGTCCACATCGACTTTCAAGGGGACGCCGAAATCGACGCACCTCAAGACTGGGCTTGCAACCAAAACGGTTTTGTTCGTGAGTGCGTGGAAAGATTAAAGGTCGCCAAACAAAATGGCTGTTTGGGCGTCAAGTTCTTTAAACAATTTGGTCTGGGTTACAAAAACAAAGATGGCTCGCTAATCAGGATCGACGACCCGCGTTTTGATCCGATTTGGCAGGCGTGTGGCGAGCTGGAAATGCCAGTCATTATTCATACCGCCGATCCGGCAGCGTTCTTTTTGCCAACCGATAAAAACAACGAGCGTTGGGAAGAGCTTTATCGGCACCCTGAGTGGAGTTTTCATGGTGATCAATATCCCAGCCGTGATGAGTTGTTCGCCGCGCGGAATCGTGTCATTAAGAAACACCCTGACACGGTTTTTATTGGCGCCCACATGGCCAACAACAGCGAAGATCTCGCAGAAGTCGGCCAATGGTTAGACCAACACCCCAATCTTTACGTCGAACCGGCTTCACGAATCAACGAACTGGGGCGCCAACCCTATTCCGCGCGAGAGTTTATTATTGAGTATCAAGACCGAATCATGTTTGGCACGGATGGGCCTTGGCCGGAACAGCGTTTGAAGTACTACTGGCGTTTTTTCGAAACCTTCGACCAGAATTTTCCTTATTCAGAAAAAGACCCGCCCCCTCAAGGCCTATGGCGAATCAACGGCATCGCGTTGCCCGATGAGGTCCTCGAAAAACTCTACAACAAGAACGCGTTGCGGGTTCTGCCAGGACTAAGAGAGAAATTCGAATCACTGGAAGATTAGGGCGCGACTGCTTCCAGGAAAGATCCTGTGCTTGCTAGAGTGGGCCAAATTCATCGGTTAAGATCAGAAAATTGAGATGCCAGACTTCCCAGAGAAAACATGTTCGATTGACAAGTTGCTGACGCATCCAAAGCTGGTTGCCGCTGCGCTTGCTGGCGACAAGACACAGCAGCGCCGCGCTGGTGTTTACGCGTATCCTGGCGAGACGTTTGAGATTGAGGGAATTTCATTCGTGGTGTCAGATCTTCGTCAGGAAGATTTAGGAGCCATGACCGAAGAGGACGCGCTTCGTGAAGGATATCCAAATTTGGACAAGTACAAGACTTTGATTCTTCGAATGCACCCCGGTATGGAATGGGATGCAGCTTTTCCCGTATGGGTGCACGAGTTCTCCAGGGCTTAATCTTCCTAAACCCTCGTGTCCTGTCAGAACACGTCCTGTGTCGGATCGTCCTGCGTGCTACAACATTGCTTTTCGGTTTTAAGATCAATCCTCAATGTCAGCGCGAAACAAACGTTCCACCACTACCGCGAAATCGGACGAGCACTTCATTCAGATGATGGAGTGGTTGTCCATGGAATCGGATGCGGAAGTCGAGCGGATGGCCGAGCGACGGAAAGCTCGTGATTCTGCCAAAGCGGAAAAATCGGGCGAGACGTTGTTGGATCTCGTTATCGAAGACAACCGCAACGGACTGGGCGGTCGACACTTGCTAACGATGCTCAAACGAAATCGTGAGCAGCCGATGCCTTGGCACCGTTTACGCGTCGGCTCGCCTGTCATTCTGACGACTTTTCCAGACGACGACGGGACCTCATATCAGGGCGTCGTTAGTGCCAAAAAGAACAACAGCATCCAAATCGCACTCTCGCGCTACCCTGATGGCAATCGGTTTCGGATCGACCTCGCCGCCGACGAAGTAACTCGGCGACGTTTAATGGCGGCGGTTACTCTGGTCAAAGATTCCAAGGGCCGATTGGGGCATCTGCGAAATATCTCGATGGGCGAAACCCAGCCAGAATTTGGCGGGGACGAAAGGGCGAACAAGAAACCGATCGAATTCAAAACCGAGCTAAACGAATCGCAGCAAGCGGCCGTTCAGTTTTGTTTACAAGCCAACGACGCTGCGATCGTTCATGGCCCACCGGGGACTGGCAAAACAACAACGGTGATCGAGTTGATCATCCAAGCCGTCGAGCGGGGCGATCGAGTGCTTGCCTGTGCTCCCAGTAACACTGCGGTCGATAATCTTTTGGAACGATTGGTCGCTGCCGGTCAGCGAGTGGTCCGACTTGGCCATCCCGCGCGGGTCACGGAAACGCTTCGGCAACACACCCTGGATGGGCTGGTCGAAGACAGCGACGAAATGGCGATCATCCGTTCAATGCGTCGGGAGGCGGAAGAGATCTTTCGCAAACTGGACCGTTATACGCGAGCTCGGCCCGATCGTGGCGAAAGAGCTGCGCAGAAGCGGGAGGCAAAACAACTCAAGTCGGATGCGAGATTGCTGGAAAAGCAAACGATCCATAACTTGCTGGAACGCGCCGACGTTATTTGCGCAACCACGACTTTGAACGAAGATCTGCTGGGCGATCGTTGGTTCGATCTGTGCGTGATTGATGAAGCTTGCCAGAGCACCGAACCGGGTTGCTGGATTCCGCTTTCTCGATGCGACAAATTTATTCTGGCGGGGGACCATCAACAGTTGCCACCTACCGTGCTTTCGCAGGAAGCCGCGCGAGCTGGCTTCGATGTAAGCCTACTGGAGCGCATGGTTCGAATTTTTGGCGATGATATCACCCGTTTGTTGTCGGTACAGTATCGAATGCATGAGCAGATCATGAGCTTTTCCTCAGACCATTTTTATGATGGCGAGTTGGTGGCGCATGAGTCGGTGGCTGGACATTTGTTGAGCGATCTGGAATTTGTCGAGCCAACTGAGTTTTCGCAAACAACGATGACGTTTATCGACACGGCCGGCGCGAATTGGGATGAAGAATTGGAGCCAGAAGGATTGAGCAAGCGTAACCCGCAAGAGGCTGAGCTGTTGTTGCAAAAAGCGGAGCAGTTGATCAAAGCGGGAGTCAAACCGACGGAGATCGCGATCATCGCTCCGTATGCGGCACAAGTTCGCTTGTTGCGTCGCAACAGCTCTTACAAAGCGATCGAGATCGACACGGTCGACGGTTTTCAAGGCCGTGAAAAAGAGTGCGTATTGATCTCGACCGTACGCAGCAATCCAGAAGGCGAGATTGGCTTCCTGGGCGATGCCCGCCGCATGAACGTCGCGATCACACGCGCGAGGAGAAAGCTGATCGTGATCGGAGACAGCGCGACGCTTGGAGTCAGCCCCTTTTTCAAATCGCTACTGGACTATTTTGAAAAGGTAGGTGGGTATCGAAGCGTTTGGGAAGAGCAAAGCTACGAATAGCAATCGCAGTTCTCTACTTGAAATGTCTTTACTTTGATTGACCGTTCAGTTGTTCAGGCCGCTGGGCATTTGGAAGACGAAATCTTCATTGGCTCGCTATACTTTGGTTGATTCAGACTTCCATTATCTCTTTTAGCTTCTTCAGCGAACGGGTAAGCAGGACGCGAGTGGCCCCGTCTGATTTACCAATCTCTTTTGAGATCTCTTTGGTGGATTTGCCTTTGGCGTAGCGAAGGTCCAGCACTAATTGTTGGTTCTCAGGTAGTTTTTCCATTGCCTGAATCAACTGGAACTCTTTTTGGTTTCGAGAAAATGCGCGGCTAGGCGAGGTGATGCTGGCGACCAGAAGATTGACCAGGCCGATATCATCATCTCCTTTCGCGTGGATACCCGTCTCCTTTTTGGAGTCCCGTTTTTGTGAAGCGAACTTTCTTTGCTCGTCGATAATTCTGCGGTCGGCAAGTTCGCAAAACCATCCGAACGGTCCTGCGTCGGTGAACTTGATATCTTTCAGGCTACGAAATGCCGTGGTGCAGATTTCTTGAAAGATATCTTCCGCTTCTACTTTCTTCTTAAGCCCTGGCCCCATCTTGCTGAAGATCACAGCCAATAAATCGGGCCGCCGAAGCTCCAGGTATTTTACCAGTGCATCGGAGTCACCATTCTTGATCGCTTCTACAAGTTCTTCCGGACTTTTTTCCATAGGTTGGCTATTCAAGTTTAAGTTAGTGGGCGACAGGTCGTCGCCTATAAGTTACTTGGTTTCGCTGGTGTCGGAAAGCAGATTCTTTAAATTGCGTTTTGCATTTTCGTACTTTGGGGAAATTTGAATCGCTTTGCGGAAATTGGATTCGGCTGCCGCGCGGTTTCCTTGCTCGCGATGGAGCACCCCTCTGGTATTGATCGCTAATGAGTAGTCAGGTTGCTCTAGTAGACTCAGTTCAATAAATCGGTGTTTTAGTTTGGGCCTGAGTCTAATTCCGGCGGGACTGGAAAACCAACCCTTTTGGCCAACGTTTTGTAGTCATCCAGCGTGTTGATATTTGCGAGGCTGTTCAGAGCCGGATCAACCGATTGCAATAGGTCGATAGAAACTTCTTTTGCATGTATGTGCTGGATGATCTCAGAAACTCTCAGCTGGTCGCGCGCGATCAACTCGTCCAGCTTTGCCAAAACAGTTCGACGATAAATCGCAGTCAGACCGTAGATGCGGGACCTATCAACGGGAACAATCGCTTCGTAGTCACCCAATTCGGCAGCAAGTTGGGGGATAATCGCCCCGCGAATTCCGGGCACGTCACAACTGGTGACGAAAGCTGCCTCAATATTGGCAGACATTGCGGCCAGCCCCGCTGCGATTCCTTCCAGGGGGCCACGCCCTGGGACACGGTCATGAGTCACGATAACGTTTTCGGGCAACTCAGAATGTTGCTGAGTATGCGAGGCATCGCAGACAACGACTATCTCCTGGACTTGGTCGGCGATTTCAGAAACGATCCGAGTTAGAAAGGTGGTTTGTTGCTTACCGTTGCCAAACACAAGCTGGCTTTTATCGAAACCCATGCGCGTGCTTTTCCCACCGCAAAGAACGATCGCTGCCAGTGCTTTGGGTACCGAATTGGACATGGACAAATCAACCTGATTGAGTAGTTGATTACTCTTTGGGGAACAGACGTTCTCGGAGATAGGAATAGGCAAGCGCTTGCATATAAGCGCGTTGTTTGTTGTTGGCCGCACCACCGTGTCCACCTTCGATATTTTCGTAGTAGGACACATCGTGTTTCTGCTCCATCATCATCGCCATCATCTTACGAGCATGCCCGGGATGGACTCGATCGTCTTTCGTCGACGTCATAAACAGAACGGACGGGTACTTCAGATCAGGTTTGATGTTCTGGTACGGAGAATACGATTTGATAAAACTCCATTGGTCATCCTGATCCGGATTTCCATACTCGGCCATCCAACTGGCGCCGGCCAGTAGCAGGTGGTATCGACGCATATCCAAAAGGGGGACCTGGCAAACAGCGGCACTAAACAGTTCCGGGTAGATTGCCACCATGTTCCCAACCAACAAGCCGCCGTTGGAACCACCTTGGATCCCTAGATGTTTGGAGTTCGTAACGCCTCGGTCGATCAGGTCTTGGGCAACCGCCGCAAAGTCCTCGTAGGCACGTAGACGATTTTGCTTTAAAGCGGCTTGGTGCCAACGCGGTCCGTATTCGCCTCCGCCTCGGATATTCGCAACGACATACACTCCCCCTTGGCTAGTCCAAGCTCGTCCAACTCCTGGGCTATAGTTCGGTGTTAGTGAAATTTCGAACCCACCGTAACCGTACAACAACGTTGGATTGTTTCCTTCCATTTTGATCTCCTTGGCGGAGACCATAAAATAAGGAACTTTTGTGCCATCCTTACTGGTTGCGAAATGCTGATGGACTTCCAATCCACTCGCGTCGTATAGCGGTGTCAGTTGTTTAAGCTGTTCAGCTTCAGAACCTATCTCGCCATGATAAAGCGTAGTCGGTGTCAGGTAATCGCTGGCCGTTATCCAATACGCATTTGAGTAGTCCGGATCCACAGCACTCACGCTGACTTTGACTGTTCCGGAACTCTTCACGCCTTGCAGAGGTTTACGGTCCCAACCGTTATCCGATTCGGTCAACACATAAACTCGATTTTTTACATCCTCCATCACATTCAACAGAATGTGGTCCTTGGTCGGCGAAAAACTAGCCAGCGACTCATTCTCAGTGGGTTGGAAGGCAACGTGAAAATCTCGCTTGCCTGCCATAAACTCTTCAAAGTCAGTGACCAGCAACGATCCGGCTTGATACGATTTGCCGTCGACCTCCCAAGGCTTTCGCAGTTCGAGCAGCAGATGTTTTTTATAAACCGATTTATCACAACTATTGGGAGCTTCGATCTTGGTGAGTGAGCCGTCGTCACTCAACAGATAAAGTTCGTCACTGTAAAACTCAAGCGTTCGATTGACAAAGTTCCGTTCAAAACCGGGTGAGTCGTCGTGCGAGGCACTTATGTACATGTCCTCCGCTTTGCCCTCGTAAACGATTTCAGCGTCGCTCATAGGCGTTCCGCGTTTCCAAAGTTTCGCGATGCGAGGGTAACCTGAATCGGTCAGTGTTCCTTCACCAAAATCGGCGTAGATAAATACGCTGTCTTTGTCGATCCAAGTCATATTGCCTTTGGATTCAGGCCGCTCGAATCCATCTTTGACAAACGTTTTGGTGGTTAAGTCGAATTCGCGAGTTACGGAAGCATCCGAACCGCCGCGAGAAAGTCCGATGAGCGCCCGTGTGCAGTCGGGGCGCAAAACTGAAGCTCCGTCCCAAACCCAGTTTTCGTCTTCTTCAGCAGCAACCGCGTCCAGATCCAGAACCAACTCCCATTCCGGATCCGCCTTTCGATACTCCTCCAACGTGGCTCTACGCCAAATCCCTCGCTCGTGCTGCTGGTCACGCCAAAAATTGTAGTAGTACTCACCCGCCTTGCCCACAAACGGAATGCGTTCGTCTGAGTCAAGTATTTTGAGCAGGTCACCGTTGAGTGAGTTGAATCTGTCCGACGCCTGAAAATGATCTTGCGTCTTTTTGTTCTGCTCGCGAACCCAAGCAAGTTGTTTTTCGCCGGCAACGTTTTCCAACCACAAGTAAGGATCTTCTGCCTCAGTCACGTCTGATACCTTCCGTTTTGTAGAGTCTGTCGTTTCGTTTTCCTGCTGAGCGTTAGAGGAGGAAAGCACAAACGCGTTTGCAACAAAAGCAGTCCAAACCAGAAAGCGAAAATTCATCTTCATCTCCAAGTAATTGATCTAACGTCCAGCGTAAAGTATCGCCTGCCAAGCACAATGCAGTCCATCGAGAGGGTCATCGTAACTCTACTTATCTAAGAATCGGTTCTTCCGTAACTTTAATGGGTCGGGAGAAGGGAATTCTGGCGAATCCCACTAGCTTTCAATGAGCCCGTTGGCAACTCTGGTGAATTACAGCAAACGTCCACTCAATTGAAATAACCCGCACCCCAGATTACAGCAAAGATCATAAGCATAAATCCGACGACCCAGATCGCCGACTTGTAGGAATGGACCAGAATTTGGCCGATGTATTCATGACGAGTGGCACCGTAGACCAGACTAATGGAAACCACCAGTGGCAATGCCCACCAGATCCGGGCATCCATGACGCCTTTTGCCAGAATCAGCTGTGTGAAAAGTCCTGAAATCATTTTGCCGTGTCCTATTCTTTTCTTCGTTTCTTGTTTTTCATCTCTTCTTCCTCTTCAGGCGTTACGATTGCCGGTCCGGCAAAAGCATCATAGATCGCCAGAAGGTTCAGTAACCCGGCCACGACTGTGAACAGCGTGCCGATTTCGTAGAAATGCTTCATCTCATAGTGCCACTGCCCAAGTACATCGTTTTCGTTTTGAAAAAACGGACCGGCCGGAGGAGCCATAAACCCGTCTTTGTAGGTGTCCGTACCCGGTGCAACTTTTTCGTCAGGTCCAATGATCTGAAAGTCTTTTGTGGGGCCCGCATGCGGGTTTTTTGCGGAATATTCATACGGGTAACGCTCGCACATTATGAAGAACGGAGCATCGTTCTCGTTTTTAACTTTCAATGCCTGGACCACTGCGGGAGCTGCCGGCAGGCCAACCCCGGCTTGAAAGAAATACTGCCACCGAATGTCATTCTTCTTCAATGAGGCATAAACAACTCGCCCCTCACCCAAAGCCAGTCCTGCAAAATAGGTGCTCAAAATCACGATCAAGAACAAGAAGCCTTTTGGAAACCTCCGTTGGTAAAAGTGCCCTGCACCTGGCAGCAACCAAGCAAACACAGCAGCCCAAATGGGGTTCCCAAGGTTTACCGTGATATCTTCACCGTTGTCTTGTGGGTAGATAACTTTTGTCATCGTGGTCCTGAAAAGCGATTTTTTCTAAAATGGAATCCGCTATTCTAACTTTTTGGCTACCAGCCGCCAATGGAACCTCATCGAAAACTAAAATCCCGGGCAATCTTATGTCATCACGCTTTTTCACCGTAGATTCGATTGAAAATGATCAAGTCACACTGGTCGACGAACAAGCTCATCATTTGATGCACGTTCTGAGAATCAAGGTCGGACAAGAGGTTACGGTTTTTGATGGTAGTGGACTTGAAGCCAAAGCACACGTTGATTCGATGACGAAGCGGGACGTCCAACTGTCAATTCTCCAGCGCCAGAGCGTGGATCGCGAACTGCCAGTTAATTTGACTCTGGCCGTGGCGATCCCAAAAGGGGACCGGCAGAAAGTACTTGTGGAGAAACTGGTGGAGATTGGTGTCTCGACTTTGATCCCCATCACAACTGAGCGATCAGTGGCTCAACCCAAAGAAAAATCGTTGGAAAGATTGCGAAAAAGTGTAATCGAAGCCAGTAAGCAGTGTGAACGAAACAGATTGATGTGTATCGAATCACCTAGAACGGTTTCGCAATTAATCGCCGATGGAGAATTCCAAACGGCGCAGCGGATGATTGCCACAACTCACGGTGCAACGACACCTATCGCGAATGTTAAATTGGATCCTGCAGCGAATCAGTTGCTGGTCGTGATCGGACCTGAGGGCGGATTCACACTTTCGGAAAACGAAACAGCTGCCGCAAATGGTTTCCAGGCAATCCAGTTAGGCCACCGAATTCTTCGAGTCGAAACCGCTGCGATCGCGGTAGCGGCGATACTGGGAATCGGAGTTCAAACCGAATTTGCCCAGTTGCGCTAAAGTGACAGGGTTACGCTTCCGGTTCCACCAGCGACGCTTGGACAACTTCGTCTCCGGGCCAATCGTACAATTGGACGTTACCAAGTCGGTCTGGCAGGATCAATTGTGGCGCACCGCCGGCCGATTTTTTATCGTTCTTCATTGCGGCCAACAATTCGTCGTGCCGTTCAGGTTTACATTTGTGAGTCAAGCCAACGCGATCGAGTAAACGATTTTGGCGCTCAACCACCGACGAAGGAATCATGCCTTGGCTTGCGGCCAATCTTGCAGCACAACGCATCCCGATTCCGATCGCCTCACCGTGTAAATAGGTGCCGTAACCGAACACCGATTCAATGGCGTGGCCGAACGTGTGCCCATAGTTAAGGATCGCCCGACGACCGGTCGTTTCTCGTTCGTCTTCTTCAACGACATTGGCCTTACATCGACAGCAAGACGCAATCATCTTGCCAAGTATATTTTCATCTCTCGCGGTGATCGCGTCAGCATTGGACTCCAGAAACTCAAAGAAATCGACATCCATGATCATGCCGTATTTGATCACCTCTGCCATGCCCGCACAAAAATTGGCATCATCCAACGTTCGCAGTGTTGACGTTTGAATCAGCACGAACTCAGGTTGGTGAAACGCTCCAACAAGATTCTTACCTTGCGGCAAATTCACGCCCGTCTTTCCGCCAACACTACTGTCAACATGAGCCATCAGGCTGGTCGGAACCTGGACAAATGGAATTCCTCGCATAAAACCTGCGGCGGCAAAACCAGCGAGATCGCCAATCACTCCTCCGCCTAAAGCAATCACAACGCTGGAGCGATCTGCATTCAACTCCATCATCCTCTGCCACAATTCGTCACATTGCTGCAGTGACTTGGACGGCTCGCCCGCTGACACGACGATCGAGTCGACTCGTTTGGAAACCGACTCCAACGATTGGACGACATCAGGCAGGTAATGCACCGCTACGTTATTGTCCGTTATCACGATTGCGTGTCGATCACCTAACGCCGTGTGATACAAACCAGCCAGTCGCTGCAACTCATTGCGGCCGATATAGATTTCATACCCGTTGGATTCGAGGGCGACGGAGACGATTTCGTTTTCAAGCACCATGATGATTCAAGTTTTTTTTATTACAGATTTGTACAGTTGGCATTGTCGTTCAAAAACAGTTCTTGCGTAACGCCAAAACGGAAGAACGCCAAAACGGAAAAATAGGGTTTGATGTTTGGTACAGGGCGGATTCGATTCAGAAACGAAAAAAGGCTGCCCAAAACAGGCAGCCTTTGATAATTTCATTTATTGGCGAGGGTGTTAATCCCACCACCACTGGCCTTCGGCAAGTTTTCCGATCTTGTCGTCCACTTTAGCCTCGTCGATCACGCCTTTTTCGTCGACAACCATGTTGTCAGACTGGATCGCTTGGCGAGCTTGAATGTTAACACCGCCACCGATGGGAGTCATGAACGCACCGCCCTTGCGTACTGCGTTCACGGCAGAAGGGACTTGGGTTGGAGCGTTAAATCGCTCAACGGGAAAGTCTTTTTCGCTTCCAAACAGTTCCATATCCCATTCAGCTTGACCATAAAAGTCCATTTCCTGAATGAACGCTGCGGCGATACTTATATCGACACAGTTTCGAAGCTCAGCAAACAAAGGAACTTGCTCCGCCAATCGATCGTACTTCTTAGTGAATGAAGTGCAGTAGTTTTGGCTCGCACGACTGACTTTCTTCGAAGCAGCACGAGCACCGTTGTTCGCAATGCTTTCGTTTGCACCTACCAATTTGACGCCACTACCTACCAATTGCATGGCCGTTTCATCTTGATTGACATGAACACAATCGTAGTTGGGCTGGAAGTACCATCGTTTCAATGAATCACCACCGTCTGCTGCAGTTGCACGGTCAATGAATCGAACGATTCCTACCGGTGTGTCAGCAAGTCCGATCCCGATCAGCTTCATCTGGTAGTCGGCTTCGATGATAACGCGAGCAAAGTTTGTGCTGGGCGAGATCCCTTTGACGGTGATCGTTTGCATTCCTAAAGCAGCTTGAAAAGCTTGGGCGACCTGAACGTCGTTCACGTTACCCCGTTGCCAATTGGCGAACACCTCTGGGATGGTTTTTTTCAGAGTTGCCAGCCCCTGTTGAGTTGGGTCGATCGAGCAAGCGATTACACGCGCGCGGTTGCCATCGGGGCCAAATGCCCGCAAAGCGACAACCAGATCTTCCAGTGCCAACGTCGCTGCGCCGCTATCGGCACCAAGCACTCGGTTGCCTGCACTTTTGAAAAAGCCTTCGGCTGGACCTGCGATCACAATGTCTTTAGTTTCAGGATAGTAAAAGACGTGGGTAATTCGAGTCATTCCCGCCAAGTACCGCATGTCCATGGGGATAGGCTGACCGGCGTCTTTTAGTTTTTTGATTTCAGCTTCGAGGCGGTTCAGCGAAACTTTTCGCATGTTCGAACGAGTCGCCAAGTCACGATTTAGAGAAGCTTTGGCAGCTGCCGCTCGTTGACGATTCAACACTTGTCCGTTTTGCGGAATGGCCCGCAAAGAGAGCACACCGTCGGCATTGATCTCAACACCACCACCTGCTGCACCACCATCATCACCACCACCACCGGCTTGTGCAAAGGACAGGGCAGGCGTCAAAAATAATGCCGCAGCTGCGATCATCAAGAATCGTAAAGGCAAAAATTGACTTGCCATATCCCGAATACTCCTCATAGTCGTTTGATACTTCATGGAATTTGTGTTCCTAGTCTGTTCACAGCGGTGAACTGCAGATCTTGTCCCTGCACCACCGATGTCCTTATCCACCTTAATGTTAATCAGCACTAGTTAGATCGGCAAAGAAATCCCATTATTTCAAGCGATTAACAGTAGCCCTTAGAACCCCCGTCCGAAAATAACGGTTTTTAGGGATTGGAGCGGTAAAAGTCCCCTTTCTGCTGGTTCGATACAGAAACGAAAAAAGGCTGCCCAAAACAGGGCAGCCTTGATAATTTCATTTATCAGCGAGGTGTTTTAGTCCCACCACCACTGGCCTTCGGTAAGTTTTCCGATCTTGTCGTCCACTTTGGCCTCATCGATCACGCCTTTTTCATCGACAACCAAGTTGTCAGACTCGATTGCTTGGTGAGCTTGGATGTGAACACCGCCACCGATCGGAGTCATGAAAGCACCACCCTTGCGTACTGCGTTCACGGCAGACGGGACTTGGGTTGGAGCGTTAAATCGCTCAACGGGAAAGTCTTTTTCGCTTCCAA
>CAZDBA010000124.1:0-6110 GCA_964503615.1 uncultured Pirellulaceae bacterium
AGGAAACGGCTTGCCTTCGTCCTAGCTTACGCCGCGGGTTACCATTTCGGGCGCTAGCGCGTTTATCAGGCGTTAGCCGACGCCCTGTGTCGCTTGCAACTTGTGCTCAAACCAATTCAAAAGCCCACTAAGGTCTATCGAATCAAGTCAATACTCGTTAGCTTTGTGGCATGGCAGAGAACTTTATCTACAAACGTCGAATTGAATTTCGCGATACCGATATGGCTGGTATCGTCCACTTTTCCGTCTTCCATGCCTACATGGAAGAAGCCGAGCACGCTTTTTTGCGCACTTTAGGGTTAGGAGTCATTTGCGAAATCGACGGAAAACAAATCAGCTTTCCTCGCGTCAACGCCACTTGCAACTATCGACGTCCGATCAAGTTCGAAGAGCAAATCGAAATCGAAGTCACCATCGCTAAACTGGGCAACTCCAGCATCACCTACGACCACCATTTCAAACGGGATGGAGAAACGATCGCCGAAGGTTCGATCACGGTTGTGTGTTGTGAGTTCCAGCACGGACTGCCCCCCAAGTCCTGCCCGATCCCGGACGGGTTTCGCGAAAAGGTCCAGCCGTTTTTGAGTTCAACGGCCGGCGGCGAGTAATGTCAAACTACTTGCAAGATCTCACGGTTCAACTGGCGACCGGAATGGGGCGGTTGGACGAACAGACTCGTCAGATTCATACCGAATACTTACTAGCCGCTCAGGAAGATGACGGTGGCTTTGGCGGGCGACAGGGACCCAGCGATTTGTACTACACCGCCTTTGCACTTCGCGGGCTTTCGATTCTGGGCCAGTTGTATGGGCCGGTGGCCGAAAAAGCGGCGCGGTTTCTGTCCGCCCAAATGCAAACCAAGCAGACGATCGTCGATTTCTTTTCGCTGTTCTACGCCGGACAATTATTAAAAGTCTCCGCCGGCATCGACCTTTTTTCCAACTATGACAAAAAGTGGCCGGTCGAAGTCGCGAACTTTCTGGAAACACTTCGTCGCGAAGATGGCGGATACGCCAAAGCTCCCGAGGGACATGCGAGCAGTACCTACCATTCGTTTCTGGTCGTTTTGGTTTACGAATTGATCGAGCTGGAGATCCCACAGCCCGAAAAGATTTTGTCGTTTCTCGAATCCCGAATGGACGACGAAGGCGGCTGGCACGAGATCCGCGCCAGTAAGCGGCCGGGCACCAACCCGTCCGCGGCGGCCGCCGCCACAATTCGCATCTTGAGCGAAATGAACTCGGAGACCAAAGAGTTGACGCTCGATTTCCTGTGCGAAATGCAAACTTCTGAGGGCGGTTTGCGAGCCAACACACGGATCCCGGTTGCCGATTTGCTAAGTTCGTTTACGGGCGGGCTGACTTTGACCGACCTCGATTCGTTTGATGAAATCGAAGTCGAATCGCTGCGCAAGTTTGTTCATTCGCTACAATTAGAGGGCGGTGGCTTTCAAGCGTTTGAGTTAGATGAAGCCCACGATGTTGAATACACCTTTTACGGGCTGGGCTGTCTCGCGTTGCTGGCGAACCACGATGCTCGCGGTAAAGATGATGGAGAGTGAGAACAGATGGCAGACTTTTCTGCAACCGAGATCGTCAAACAGTTTGAAACGGCCAGCGGCTCGCTAACCATCCTGGATGGTGTAACGGTCGAGCTTAATCGAGGGCAAAACCTGGCAGTGGTTGGGCCTAGCGGTAGCGGCAAAAGCACCTTTCTTCAAATCGCCGGTTCGCTGGATACGCCCAGCAGCGGAACGGTCGAACTACTTGGAACCAATCCGCATGAGCTAAGTGGAAAACAGCTAGCCCAGTTTCGAAACGAGAATATCGGGTTCGTCTTTCAACAACACCATCTGCTGCCGCAACTTTCCGCCTTGGAAAACGTATTGGTGCCTGTGTTGGCAACCGGAGCAGTCGACGATGCTGCAAACGAAGCGGCTCGAAAGCTGTTGGAGCAAGTCGGATTGGAAGACCGCGTTGACCATCGTCCCGGCCAGTTGTCCGGAGGAGAGTGTCAACGAGTCGCGGTGGCGAGGTCGCTCATTCGTGAACCGGCTTTGGTGCTGGCCGACGAGCCGACGGGGAGCTTGGACCAAAAGAACGCGACGCGAATTGGCGAGCTGTTGCTGGAGATGCAAACAACCCACAACACGATTCTAATTTGTGTAACTCATTCCGATCGTTTGGCTAGCTTGTTCCAACAGTCGACAACGATCAACGATGGCAAATTCGAAAAGGTCGCGTAAATGACGAATTGGAAACTCGCATTTAAGAGCTTTTTATATTACCTGCGATCAAATCTTGGCGTCGCGTTGGGCGTGGCGGCAGCAACGGCGGTACTGACCGGAGCGTTGATCGTCGGCGACAGCATGCGAGGCAGCTTGCGCGAACTGACGCTGGACCGACTGGGCTCTATCGACGAAATCGTTGTCTCGGATAGCTTCTTCCGCGAAAAACTTGCACAGGAACTCGTCGATTCAGACCTCTTTGCTGCACCAGGCAAATCCACTCGCGACAAACCAAGCTACTCGAAAGCCGTGCCCGCAATCATGTTTCCCAACGGAACGGTCGAGTTTCAATCGGACGATGGAGTCCAACGCGCCGCGAACGTGAATGTGTTTGGCGTAAACGATTCGTTCTGGAAGCTCGGCACGGGGCTCAGCGATATCGAGTTGTCAGGACGTCAGATCGTAATCAACCAACAGTTGGCCGACCAGTTTTCTGCGACGGACGATTTTGAGCTTACATTACGTATCCCCAAGCCAACTCAACTGCCGTCCGAGAGCGCTTTGGGAAAGACTCGCGATCTGGTCGAAAGTCTACAACGGCTAAAGGTCGTTCGAACGGTACCCAACCGCAGCATCGCGAGATTTAGCCTGACACCCAACCAAGCTGAGCCGGCAAACATCTTCGTTCCTTTGGAGCTGCTACAGGAATCGCTTTCGGAAACGGCGTTGAAGTACAAATCAGATCCAGCCCAGGTCAACGTGATCTTTCTGGTGGGCAACGACGAACTTCCCACGAAGCAAGCAACTCAGGATTTGGCCGACACACTCCAGCCGAGCTTTGACGATCTTGGGTTTACGGTCAAACACGTTCAGCAACCGATCCCTTCCGGCAACGACGCCCCGCCGGACAACGCATTCGAGTATTTTAGCGTTTCGTCCGACCGCTTGGTCATTGGAAGCGAGGCAGCTGAGTCGATCCGCAAAGCGTTTCCCGGCGCCGTCGAACTGTTCACCTACCTTGCCAACGATATCCGAGCTGCCGGAACCGATTCGGGCGTCCCCTACTCGATGATCTCCGCAGTCGATTTTTCGGACGAGTTCCGTCCGCTATCAATCTCAGGGAAACCGATCAAGACGCTATCGGACAACGAGATCGTACTGAACGAGTGGACCGCAAACGATCTAGGAGTGAAGATCGGTGACAAACTTGTGTTAACTTTTTTCCAGCCGGAAACAACTCATGGAGTACAAGTTGAGAGCGAGATCCAGTTCACACTGGCCGACATCGCTAAATTGACCGAGCCCGCTTCGCCTTTTGTGGTTCGTCGACGAGGATCGGTGCGGCCAGCGGTCTTTGACAAAGCTCCGACACTGGCGAACGATCCCGACCTGACCCCGACCGTTCCAGGCGTGACCGATGCCGAGTCGATTGAGAAGTGGGACCTTCCGTTTGACACCAAGAACAAACTTCGCCCGGAAGATGATGTCTATTGGGAGAATCATCGCACCACGCCCAAAGGCTTTATCAGCTTAGCCGCTGGACAACGGGCTTGGGACAGCCGCTTTGGCAATACAACTTCGTTCCGCATTTCCGCCACCGATTCCGCCACCGTTCAAACCGAAGCAAAGATCGCCGAACGGTTGATCAAGCAGTTCGATGAGGACAACGTCGATCTCGGCTTTCACGTTATTCCGATCAAGCGGCAGGGGCTGACCGCATCGGGAGGCTCAACACCGTTCGATGTGCTGTTTCTGTCACTCAGCATGTTCGTGATCGGGGCGGCGCTCATTTTGGTTTCGTTGCTATTTCAGTTGGCGCTGACAGGACGGCTAAATCAAATCGGGGTGTTGACCGCCAGTGGATTTCGGTCCGGTCAGATCACTCGCATTTGGTTGTATGAAGCGATCATGGTTTGCGGAGTCGGCGCGTTGATCGGCGTTGCTTTAGGAATTGGATACGCCGCATTGATGATTTGGGGATTAAAGACTTGGTGGGTAGGAGCGATCTCACGACCGTTTTTGGAATTGCATATCGGCCCGATCAGTATCATCGGAGGTTTGTTAAGCGGCGTTCTTGTGTCAGTGATCACCATTATCCGCGCTGTTCGCGCGACACGAAAGCAACCGGTCAACCAGCTGCTAAATGGACAAGCGACCGATAACGCCGCCAGCGGGCGCAAGCGAGGTTGGCTGCGATATGCTGCCGTGTTGATGTTGGTTGGAGCAATCGGGCTTGCGATTATGGCCAGCCAACTGGGCGGCGAAGCCCAAGCAGGCAGTTTCGTGGGTGCCGGCTTTCTGGTGATGTCTGCGTTGTTGATATTTACATGGAGCTGGTTGCAAAAGTCGCAGCCAAGCGATGTACGGTCTATCGGCCTGACAAAAATGGCAGTGCTAAGCGCGAAACGAAATCCACTGCGCAGCACATTGACAATTGGACTGGTTGCGGTCGCCTCGTTTTTGATCGCTTCGATCAGCTCGTTTCACCTGACTCCGGTTGCCGAAGGGGTTGCCGGATTCGATCAGGTTGCGGAAAGCAGCCAGCCGATTTTCGCCAACCTAAATTCAGAGTCCGGACAACAAGATGCATTGGGTGCAGAGAATTCATTGCCCGCGGGGACTGAGATTTTTTCGTTTCGAGTTAAGCCAGGGCAAGACGCCAGCTGTAACAACTTGTACCAATCAACCCAACCTCGCCTGTTGGGCGTAACACCACAGTTGATCGAACATTTTGACGACCCGGACCAAGTCGCTTTTGCCTTTGCTGGCAGTAGTGCCGAAACAGAGGCTGAACAACAGAATCCATGGCGAGTACTGTTGCAATCGGAAGATGATTCAGACGCGATCCCGGTTTTGATCGACAAGAACACGGCTTGGTACAGCCTGAAAGTTTATTTGGTCGGGCAAGAGTTTACGGTCGACTACGATTCAGGCGAGTCGGTGAAGTTCCGTGTGGCTGGGTTCTTGAGCAACACGATCTTACAAGGTTCGTTGCTATGCTCCGAAGAGAACTTTACGCGAGCGTTTCCGCAGATCGGCGGCTACCGTTACTTTTTGATTCGCGAACCAGAGGGAGACGAAACCGATGCGGTTGCGGTGCTGGAAGATCGGTTGGGCGACAACGGGTTCGACGCTCGCGACTCACGAAAAATGTTGGCCGGATTTTTAGCGGTTCAAAACACTTATTTGAGTACGTTTCAAACGTTGGGCGCGTTGGGGTTGTTACTGGGAACGTTCGGTTTGGGCGCGGTGCAAGTCCGAAACGTATTGCAGCGCCAAAGCGAATTCGGCTTGATGCGCGCGGTGGGCTGGAGTCTTAGCCGGCTTTCTAAAATGATTTTATTGGAGAGTGCTTTTCTGCTGTTGATGGGGTTAGGAATCGGAATCGTATCCGCCCTTTTCGCGACCCTGCCCCACTACCTGATCGGCGCCGCGACCGTTCCGTTCTTGCAGTTAACAATCTTATTCGCTGTAATCGTAGTGGTAGGATTGCTAACTGCCGCAATCACATCGCGAGTGATCTTCAAAATTCCACTGCTGCAATCGCTGCGCGAAGCGTAGTGTATCATCGCGGTCGCGCAGCGACCCTCCTGTGAGCGGCAAGGCGCTAGCCGCCGGTTCTTGAGCAGCGTGTTTGCCAAACTGCTTCCGGACTTATTCCAGAGTTTCTACCGACCAGTGTCACCAAAACCAAAAGGGTCGTCCTCATAATTAAACGACCTATCAAATTTCAACGGGAAATCTGTGAATTTCTCTACTCTATTTAAGGTGGAAGCCGAATGCTGTTGAAGTGAGTAGAGGGTAATCGGATTGTCAGCATCGTTACCGATTGCAACGGTGACATATTTGGCAACGAACCGGCGGCTAGCGCCTTGCCGCTCAC